>NZ_JAMYMF010000014.1:0-144786 GCF_040318415.1 Mesorhizobium sp. M1163 | reverse complement strand
AGATGACCGTGCGGCGCACAGAAAAGCCGATCGAAGGAAAGGTGCCGGCAAAGCCACAGGCAATCTCCCCCCGTGTGGGGGAGATGCCCGGCAGGGCAGAGGGGGGCGCGAAGGATCGCAACGATTCCGACAAGCCCGTTGTCCGCCAGCGCAGTGGTATCGGCTCCTACGAGGATCCCGCCGATACTCGCCGCGAAAAGCGCCGCCCCGGCAAGACGGGTCGGCCGGGACGGTAGCGATCCTTCGCGCCCCCCTCTGCCCTGCCGAGCATCTCCCCCACACGGGGGGAGATTGGCAGCTTCGGCGCTCCGCTCGCTCCAGCGCCAACCACTTGCCATCGGCCCCGCCCCTGGTGTAACCCAATCGCTATACTCGAACGTCTTGAAAGGAGGGCTGCGTGCATATCGACCACCACCGTCAGCGCGGCCCTGTCCCTGCCCTGCGAGCTTGCTTGCAGGGCTGACCAGAGACGGTCCGGGTTCTCCCGCTTCGATTTTTTTGGTCCGCCCTTCGTGGTGCTGCAACGCCGAGCCTGATGGCCAGCCTGCGCACCGTCAAGTGCATTGAACCGGAATTCAGTCCGGACAGACCAGAGTAATCGACATGGCCCTGATCAGCCTCAAGTCCCTCGGCGTCACCATGAGTGCGCCCCTCTTCTCCAATCTCGACCTCACCATCGGCACCCGCGACCGGCTCGGCATCGTCGCCGCCAACGGCCGCGGCAAATCTACCTTGCTGAAGTGCGTGGCCGGCGAGATGGAGCCGACATCAGGCGACATCACCCGCACGCGCGGCCTGCGCGTCGGCTATGTCGAGCAGGTCATTCCCGCAGCGCTGGCCGGGCGCAGCTTTCATGAGGTGGTGGCCGACGCCTTGCCAGCCGAGCACGCCGAAAGCGAGCTGTGGCGCGTCGATGTGGTCCTCGATTCGCTCGACGTACCCGAGCCGATGCGCGAGCGGCCGATGCGGGCATTGAGCGGCGGCTGGCAAAGGCTGGCGCTGGTCGCCCGCGTCTGGGTCACCGATCCCGACGTCCTGCTTCTCGACGAGCCGACCAACCATCTCGACCTCGGCAAGATCAGCCAGCTCGAGACCTGGCTGAACGCGCTGCCGCGTGAGGTGCCCGTGGTGATCGCCAGCCACGACAGGGCGTTCCTCGACGCGACGACCAACCGCACGCTGTTCTTGCGCCCCGAACAATCGCCGGTGCTTTCGCTGCCCTATTCTCGGGCGAGGCTTGCGCTGGACGAGGTCGACGCTTCGACCGAGCGCAAGTTCCAGCGCGACATGAAGGTGGCGCAGCAACTGCGCCGGCAGGCGGCCAAGCTCAACAATATCGGCATCAATTCCGGCAGCGACCTTTTGACGGTCAAGACCAAGCAGCTCAACCAGCGCGCCCAGCGCCTCGAGGAGGTCGCAGCCCCCGCGCATCGCGAAAAATCGGCGGGCGCGATCAAGCTCGCCAATCGCGGCAGCCATGCCAAGGTGCTGATCACGCTGGACGATCTGGTGGTCGGAACACCTGACGGCACGGTTCTGTTCGGCACCGGCAAGCGCCACATCTGCCAAGGCGACCGCATCGTCCTGCTCGGCCGTAACGGCGTCGGCAAATCACGGCTGATCGGCCTTATCCGGAACGCCATCGTCGAGCCGGAAACGGCGGCGCAAAGCCTGAAGGTGACGCCGTCGACCGTGCTCGGCTATAGCGACCAGGCATTGTCGGGCATCGGCGGCGACGACACGCCGCTGGCGATGCTCTCGCGCGGATTCGACGTTGGCGAGCAGCGCGCCCGCTCGCTGCTCGCGGGCGACGGCGTCAGCATCGACATGCAGGAGCGCAGGATCAGCGTGCTGTCGGGCGGACAGAAGGCGCGGCTAATGATGCTGGCGCTCAGGCTCGCCAATCCCAACTTCTATTTACTCGACGAGCCGACCAACCATCTCGACATCGACGGCCAGGAGGCACTGGAAGCGGAATTGCTGGAACATCAAGCAAGCTGCCTGCTTGCCTCGCACGACCGCTCCTTCATCCGCGCGGTTGGCAACCGCTTCTGGCTGATCGAGAAACGGCGGCTGACCGAGGTCGACGACCCGGAAGCTTTCTTCCGGGAGGTTGCCGAGGCCGACGGTTGAAAAATTGTGGAAAAAAATTCCGGCGCTCTGTCGGATGATGATCGCATGCCACGTCCTTGGGTTGCCGACACGGTGATGCCGGCGCCAATCGAGGAGAAAGCATCATGTCTATTCTGTCATCCATAGGTCACGCCGTGACGCGTTACTCGGCGGCTCGCGCCCGTTATCGCAGCGAACGCGCCATCCTTTCATTGCCGATCGAGTTGCGCAAAGATATCGGCTGGCCGGAAATCGTCGTCGACGCGCAAAACAGCCCGCGGATTCGCATCGAAGGTTGAAAGGTGGCAGTTGGCCGTTGCGGCAGGCGCCATTTCGAATCCAAAAAACCATCGGCCGTGTAGGATCGTCGCCGTTCCGTTCGTCCTGTGGTTCGCAAAGGCAAATCAGACGCAAAGAGGAGCATGACATGAATGACCAGCCGCAGACCCAGCCCGCCGCCAAGGTGCTTGGCGGATTGACGCCCTACCTTCAGCTGGACGGCGCTTTCAAAGCCTCCGAATTTTACCAAAAAGCCTTCGGTGTCGAGCAGGTCTTTGCCTATCCGCCGGACGAACAGGGCCGTACCATGCATATCCATCTCCACATCAACGGTTCGACGCTGATGCTTTCCGACTTCTATCCCGAGCATGGAATGGCCGTTGTGAAGCCTCAGGGCTACACCATGCAGCTCCATCTCGGCAGCGACGACATCGACGCCTGGTGGAAGCGGGCCATCGAGGCTGGCTGCGAGGAAGTCGTGCCGTTGCAGGTGATGTTCTGGGGCGACCGCTGGGGCAATATGCGTGATCCGTTCGGCGTCGAATGGGCAATGAACGCGCCGGTGAAAGCGGCTTAGGATCCCCACACAGGTATGTACCGGAAATCACCGCTCAAGAGGGCGGAAAACAATCGCATGGAGGAAATCAGATGTCTTATGTCGATGGTTTCGTACTTGCCGTGCCGAAGGCAAAGCTCGATGCCTACAAGAAGCTGGCGGAAACCGCCGGCGCCGTCTGGAAGGAGCACGGGGCGCTTGCCTATGTCGAATGCGTCGGCGACGACGTGCCCTATGGCGAGATCACCTCGTTCCCGCGCGCCGTGCAGGCCAAGGACGACGAGGTCGTCATCTTCTCGTGGGTCGTCTATGAATCGCGGCAGAGCCGCGACGCGGTGATGGCCAAGGTGATGGCCGACCCACGCATCAAGTCGGACTGGTCGACGATGCCGTTCGACGGCAAGCGCATGATCTTCGGCGGCTTTCAGCCGTTTATGGAGCTTTGATGCATGTCGCGCAGCGGTTTTGCGATAACGACATGCATAAAAACAAGGATCTAAAGCGCGTCGCATGAGGCCGATCGAGCGCGACGCGCTTTTAGACCCAGCGGCGCTCTAAGCCAGCCTGTCGAGCAGCGGCTTCAGCCGGTCGCCATAGCGCTTCCACAGATCGACCGAGCCCTGATACATCGGCTGCCGCACTTGCGCGGCGGACGCCGTGCGCACCGGCCGGTCGGTCCGGTGAAACGACAGCACGGCGTCGTCCCATGGCAGGCCGAGATGGGCGATCAGTGCTCGCGACTGGCCTTCCTGGTCGGCGACGAAATCCTCGTAGCGAACGTCGTGCACGACATCAGGCAGCACGGCGTGCCAGTGCGCCATGATGTCGGTGTAGAGATTGTGGAAATCGGCGAGTTCGCCGAGATCGTAGCCGTAGCGGTGGCTGTCGCCGCGGAAGTGCACCTTGTAGATCGACAGGCAGGTCGCCGCCGCATCGCGCGCACAATGGATGATCTTGGCCTGCGGCAGCATCATATGGATGAAACCGACCAACAGGAAATTGCCGGGCATCTTATCGGTGACGTGCCGGAACCCGGGATAGCGGACGTGCAGCATATCGAGATAGGCCTGGCCGGCCTCGGCATAGGCCTTATCGGACATGTCGGCGATGCCCCGGGGAAAGCCGCCCTTCATGCTGAGCGGAAACTGCTTGCCGACCGCCGTCTTCAATATGCCGAGCTCGCCGGCGCCGTAGACCTTCGGATGGCTGGCGATGATCTGCTCGACCAGCGTGGTACCGGAACGAGGCATGCCGACAATGAAGATCGGCGTGTCGTCGGTAATCCCGCTCGGCCTGTGCTTTTCAAAAAAGGCCTTGTCGAACACCGCCTTCATCGCCTCGAACTCGCCGCGCGTCTTGCCGGCGTCGTAGTCGATGCCCTGGCGGCGGATCGCGTTGCCTTCGGCGAAATAGTCGAAGGCGCGACCATAATCCCTGAGGTCGTCATTGGCCTTGCCGAGGCCGAAGGAAAGCTGCATGCGCGGCAGGCTGCCTTGCGGCGCCTTGGCGTGCTCCGCCTCCATGCGGGCAAGCTCGGCGTCGCGCTCCTTCTGGCGCTTGACCTGGGTGAGCATTAGCCAGGCCCTTGCCATGCCGGGATTCACCGCCAGCGCCTGCCTGAAAAGATCCGCAGCCTCGTCGAGACTGCCCTTTTCCATCAGCCCGACACCCAGGCCATGCAAAAGATCGGCATCCTTCGGCCGGATCGTCAGCGCCTCGCGAAAAACAGCTAATGCCTCATCCAGCCGGCCCGCTTCCTGCAGCGTCTCGGCAAGCCCGACACGGGCGCGGACATGGAACGGGTTGCGACCGATCGTACCGCGATAAATATCCTCGGCGCCTTCGAATTGGCCGAGCTGCTTCAGCGACGAGCCGAGATTGTCGCGCGCCGCCAGTTGGTCCGGCCTGGTTGCCACCACCTTGCGGAAGAGATCGGCTGCGGCCGCGACCCGGCCGAGGTCGCGCAGCACGGTGCCGAGATTGTTGAGGAAATCCGGATTGTTCGGCTGCAGCCGAACCGATTGTTCGATCAGCGCCAGCCCCTCGGCGCTGCGCCCGGTCTGGTGCAGCAGAAGCCCGAGGAAATGCGCGGCGGCCGAGTGGTTAGCCTTTTGCGCCAGCACCTGACGGTAAAGCGCCTCGGCCTCCTGCCGGCGCCCCGCCTGGTGCAGCTGCAGCGCCTGCTGCACGTACTGGTCGAGCCCCAGCGGCGGCTGCCCGCCTGAGCCGTAACGTGCGCCTGCCGGTTGTCTCGGATTTCTGTTGATGGGAAACCTGCCGTGTTGTCCGCCTGCCGCGATCTAGGCCATCGCTGCGGCGCGTGCAAGAGCAGACGACGGGCACTATGGAGCAAACCCCAAACTAGCGGAAGTCGGCCGGCGTCAGCACATACATGTTCCTGCGGCCATGCGAGTAGGCTTCGCGCGCAATATCGTGGATCGACGAACGCTTGGCGTCGAAGGCACTGAGAAATTCGGCCTCGGCTCCGCTTGCGGCCGGGTTTGCCGCCGAAAGTGCCGCAACCTCGACGAAGAACGGGACTTCGAACATGCCGTCATGGCCAACGAAACGAATGCGCTTGGCCGCCGCGTCGTAGGAGCGGCTGGGATTGGGAAAATTGAGTGTCATGGCTGCGCGTCAAATCAGGCGGTTGCTTTCGGCAAGCTGGCGCGCCCGCCGCACCGTGCCGTCGGTATCGGCAAGCCTTCGCCTTGCCGCCTCGTCGCTTCTTATCGTGAGGCGTGGCGACATAACCTTTATCGGCTTTGCGACGGGATTGACTGCAACTGTCGGGACATCCGGTGTTCTTGCGGAATTCATGACTCTCTTCCTTTCACACCTAAATAAATACAAATGCCGGAGGAATTTTTCCGGAAGTTCTTCAAACAATTTTTGAGGTGCACCGGGATCGTATCATCGTTCTGCAAATAACTATAGAAAAGTAATTTTGCGTTGGTAGGGGTAAGAGGCCGGAATCTTCTTGAATAAGCCGCATTTTCGGACTAATGGTATGAAACCGTTTTTGGGTCATGCTTGGGCCCTCGCGGCGTCAGGGTTCTCGGCCCGCCAAACTGATCCAAATCGCCGACACCTGGTACCGCAATGCAGGCTCCGCTTCCGGAGCCAGGCCGGAAAGAAACTTCAAGGCACGAGAATGTCTGCCCGCACCACTCATTCCATCGCGCATTTCGCGGCACCTTTCGTGCTTGGCGGCCTGGATGGCATGCAGCCGGCCGGCGACTATGACATCGACCACGACGAGGAACTGATCGACGGCATGTCGTGGCTTGCCTGGCGCCGCGTCGCCACCTTCATCCATCTGCCGGCAAGGACGGTGAAAAGCCCGACCGGCCGGCTTGTCGCCGTCGACTACGCCGAACTCGAAGCAGCGCTTCGGCACGACCAGGAGAATGCCACATGATCCGCTTCCAGCAGAGTGCGCGGCGCACGGACACGCCCTCGCATATCTTCACCGTCGGCCAGACTGTTCGCATGAAGAGCCGCACCGGCCTTGCCCAAAAGACCGCGGAGCTGTTCCAGATAAAGAGCCGGCTGCCGGTCAAGGACGGCTCGCCGCAATATCGCATTCGCAGCGATCAGGAGACCTATGAGCGGGTCACCACGGAAGACAATCTCGAACCGGTCGACAACCCGGCCAACTGAGCCGAAAGCAATCCGCAACACGTATAAGGGATCAGAAAATGGCCAAGGGTCAACAGCGCAGCAATCGCGAGACACGCAAGCCCAAGAAGGACAAGGTGGCGGCAAAACTGGCCTCGCCCTTCGGCTCGGCGGTCAAGCAGGCGGAGACCGCTGTGAAACCCAAGTCCAAAGGCTAGGGTTCGATCGCACGACAATCTGCCTGGAGGCGTGCTTGAACTTCGTCATCGAGTTCTACCGCTCGCGCGATGCCGACGAAGCGATACTCGATCGAGTGTCGCTGGAGGCGCCGAACCTGCGCGCCGCCCTGCAGGGCGCCGCCACGCTGCTTCACACGCTGATGCTGCCGCAGATCCCTGATCGCCTGCGCATCTCCAACGAGGATGGCGCCGAGCTCTACGTCGGCCCGGCCGACGGTGCCTATCCGGACGAACAGTGAGGCCGGTGCGCTAGCACGGCCCATCATCGACGACCCGATAATCCGCCGCGCGGGCCTCGCATTCATTGGGGAACGTGCGCAACTCGCCATGGCGACGGGCACAGACGGGGCGGTATTCGCGGGTACAGAATGTCTGTTCCTCGCCGCCGCCACCACCGCCACGGCACTCGCCTTCACGGATGATGCGGTATCCGGCCCGTTCGGCAAGGCAGGCATTGGCGAAGGTCTGGCGGTCGCCGCCGCGCCTGGCGCAGACCGGGTCATATTGCTTGGTACAGAATTGCGGCCCCGGCCGTGGTGGGCGCGGCCTTGGCCCCTCATCGACCACGACGGTGCAGGCCGCAAGAATTGCCGACAGGAACAAGATGGAAAAACCCTGCCGCGAGAAGATTGCCGCAAGAAGCCGCATGAACATTCCCTCCCTCGAAACTCCCGCCCCCGCGTAATCGCGCCTGCATCGGGCCGATCTTCGTCAATCTCGCCATTCTGCTGCCAAATGCAACCCCCGTTTGCAGCCTGGCGCATGCAAACCAAGGCGGTATGCCGGCGCAAAGCCAAACAGCACCGGCCCAGCTTGCTGGACCATGCCTGGGTTGCGTCTGGCCGATGACCGCGCGGAGAACCAGTTCTATCGGTGCGATGCGTCGGGATGCGCCTGTTGGGCAGCCCGCGGCTCTATCTTGCAAGCATCACGTTTCCGTGCGATAAATTTTGTGTTCGGGCATTTGCGACCCGGAGAGCGGAACGTTTTGGACGACCTTTCCCCGATACTGTGAATCTCTGACAGCCCCGTTTTCGGCGGGGGGTTTTACCATGCGCCAATGCATGACTGCCGAAGCAACCACCGGGACTTGCCCACGGCGCCAGGCGGCGGGCGGAACCACCAAGACTGACACGGGTGAAGGAGTTTCCCCAATGGCCCAGACCGGCACCGTTAAATTCTTCAACGCTACCAAAGGCTTCGGCTTCATTACGCCCGATGGCGGCGCCAAGGATGTATTCGTCCACATCTCGGCGATAGAGGCTTCCGGGCTGCGCACGCTCGTCGACGGTCAGAAGGTCACCTTCGATGTCGAGCCCGACCGTATGGGTAAGGGTCCGAAAGCGGTCAATCTCCGCGCCGCCTGAACGGCGGCGTGCCGCGCGTCCTTTCGGGTGTGTGAGGATGCTGCAAGGCTTTTGGTGTGAACTCGAATTTTATAAAGGCGCGGCGGTTTTCGTCGCGCCTTTTGTGTTCCGGGATGCTTGCCGGCACCCGCAAAACTTTCTCTTGCCGATGGCACTAAAATAAAGGACAAATTTCCGTCCGGGCATTTGCCGGCCCGAGACTGGACTTGTGGGATCAAAGGAGCTTCCCATGCCGCAGACCGGCACCGTCAAATTCTTCAATCACGCCAAGGGCTTCGGCTTCATCACGCCGGACGACGGGGCAAAGGATGTCTTCGTCCATATTTCGGCCGTGCAGGCGTCGGGTCTTCCCGGTCTTGAGGATGGGCAGAAAGTGACATTCGACACCGAGCCGGACAAGCGCGGCAAGGGTCCGAAAGCCGTCAACCTGTCGATCGGCTGAACCAGCCCCGGACAGAATGGACGTGGGCCGGTCTGGCCTGCGGTGTTTGCCGCATGTTTGAACCCCAGTTAAATGAACCGCTTGGTCAAATTTCGTTCAGCCCCCGTTCAGCCACGGTCGCATATTAATCTTCGTTAAAGCCGGACCGCATCCCCCCGAAAACGACCCGGGCCGGCACGAAGGAGACCGACATGAACGGAATTTTCAAGACTGCCATCCTGTCCGCCGCGGTCGTTGCGACCACGCTTGCGACCTTGCCTGCGGCCAGTGCCGATGAATGGCGCCATCACCGCCGCCACCACGGCCACGGCGACGCCGTTGCGGCCGGCGTCCTTGGTCTTGCGGCCGGTGCCTTGATCGGCGGTGCCCTCGCCAGCCCGCAGCCCCGCTATTACGACCCGGCCTATGATGATGAATACTACCGGCCTGCCCCGGTGCGCCGTTATTACGTGCAGCCGCGAGTAGCCTATGCCGAAAGCTATGCGGAGCCGTGGACCCGCGGCTGGTACGAATACTGCTCGGACCGCTACCAGAGCTTCAACGCGCGTACCGGCACGTTCACTGGCTATGACGGCGAACAGCATTTTTGCACCGCCAATTAAGACAGTTTTCCTGTCCTGAACAAAAGCGCTGCCCGGTGGGTGGCGCTTTTTGTTTTTCGCGGTTTCAGACCAGGCCGGCTTTAGACCAAATAAGGATTGCTCCGCCGCTCCTCACCAAAACGGCCGCCGGGACCATGGCCACAGATGAAGCCGATGTCGTCGCCCAACGGCAACAGCTTCTCCTTGATCGAGGCGATCAGCGCGGCGTGGTCGCCGCCCGGCAGGTCGGTGCGGCCGACCGAACCGCGGAACAGCACGTCGCCGACATGGGCGAACTTCGCCGCCCGGTTATAGTAGACGATGTGGCCGGGTGCGTGGCCCGGACAATGGAATACCTCAAACACCTGTGAGCCAAACGAAACGGTCTCGCCCTCGGCGAGGAACCGGTCGGGGACACAGTTGCGCACGGGATCGGTGATGCCGTAGCGCTTTGCCTGGTTCTGGAGATTGGCGAGCAGCGGACGGTCGGCGGCATGCGGGCCGATGATCTCGATATCGAGCGCCTCCTTCAGTTCCATGGCCCCGCCGGCATGGTCGATATGGCCATGCGTGATCCAGATCGCGCCGGCAGTGATCGCATTGTCCTTGAGCGCCGCCAGCACCTTGTCGATGTCGCCGCCCGGATCGACGACGACGCCCTGTCTGTCGTCCATGTCGAAGAGGATGGTGCAGTTCTGTTGGAACGGCGTGACCGGCACGATGCCGGCGTTGAGCTGACCCATATTTGTCCTTTCACACTGTCGGAGCTCCGCGCGTCCCCTCGAACGCGTCAGGAAAGCTCTAACCTTGTTGAATCAGGCCCTGATGTAGAGACACACGCGGACGGCGTCCACCGCTCCCGCAAACGGCAAACGAAATGGGCGGCCGAAGCCGCCCATTTGAAAAGCCTGAAACGTCGAAAGCTTATTTCTTCATCGCGTTCATGACCGCACCGATGATGCCGGTCAGGATGGCGCCGCCGCCGGCACCGCCAACGATGTTGGGAATGTTCAACGCGCTGCCGGCCCCTGCCGCCGTGGCGGCTGCTGCCGGATCGACCGCCCCACCGCCCAGCAGGCTGCTGAGGATGGCCGCCCCGCCGACGCCGCCAACAGCGCCGCCCAGGATTTTGGGAAGCTGACCCATCGCCGCCGTCTTGATAGCCGCGCCCACCGCCTGACCACCGATGATACCCGTAATCACCTGAATAATGATCGGAAGAAGCGTGTTCATATCCATATTTCCAATCCCTCCATAGCTGCCAGCCTCCCGGGCCGACGCCATCATGAGACGCCGAATTGGACGAAAGTCAAATGCGCAAACGCTTAAATAAAAGGGGCGGCCCGAAAACCGCCCCTACTTGATAAAAAAGCTGTGACTTTCGTTATTCTGCAGCAATCGCGTGGTTGGGTTGAACGGCTGCAGAATAGTCATTCATCAGCGTCTTGGCGATCTCACCGACCTCGAATCGGTACGGGCCGATCTCCGAAACCGGCGTCACCTCGGCCGCTGTCCCGGTGAGGAAGCACTGCTGGAAGCCTTCAAGCTCTTCCGGCATGATGGCGCGCTCGATCACCTCCAAACCGCGGTCCTTGGCAAGGCCGATGACCGTGCGGCGGGTGATGCCATCGAGGAAGCAATCGGGCTTGGGCGTATGGATCTTGCCGTCCTTGACGAAGAAGATGTTGGCGCCTGTCGCTTCCGCCACCTGGCCACGCCAGTCGAGCATCATGGCGTCGGCATAGCCCTTGGCCTCGGCGGCATGCTTGGACATGGTGCAGATCATGTAGAGGCCGGCCGCCTTCGATTTCGACGGTGCGGTGCGCGGGTCGGGGCGGCGCCATTCGGCCATGTCGAGGCGGATGCCCTTCAGCTTCTGCGCCGGGTCGAAATAACTCGGCCACTGCCAGATGGCGATGGCGCAGTTGATCCGGCTGTTCTGCGCCGAAACGCCCATTTGTTCGCTGCCGCGCCACGCGATCGGCCGGACATAGGCGTCCTGGAAACCTTGCTTCTTCAACAGCGTGCGGCAGGCGTCGTCGATCATGGCGACCGAGTAGGGTATCTTGAAGCCAAGCAGGCGCGCCGACTCATGCAGGCGTTCGGTGTGGTCGGTCAGCTTGAAAATTTCGCCGCCATAGGCGCGCTCGCCCTCGAATACCGCGCTGGCGTAGTGCAGCCCGTGGGTCAAGACGTGGATCTTGGCGTCGGCCCATTTGACGAATTCGCCGTTCATCCAGATAAAGCCGTCCAGTTGGTCGAAGGGAACGGATGCCATGGTAACCTCCCGCGGGCGGCAGCCCGCACATCATTGTGTCGTTGCGTGTTTCGCCTCGGCCGCCGCGGGCGGCCATTGTCTCAAAGCGTAGGCGGATATTTAAGGTCTGGCAAACTCAGGAAGTTCCGGAAAAAAGGGCTTCGTTTGCCTTTTCGTTCGCAATCCGCCGAAAAGCTTGCCAAAAATTACCATCGCGCGGAAAATACGTCAATAGTGCTGACATAATTTCCTGCTTCACACGGAGAAAAGATGACGAGCCACGCAGCCGCAGAGCCGATCAGGACGGCGATCACCGACGAGGATGGCATCGATTTCGCCATCATCGAGTTGTTCTTCTTCGCCTATCGCGACTTTACCTCCGATCCGGACCAGATCCTGGCCGACTACGGTTTTGGCCGTGCTCATCACCGGGTTCTGCATTTTGTCAATCGCCGGCCCGGCCTGACGGTCGCCGAGCTCCTCGACGTGCTCAAGATCACCAAGCAGAGCCTGGCGCGCGTGCTCAAGCAACTGATCGACACCGACCATATCGTGCAATTGCAGGGCCCTCGCGACCGCCGCCAGCGCGAGCTTTATCCGACGGCCAAGGGCCGTGCGCTGGCGCTGGCACTGGCGCGGCCACAGTCGCGCCGCATCCATGCTGCATTGGAGGATTCCGGAGCCACCGAACGCGCCGTTATCGAACGGTTCCTTGAGGCGATGGTCAATCCGGAACTAAGGGCGCAGATCGACATTGTGCCCGCAAAGATGTCAGGGAAAAGCCATGGAGACCATTGAGAGGGTTGATCATCCGACAGCACCGGAAGACGACGCGCCGCATCTGCTGGTGGTCGACGACGACACCCGAATCCGCAATCTTCTGAAACAGTATCTGACCGAAAACGGTTTTCGCGTCACCGTTGCCGGAAATTCCGGCGAGGCGCGGCGCAAGCTCACCGGCCTCGATTTCGATCTGATCGTGCTCGACGTCATGATGCCGGGTGAAAGCGGCGTCGATCTCACCAAGGCGCTGCGGGCGGAAAAGAACGTACCGATCCTGATGCTCACCGCACTGTCCGAAACCGACAGCCGGATCACCGGGCTCGAGGCCGGCGCCGACGACTATCTGCCAAAACCGTTCGATCCGCGCGAGCTGATCCTGCGCATCAACAATATCTTGCGCCGCGGCGGCCCCGCGACGACGCCCAAGGTCGAACAGCTGGTCTTCGGCCCCTATACCTTCCAGATCGCCAGGCGTGAGCTGAAGCGCGGCGGCGAGGCGCTCAAGCTGACGGACCGCGAGCAGGAAATCCTGGCGATCTTCGCTGCGCGTGCCGGCGAAACGATACCGCGGCATGAGCTTGTCGGCGACGAGTCCGAGGTCGGCGAGCGCACGATCGACGTCCAGATCAACCGGCTGCGCCGCAAGATCGAACGCGATCCGTCCAATCCGGTCTGGCTGCAGACCGTGCGCGGTATTGGGTATCGGCTCAGCGTGGAATAGAATGCCGCCGACAGCGGTCCTTTGCTGGGCCGCCGGTGAGCGAAAAGACGAATGGCGACCACGCAACTCGAACGGCCGGAAGATGGCGGCTTCAGCGCCCGCGCGACGCGGGCGCTGAAGGCCGTGCCGCGCGCTTGGAACCGTTTCTGGCGCCTGGTGTCGCTTTACATGCCGAAGCGGCTCTATGCCCGCTCGCTGATCATCGTCATCGCGCCAATGATCATGCTGCAGTCGGTCGTCGCCTTTGTCTTCATGGAGCGCCATTGGCAGACCGTGACGCAGCGCCTGTCGCAGGCCACGGTGCGCGACATCGCCGCCATCATCGACCTGATAGAGACCTATCCGCACGACGCCGACTACGCCAACGTCATCCGCATCGCCCAGGATCGCATGCAGTTGAAGGTCGACCTCCTGCCGCCCGACCCACTGCCGCCACCCGGGCCAAAGCCGTTCTTCTCGATCCTCGACGAGATCCTTTCGTCCGAGATCACCCGCCAGATCAACCGTCCGTTCTGGATCGATACGGTCGGCAATTCCAATATCGTCGAGGTCCGCATCCAGCTTGAGAACAAGGTGCTGCGCGTCTTCGTGCGCCGCAGCCAAGCCTATGCGTCGAATACCCATATTTTCCTGATCTGGATGGTCGGTACCTCACTGGTGCTGCTGATGATCGCCATTCCCTTCCTGCGCAACCAGATCCGGCCGATTCTGACGCTGGCCGAGGCGGCCGAGAGCTTCGGCAAAGGCCGGCCGATGCCGCGCGATTTTCGCCCGCGCGGTGCCGAAGAAGTCCGCCGCGCCGGCTTTGCCTTCATCCAGATGCGCGAACGCATCGAACGCCAGCTCGAGCAGCGCACCGCCATGCTGAGCGGCGTCAGTCACGATCTGAGGACCATCCTCACCCGCTTCAAGCTGCAATTGGCGCTGGCCGGGACCAAGGCGGCCGACACCCAGGCACTCGACCAGGACATCGACGACATGCAGTCGATGCTGGAAGGCTACCTTGCCTTTGCACGTGGCGAAGCATCGGAAGACGCCGGCCGGTTCGACCTCGAAGCCTTCTTCGAAAAGCTTCGCGAGGAAGCCGCGCTGCGCAAGCGCAAGCTGTCGACCGTGCTTGCCGGCGATCCGCACGTCCATGTGCGCCCCAATGCCTTTGCCCGGCTGCTGTCCAACGTCGTCGGCAATGCATTCCGCTATGCCAAGACGGTGGAGATCAATGCCAATCATGGACGCGGTTCGCTGCTCGTCACTATCGACGATGACGGTCCGGGCATTCCGCCCGAAAAGCGGGAGGATGTATTCAAGCCTTTCGTGCGGTTGGACGAGGCCCGCAACCTCGACGCCAGCGGCACCGGCCTTGGCCTTTCCATCGCACGCGACATTGCCCGCAGCCATGGCGGCGACATCGTCCTCGAACGCAGCCCGCTCGGCGGCCTGCGGGCGGTGATCAAGGTTCCGGCTTGACGGGAGCGAGGCCGGCCTTCATCCGCCCGTCATGAAACCATGGTGAAGAGCGCCAATGAAGCGCGCGATCCTGATTGATTCGGCCCTGCGGCCTCATTTCGACCCCGCGCCTGCCCGGGTGCGCTGGTGCGAGGCCAGAGCGGCGGCGTGGTCGCCGTTCAGGCATCGCGGCAAAGCAATCAAGCTCTCCGCCAAGGGACCGCCATGCGCATCCTGATGGTCACCGATGCCTGGCGCCCGCAAGTCAACGGCGTCGTCCACACGCTGGAGCGCCTCTCGGAGACCCTGAAATCCTTCGATGTCGAGACGGACTTCCTGACGCCGAACATCTTTCGCACCTTGCCTCTGCCGACCTATCCCGACATCAGGCTGGCGCTGACGACGCCGCACCGCGTGGCGCAGCTGATCGAGGCACGCAAGGCGGATCACATCCATATCGTCACCGAAGGACCGCTCGGCATTATGGCGCGGCGCTACTGCCGCAAAGCCGGCCGTCCGTTCACGACCAGCTATCACACACGTTTTCCGGAATATCTGAGCGCGCGTCTGCCGGTGCCGGAAGCATGGGCCTATCGCTGGCTGCGCGATTTCCATAATTCAGGACAGGGCACGCTGGTCGCCACCCAGTCGCTTGCCGACGATCTTGCGGCACGCGGCTTCACCAAGCTTCGGCCATGGACGCGTGGCGTCGATACCGATCATTTTCGGCCGGATAAAAGAAAGGACCTGGGACTTCCGGGACCGATCTTCCTCTGCGTCGGCCGCGTCGCGATCGAGAAGAACCTGCCGGCTTTCCTCGACCTGGACCTGCCCGGCAGCAAGGTGGTTGTCGGCGAAGGGCCGGAATTGGCGAAGCTGAAGGCCAGATATCCCGATACCCATTTTCTCGGCCATCGCCCGAACGACGAACTGGCCGAGATCTACGCCTCGGCCGACGTCTTCGTCTTCCCCAGCCGCACCGACACATTCGGCAACGTCATTATCGAGTCGTTGGCCAGCGGCACGCCTGTCGCAGCCTATCCCGTCACCGGGCCGATCGATATTGTGGGCGACGGCATAGGCGGCGCAGTCTCGCAAGAGCTGAGGCAAGCAGCGCTCGCCGCGCTTCTCGTCGACCGCACCGAGGCGCGGCAACGTGCTATGCGCTACAGCTGGAAGGCCTGCGCCGAAATGTTCATGGAAACGGTCGAAGGAGCACTGGGTACCACGCGAAAACTGGCCGCCTGAGCAAACCGCAGTTAGAATAACCTGCCGCCGTCCGGCACCTTACGCTCGATCGCGCCGAGGACGACGGCGCCCTCTTCATCGGGAAAACCGAGCGTCAGCACTTCCGACATGAATGGCCCGATTTGACGCGGCGGGAAATTGACCACCGCGAACACCTGCCGGCCGATCAGGCTTTCAGGTGTATAGTATTTCGTGATCTGGGCCGAGGATTTCTTCACCCCGATCACGGGACCGAAATCGATTTTCAACTTGATCGCCGGCTTGCGCGCCTCGGGAAAAGGCTCGGCCTCGACGATCGTGCCGGCGCGGATGTCGACGCGGTCGAAATCGGCGAAGCTGATCTCGGGTTTTCTCGCGTTGCTCGAACTCATCGACGGTCAGGCGTTTCCGTAGGTTTCGAACAGCACGCCGGCGAGCGCGTCCTTGGCCGAAGTCCCCGACCAGACGACGAACTGGAAGGCCTGAAAATAGCATTCGCAGGCTTCCAGCGCCGACGACAGCAGCACCTCGACCTGCTGGCTCGACGGCTCAACCCCACCGGCCAGCAGCAGCGACTGGCGGAACATGATGGCGCCTTCCTGCTCCCAGAGGTCGAAATGCCCAAACAGCATCTGTTCGTTGATCAGCGAAAGCAGCCGCATCACCTCGAGCGCGCGCGCCTCAGGCACCTTGATGTCGAAAGCGCAGGCCAGGTGCAGCGCCTCGTAGTCCTCCATCCAGGAGAATGAAACGTGGTAGTCGGTCCAGCTTCCGGCGACCGAGATCGAGATCTCGTCATCGCCGGCCCGCTCGAAGGACCAATCGTTGTTGTGCGCCACCTGCTCGATAACATCCACCGGATGGATTTCGCGGGAGAATTCGAGTTCGAGAAGTTCCATGAAATGCTTCCTGTCGTTCTGGGAGCGCCACCACACGCTCCGCGGGAGAGGCACACTCGAACAATTCTGCCTAGAACTCGGACGGCCAGGACTTCGTCAACGCAAAGACCCCGGACCGGACCCCACCGCCCGGCGCATGACCCTGCTCCGAATCATGCAACAAATTCAGTCTATTGATCGGGAGTCGCGTGACCAGCCCAATTTTTCGCACTGCGTCATTCGCATGTGGAAAGGCGCTGTCGGAAAGATCCACGCAGTACCGGTAAGCGATTCACGACAAAGCGCTTTTTGCGATCCGGCTTTGTGGAAAAGTTTAACGAATATTTTTATTATTTTTTTGCACGCGGCTTTGCCGAAGCCGCAGGCGCTGCCTGACCGGTCATTTCGGCAAGCTTGGCCTCGAGCGCTTCGATGCGAGCAGCGAGGCGGGTGTTTTCTTCCCTGGCCTTCGCCGCCATGTCGCGAGCGGCCTCGAATTCCTCGCGCTGCACGACGTCCATGGAGTTGAGTATCCGCTCGGCCTGGCCCCTGAAGGCGGTCTCCACCTCGCGCCGCACGCCTTGCGCGGCACCGGCTGCGTCGGTCATCAGCTTGGCGAATTCATCGAGAATGCGGTTCGGTCCGGTCGCCATGGCAAATCCTCGCTTGGTCGAATTGACGTAGTGGCGCACGATGCGGAATGCAAGCATGTGCTCGCCTTGACCCTGCCAAAACCCTGCCGCATGGTCCGCGCCCGAACGTGACCGGAACCGGGAGACCCTGTTGAGCGAATATTTGCTGCCGCTGGCTGCCCTGCCCTTCCCCAACATCGATCCGGTCATCGTCCGGATCGGACCGCTGGCGGTGCATTGGTACGGCGTCGGCTACATCGTCGGCATCCTGTTCGCCTGGTGGTATGCCAAGCGCCTCGTCACCAACCCGAAACTCTGGCCCGACGGCACCCTGCCGATGAAGCCCGTGGATCTCGACGACTTCATCGTCTGGGCGGCCATCGGCGTGGTGCTCGGCGGACGCACCGGCTACGTGTTGTTCTACGACCTGCCGCGTTACATCGCCAATCCGCTCGATGTCGTCGCCGTCTGGCAGGGCGGCATGTCGTTTCATGGCGGCCTGCTCGGCGTCATTCTCGCCATGACGCTGTTTTCCCGGGCGCGTGGCATCCGCACATGGTCGCTGTTCGACGTTGTTGCCGCCGGCGTGCCGGTGGGGCTTGGCCTCGTTCGCCTGGCAAACTTCATCAATTCCGAACTATGGGGCCGACCGACCGACGTTCCATGGGCATTCGAATTCCCCAATGGCGGCCCATTTGCACGCCATCCGAGCCAGATCTACGAGGCGCTGCTCGAAGGGCTGGTGTTGTTCCTTGTCCTGCGCTTTCTCACTCATTCGCGGCTCAAGCTGAAGACGCCGCGCTTCGTCGGCGGCGCCTTCATTGCCGGCTATGGCGCCTCGCGCGTCTTCGTCGAATTCTTCCGCGAGCCCGACCAGCAGCTCGGCTATCTCCTTGGCACGAGCTGGCTCACCATGGGCATGGTGCTGTCGCTGCCGATGGTGCTGGCCGGCATCTGGGCGATGGCTACAGCCAAGCCGGTGACAAAACCGCAGCCCGCATGACGCCGCTGAAGACACGCATCGCCGAGCTGATCGGTGCGGTGGGACCGATCCCCATCAGCGAATACATGGCGCTCTGCCTGTTCGATCCGCAGGACGGCTATTATACGACACGCGAGCCGTTCGGCGCCGCCGGCGACTTCGTCACCGCGCCGGAGATCAGCCAGATGTTTGGCGAGCTGGTCGCCGTCTGGCTCTACCAGGCATGGCTGGCGATCGGCCGGCCGACGCCGGTCGCCATCGCCGAAATAGGCCCCGGCCGCGGCACGCTGATGAGAGATATGCTGCGCACGCTTTCGCGGCTCGATCCGACGCTTACCGCCAGCGCATCATTCGCCTTGATCGAGACCAGTCCGCGGTTGACCGAGGTCCAGAAACGGACGCTTGCCGGGACGTCGGCCACCATCGCCTGGAATGAAACCATCGACACACTACCGCAGGGGCAGCTTCTGATTGTTGGCAACGAGCTGTTTGACGCGGTGCCTATTCGCCAGTTCGTCCGCGCCGGAGCCGGCTGGCGCGAACGGATGATCGGTCTCGACGATGCGAACCAGCTTCGCTTTTTCGTCGGCGCCGGCTCGCTCGACCCGATGCTGCTGCCGGAGGATGCCGAGAATGCGCCGCAAGGTGCGATCGTCGAGGTGGCGCCAGCCCGCGCCGCCCTGATGGCGGCCATCGCCGGGCGACTTGCCGGATTTGGCGGCGCCGGCCTGTTTCTCGACTACGGTCACCTCCAGCCCGGCATCGGCGACACCTTGCAGGCCTTGCGCAAGCACGGTCATGAGGACGTGCTGGCGAATCCGGGGGAGGCCGACCTCACCGCCCATGTCGATTTCGCTGCCCTCGCTGCAACCGTTCGGGCACACAGCCTCGATGCCCACCTCTCCACGCAAGGTGAATTCCTGCTCAAGATGGGGCTTCTCGAACGAGCTGGCCGGCTCGGCGCCAATGCCGATGAGGCAGCTCGTGAAAAGATCGCGGCCGACGTCGAGCGCCTCGCCGGTCAGCAGGCCATGGGCGAGCTCTTCAAGGTGCTTGCCATCCTTCCTCCCGGCATTGCCGTTCCGCCGTTCGCAAGCGCGGATTGACTTTTCGCTGTCGCCTCTACCACTCTCCCCTCTCCGGCTGCGCCCGACATCAACTGCACTCGCCTTCAACTGCGCCCGCCTTCAACTCGCCTACCTTCAACTTGCCTACCTTCAACTCGCCGCCTTCAACGCGCTTGACGAAATCGCCCATACGGACAACAAAGCCGCCATGCTGAATCAGACCAAACCGGATCCCGTTCGGTCGCCCTTGCTGGAAACGGCGCAAGGCATCCGCCACGGCTACTTCACACGCGTCGGCGGCATTTCCAGCGGCATCTACCGGGGCCTCAACATCGGCACCGGATCGAGCGACGACCAGACGCTGGTGCGCGAGAATCGCCGCCGCGTCGCCGAATGGATGGGCGTGGCGGCAAGCCATCTGCTGACTGCTCATCAGGTTCATTCGCCGGACGTCGTCATCGCCAGGGAACCTTTTGCCGGCGAGCGTCCCAAGGCCGACGCCATCGTCACCGACCGGCCGGGCATTGCCATCGGGGCCTCGACCGCCGATTGCGGACCGGTCCTCTTCGCTGACGCCGAGGCGTGCATTATCGGAGCCGCCCATGCCGGCTGGAAAGGCGCTTTCACGGGAGTGCTGGAAAACACCATCGCGGCAATGGAAAGCCTCGGCGCCCGGCGTGACCGCATCGTCGCAGTGCTCGGTCCTTCCATCGGCCCACAGAATTACGAAGTCGGACCGGAATTCGTCGCGCGCTTCGTCGACGCCGATGCCGGTAATGCCCGCTATTTCGCGCCCTCCGCAAATGCCGGACACGCGATGTTCGATCTCAACCGCTACACGGTCGACCGGCTGACCAAGGCTGGCGTCAATGCCGAAGGGCTCGGCCGCTGCACCTATGCCGAGGAAGAGCTTTTCTACTCCTATCGGCGCAGCACGCATCGCAACGAGCCCGACTACGGACGGCAGGTTTCGGCAATCGTTTTGGAGACTGACTGATGGCGCTGCATTTCGAACGCTCGGAATTCGACGCGCGGCGCGATCGACTGATGATCGAGATCGCCGAAAAGAAGCTCGACGCCGTCCTGCTGTTTGCGCAGGAAAGCATGTATTGGCTAACCGGCTACGACACGTTCGGCTTCTGCTTTTTCCAGTGCCTGGTGGTCAAGGCCGACGGCTCGATGGTACTGCTGACGCGTTCGGCCGATTTGCGCCAGGCACGCCACACCTCGATCATCGACAACATCGTTTTGTGGACGGATCGCAACGGCGCCAATCCGGCGGTCGACCTGCGCAATTTGCTCAACGAGCTTGACCTGCTCGGCGCCCGCATCGGCGTCGAATACGACACCCACGGCCTGACGGCATATAATGGCCGGCGCCTCGACGAGCAGTTGCAGACCTTCGGGCAGATCGCAGATGCCTCTGGCATTGTCAGCCGGCTGCGGCTGTTCAAGAGCCCGGCCGAAATCGCCAAGGCGGAAAAAGCCGCAAATCTGGCCGACGACGCGCTGGACGCAGCACTGCCGCTGATCAAGCAGGGCGGCGATGAGGCGCTGATCCTCGCCGCCATGCAAGGCGCGATCTTTGCCGGCGGCGGCGATTATCCGGCCAACGAGTTCATCATCGGCTCGGGCGTCGACGCCCTGCTCTGCCGCTACAAGGCCGGTCGCCGCAAGCTCACCAAGAACGACCAGCTGACACTCGAATGGGCCGGTGTCTTCCATCACTACCATGCGGCAATGATGCGCACGGTGTTGACCGGCAAGGTATCGAAACGCCACCAGGAATTGTTCGATGCCGCCCGCGCCGCGCTACTTGCAGTCGAGAAGGCGATGACACCTGGTAATACGTTCGGCGACGTGTTCGACGCCCATGCCCGCACGCTCGAAGCCCACAATTTGACCAAGCACCGGCTCAATGCCTGCGGTTATTCGCTCGGCGCCCGCTTCACCCCGTCCTGGATGGATATGCCGATGTTCTATCAGGGTAATCCCGAACCGATTGCGCCGAACATGACGCTGTTCGCCCATATGATCATCATGGACTCCGAAACCGAAACGGCGATGACCCTTGGCCGCACCTACCTGACGACCGAATCCCAGCCGAAGCCGCTGTCCCGCCATGATCTCGACTTGATCGTGCAGTGAATCCATAATGGAAAGAGTGTGAGGGGCGTTCGTCGCCAAGGAGTTTTCAGGCTAATGAGACGATCGCATGTGACGACCGTGTCATTGCTCGCGGCGCTGGCGCTGGCGGCTTGCACCAATGCGAAGGACGTTCTCGAACCCTCGGCCATCGCCCCGCAATCGACCCAATCCCTGCCCGGAGCCGGCGGCGCCGCAACGCCCCCCTCAACTGCGGCGCCGTCTTCCGGCACCGCGCCAACTGCAGATACAGCGCAGCCTTCCGCTGCAGCAGCCGTGCCGCCCGCCAAAAGCGCGGCTGCCATTGCGCGAACCCGGCTGCAGGTCGCGCCGATCGTCGGCGCCTCGGTCGAAGCCGCGACACCGCTGACCGCCGAGCTTCAGACACGCGCCAGGCAGCGCGGCATCACCTTGGCCGGCAGCACCGACCAAACCCCAACGCATGTGCTCAAGGGCTATTTCTCGACCATGACGGAAGGCAAGGACACCACCGTCATCTATGTCTGGGACATCTATGACCCGGCCGGCAACCGGCTGCATCGCATCAACGGCCAGCAGAAGGCGCCCTCCGTCGGTGGCGGCGAAGGCTGGGCGGCGGTCGCGCCGGCGACCATGCAAGCGATTGCCGACCAGACAATCGACCAGTTCGCCACCTGGCTTGGCGGCGGCGCCGGCTGACCTGGAGCATGATTCCGAAAAGTGGAATCCGGTTTTCGGAAAAGAGCATGCTCAGACTGAAAGATAGAAGCTATCCCGATTCCGTCGGCATCGAAGTGGACCTATCGCCGCGTCGTCAAGCCGTAAGCGTTTATTGAGATTAGCCGGCGGATTCCCATTCACGACGCTTGCAATACCGGCGCGGGCCGCTAAAAGCCCGACTAAGAGGCTGGAGTGCTATCGGAGTCTCTCAATCCTTCGCCAGGAACGGTGCATGAAGCTCTTCGCGGGCAATTCCAACAGGGTGCTGGCCGAATCAGTCGCCCGCTACCTCAACATTCCGCTGGGCAAGGCCAGCGTCAGGCGCTTCGCCGACCAGGAAATCTTCGTCGAGATACAGGAGAACGTGCGCGGCGAGGACGTCTTCATCCTGCAGTCCACCTCGTTCCCGACTAACGATCATTTGATGGAACTGCTCATCATGATCGACGCCTTCATGCGCTCCTCGGCCAAGCGCATCACTGCGGTTATTCCTTATTTCGGCTATGCCAGGCAGGATCGCCGAGCCTCCGGCCGCACACCGATCTCGGCCAAGCTGGTCGCCAACATGATCACCAGGGCGGGCGTCAACCGGGTGCTGACCCTGGATCTCCATGCCGGCCAGATTCAAGGGTTCTTCGACATCCCGACCGACAATCTGTTTTCCGTGCCGGTCATGGCCCGCGACGTAAAGGCGAAATACAAGCAGCTTGCCAATGTCATGGTGGTGTCGCCGGATGTCGGCGGCGTGGTCCGCGCCCGCGCGCTCGCCAAGCGCATCGACGCCCAGCTTGCCATCGTCGACAAGCGCCGCGAGCGCCCCGGCGAATCGGAAGTCATGAACGTCATCGGTGACGTGCGCGGCAAGGATTGCCTGTTGATCGACGACATCATCGATTCGGGCGGCACGCTGTGCAATGCGGCCGATGCGCTGCTTGCCGATGGCGCCACCAGTGTCACCGCGTATACTACCCATGGCGTTTTGTCCGGTGGCGCCATCGCCCGCATCGGCGCCTCGAAACTGCAGGAACTGGTCATCACCGATTCCATCCAGCCGACCCAGGCAGTGCTGGACGCCGCCAATATCCGCGTCATCTCCATCGCCGAACTGATGGGCGAGGCGATCTCGCGCACGGCGACCGAGGAATCGGTGTCGAGCCTGTTCGATTAATGCGTGTCGCGCAAAGTGCAGCGGTTTTGCGATAACGACATGCATAAAAGCAAGAACCCAAAGCGCGTCGCATGAGGCCGGTCGAACGCGACGCGCTTTAGGGCTGCGACTCAGGCCGAGCCGGACCGCCTATTCGCCGCACACCTTCGCCAGCATCACGGGCGCCTCGCATGTAACCGCGTGGCGAGGCTCCCAGCATGCGCTTGAACATGGTGATGAACGCCGGCACGCTGTCATAGCCGAGATCGAGCGCCACCCTTGTGATCGGCTCGCCGTCGGCCAGCCGTGGCAGGGCCGCGAACAGGCAGGCCTGCTGGCGCCATGTCGACAGCGACAATCCGGTCTGGCGATGAAAGGCGCGGGTAAACGAGCGGCGGCTCATGCCAACGACAGCAGCCCACTCGTCGATTGTCGCATGCGGTGACGGTGCCGAGACGAAGCGCCGGCATAGCGCCGCCAGCCTTGCATCGGACGGGAACGGAAGGCCGAGCGGCCGTTCCGGCAGATTCGGGATTTCGTGCAGCAGGAGCTTCATGATCAGTCCGCCCCGCCCCTCCAGCTCGGCGCCCTGCGGCAGCTTTTCCGATTCCACGATCAGGCTGTGCATCAGGTCGGTGATGCCGACGACACGCAACCCGTTCGGCAGGCCGGGAATGGCCTCGGGCATCACATAGACGGACCGCATGCTGACGTCGCCCAGCATCTCCACGGAATGTTCGGTGCCGGCCGGGATCCACATCGCATGGTCGGGGGGCACCATCCAGCGCCCATGCCGCGTCGTCACCAGCACGACACCGACCAGCGCGTGCAGCAACTGGCTGCGGCTGTGATGGTGCCGTGGCACGTGATAGCCGTCCGGATATTCGGTCGGCAGCGCCACCGCCGGCCCGACGGCCTGCTCCAGCCATTGCCAGCGACGCTTATGCAACAGCCCGAGATCCGTATCGCCCGCTCTGAACATTTCCCTGCCATGCGGCATCAGCTATGGCCCACTTGCGAAACTATTGGACCAAACCACGAAAGAAGTCGCGTGACAAGCAACGTATAAGGCAGCCGGCCCATAAGACCGCCTGCGGGAGCGCCCGCCAAAAAGACCACGGAGCCTGCCTTGACCGATACCACAGCAACCGCCGACGCCAAGCCGGCAGTGGCCAGCCACATTTCAGCTCAGGCGACGGCCTTCACCGTCATCCTGGCGGTGAGCTTCTGCCATTGCATCAACGACATCATGCAGTCGCTGCTGTCGGCGATCTATCCGCTGCTGAAGGACAATTACGGTCTCGATTTCTGGCAGATCGGCCTTTTGACTTTCACCTTCCAGGTGACGGCATCCTTGTTGCAGCCGGTGATCGGCATGATTACCGACAAGCGGCCGATGCCGTATTCGCTGCCCTACGGCATGGCCTCTTCGCTGATCGGCCTGGTCGTGCTGGCCTATGCTGGACATTACTCGCTGCTCCTCATCGGCGCCTCGCTGATCGGCATCGGCTCGGCGATCTTCCACCCGGAATCTTCGCGGATCGCGCGCTTCGCCTCTGGTGGCAGGTTCGGCCTGGCACAGTCGCTGTTCCAGGTCGGCGGCAATTTCGGCCAGGCCATGGGGCCGCTGCTGGCAGCCTTCATCGTCGTGCCCTTCGGCCAGACCAGCATCGCCTGGTTCGCCGGCGGCTCGCTGATCGGCATCATCGTGCTGTGGCAGGTCGGCGGCTGGTACAGCCGCCTGCGTGCCGCGCAGGGCCCCCGCAAGGCGGCAGGCTTCGTCTCGCCCTTCCCGCGCCGCAAGGTGATGGGAGCGCTGCTGGTGCTGACGCTGCTGGTTCTGACCAAGAACGCCTATATTTCCAGCCTTGCCAGCTATTATACCTTCTATTCCATCCATAAATTCGGCGTTTCAGTCCAGATGTCGCAAGTCATGCTGTTCCTGTTCCTCGGCGCCTCGGCCCTGGGCATCCTGCTCGGCGGCCCGTTCGGCGACCGCTACGGGCAGAAGGCGATGATCTGGTTCTCGATCGTCGGCGTGCTGCCCTTCACCCTGGCCCTGCCCTATGCCAATTTCGAGTGGACGATGGTTCTCACCGTGCTGATCGGCCTGATCCT
The DNA here is from genome assembly GCF_040318415.1 of Mesorhizobium sp. M1163. Classification (NCBI taxonomy): domain Bacteria; kingdom Pseudomonadati; phylum Pseudomonadota; class Alphaproteobacteria; order Hyphomicrobiales; family Phyllobacteriaceae; genus Mesorhizobium; species Mesorhizobium sp. M1163. The sequence continues at coordinate 119,487 of NZ_JAMYMF010000014.1, read as the reverse complement.
GTCCTCGGCCTTCTCGAACATCGTCGTCTTCGCCCAGGAACTGGTGCCCGGCCGCGTCGGCATGATCGCCGGCATCTTTTTCGGCTTCGCCTTCGGCATGGGCGGCATCGCGGCCGCCGTGCTTGGCGTCGTCGCCGACATGAAAGGCATCGATTTCGTCTTCCAGGTCTGCTCGTATTTGCCGCTACTCGGGCTGCTGACGGTTTTTCTGCCTAACATGAAGGAAGCGAGGAAGGTGACCACGGTCGGGTGAAGCCCGGGTTCGGTTTCCAAGCGAATCCCCTCTTCCGACGCGCCCGTCCAGCCGCCGTGCCATCGCCCGCTGCGGTTATTTGGGCCAGGCCCGGCGACGCCGATTTGGCGGCCGTCAGCCGCTTTCGTAGTTCGTTCCCTCTACACCCAGGCCTGCAGCTGCCCACTCGGGCAAGCCGCCTTCGAACCGGCGCGAGGCCCAGCCTCGTGCCCTCAGGATTGCCAAAGCGTCGGCCGACAGAACGCACTGGACCCCACGACAATAGGCGACAACGACCTTCTCTCGTGGAAGCTCCGCAAGCCGCTGCTCCAGCTCATCAGCGGGAATGTTGATCGCACCCGGCAAATGCCCCGTCGCGAATTCGTTCTGCGGCCTGACATCGAGCAGCACGACTTCGTCGTTTCGCATGCGGCGCACGAGTTCCTCGCGCGAGATGTTTTCCAGCCTGTCCGGCTGGCTAATGCTGTCGTTGATAAACTCACGGATCTGCTCGCGTCTATGGTTTGCAAGGCTTCGCAGCGCCGCGAACACGTTTTCGATAGGGCCATCTGCAAGCCGGTACAGAACGCGTTTTCCGTCTCGCCGGGTCTGCACCAGGCCCGCTCGCTTGAGATGTTGAAGATGCTGCGACGTATTCGCCAATGCGATCCCCGAAAGCTGCGTCAGCTGCTCGACGGCCAGTTCGCCATCGGCAATGTGACGCAGCAGAACCAGCCGGTGGGCATGCCCCAAGGTGCGGGCGAGATCCGCTACTTCGTCGAAGATCGGGTGGTGAACGTCCGTGCTTTTCATATGACTTGGCTAGCATTAATCAATCAATCAATCAATATGTTGAATGATTGATTCTAATTGGTTAATGTCTGACGGGTGAAACAGGAGAGCAAAAATGTTGGAGTTCGTTGTCCGTGCGGCCGTCATTGGTATCGGCGCGACAGCCCTGATGGACCTTTGGGGATGGTTTCTGAAGCGAATGCTCGCGATTCCATCGCTTGATTACGCCTGGGTCGGCCGCTGGATCGGACACTTTCCGCGTGGCCGTTTCGCGCACGCGAATATCGCGCAAGCTGCTCGCGTTCGCGGCGAAACCGCCATTGGATGGAGCGCACATTACGCGACCGGCATCGTATTTGCCGCGGCGCTGATTGGAGTGTGGAGCCTCGACTGGGCACGGCACCCGACAGTGCTTCCGGCCCTGTTGGTCGGCGTCTGCACCATCGTCGCCCCGTTCTTCGTGATGCAACCGGCTTTTGGGATCGGCATCGCGGCTTCGAAAGTTCCCAATCCGCGCACTGCGCGCCTGCGCAGCCTTATGACCCATCTGTCCTTTGGCGTCGGACTGTACATTGCAGCATTGCTTTCGGCACTGCCGTTTCCGGCCTGACATTGATGGGACACGGTCCGTCCCTGGGCACCTTCCGCCCCGCTTGCACCTCGCGCCGCCTTCCGCTATAGAGCCGCCACCCGCGTAGACACCCTTGGAGGCAACGCGGCGGAAGGCCGCCTTCCCGCATGATCCCGAAAAGTGGATTCCGGTTTTCGGACCAGGTCATGCGTTAGCTATGTCGGCTTTCGACGTTTACGGCCCCGGCACGTTGCCGGCCGCGAACGCTCCAGAACAACGCGAAAGGAAATGCCATGAGCCACGATACTTACGAGCTCAAGGCCGAAGCGCGCGAACAGGTCGGTAAGGGGTCCGCCCGTGCAGTTCGCCGCAACGGTAAAGTGCCTGCAGTGATTTACGGCGACAAGCAGCCTCCCCTGGCGATTGCGCTGACCTATAAGGACATCTACTACAAGATCCATGGCGGCGGGTTTCTGACCACGGTCGCCACGATCGATGTCGACGGCAACAAGATCCAGGTTCTGCCCAAGGACTTCCAGCTCGACCCGGTCAAGGATTTCCCGGTCCATGTCGATTTCCTGCGCATCGGCAAGGACACCGAAGTCAATGTCGACGTGCCCGTGCACTTCATCAATGAAGACAAGTCGCCCGGCATCAAGCGCGGCGGCGTGCTCAACATCGTGCGCCACGAGGTAGAATTCCACTGCCCGGCCAATGCGATCCCGGATTTCATCACCATCGATCTCACCGGCACCGATATTGGCGATTCGATCCACATTTCGGCCGTCACCTTGCCGGCCGGCGTCAAGCCGGTGATCTCCGACCGTGACTTCACCATCGCGACCATTGCCGGCTCCTCGGCGATGAAGCCGGAGGCCGTAGAAGAGACGACTGAAGCGGCTGCGCCCGAAGCGGCTCCTGCCGCCGAAGAGAAGTAACCCCTTCCCGCCCGGAGGCGACGATGCTTGTCTTTGCAGGCCTCGGCAATCCGGGCGCGAAATACGCCAACAACCGGCACAATGTCGGCTTCATGGCGGCGGACGCGATCGCCCGCCGCCATTCCTTTTCGCCTTGGTCGAAGAAATTCCAGGGGCTGATCGCCGAAGGCACGCTTGCCGGCGACAAGGTGATCCTGATCAAGCCGCAGACCTTCATGAACCTGTCCGGCCAATCGGTCGGCGAAGCCTTGCGCTTCTATAAGCTCGGCCCTTCGGCGCTGACTGTCTTTTATGACGAGATCGACCTTACCGCCGGCAAGGTTCGGGTCAAGGTCGGTGGCGGTTCCGGCGGCCACAACGGTATCCGCTCGCTCGACCAGCACGTCGGCAAGGATTTTCGCCGTGTGCGCATCGGCGTCGGCCACCCCGGCGTCAAGGAAATGGTGCACGGCCATGTGCTCGGCGATTTCGCCAAGGGCGACCGCGAATGGCTGGACGTGCTGCTCGACGCAATCGCCGATGGTGCCGGATTGCTTGCCAAGGGCGACGACAATTCGTTCATGAATCGCGTGACGCTGGCGCTGCGCGACAAGCTCACGCCGACGGGCGACGACGACCGCCCGCCACCCAAGGCGCCAAAGGTGCAAAGCCATGTCCGCCAGGCGCGGCCGCAGCAGCCAGCGGCCAAGCTGCCCGAAACCGGCCCGATGGCGGCGATGCTGAAGAAGCTTTTTGGCGGCAAGGATTGAGCCATGGCGCCGTCAGCGCCGCGGGCATGAGTGCACAGGGCTTGACGATCGTCGGCGCTTTCGCCCATAGCCCTGATCAAATTTCGATTTCCCGATAGGACCGGACAAAAATGGGTTTCAAATGCGGCATCGTTGGCTTGCCCAATGTCGGCAAGTCGACGCTCTTCAATGCGTTGACCAGGACGGCGGCGGCACAGGCCGCCAATTATCCGTTCTGCACCATCGAGCCGAATACCGGTGAGGTTGCGGTGCCCGACCCGCGCCTGCAGAAGATCGCCGCGATCGGCAAGTCGAAGGAGATCATCCCGACGCGCATCTCGTTCGTCGACATTGCCGGCCTGGTGCGCGGCGCCTCGAAGGGTGAAGGGCTGGGCAACCAGTTCCTCGCCAACATCCGCGAGGTCGACGCCATCGTCCATGTGCTGCGCTGTTTCGAGGATGACGACATCACCCATGTCGAGGGCCGCATCGATCCTGTCGCCGATGCCGAGACCGTCGAAACCGAATTGATGCTTGCCGACCTCGACAGCCTCGAGCGCCGCATCGTGCAGATCCGCAAGCGTGCCGCCGGCAAGGACAAGGAGGCAGCGACCGTACTTCCCATGATGGAAGCGGCGCTTGAACTACTGCAGGCCGGCAAGCCCGCCCGCATCCTGCTCAACGGCATCTCGGCTGAGGATCTGCGCATCCTGCAGGGACTGAACCTTTTGACGTCGCACCCGGTGCTTTACGTGTGCAACGTCGCCGAAGCCGATGCCGCCATCGGCAACGCCCATACCAGGGCGGTCGAGCAGATGGCGGCCGCGCAAGGTGCCCGCACCGTTGTGATTTCGGCGGCGATCGAGGCCGAGGTCGCCCAGCTCTCGGACGAAGAGGAAATGGAATTCCTGGCAACGCTCGGCCTGGACGAACCCGGCTTGAACAAGGTCATCCGCGCCGGCTACGAGCTGCTGCAGCTCATCACCTACTTTACCGTCGGGCCGAAGGAGACACGCGCCTGGACCGTGAACAAGGGCGCCAGGGCGCCGCAGGCGGCAGGCGTTATCCACACCGATTTCGAGCGCGGCTTCATCCGCGCCCAGACCATCGCCTATGACGACTTCGTCAGGCTGGGCGGCGAAGTGGCGGCTAAGGAGGCCGGCAAGGCGCGCGACGAAGGCAAGGAGTATGTCGTCCAGGACGGCGACATCATGCTGTTCAAGTTCAACACCTGACCAGGCGAGGGAGCCCAGCAGCCACCATTGCCGCCGCTCGATGACAAACTTCAAAGCAGGGTGTCGCAGTGCCTCTTGCGCTGCTTGACGGGCCGTCGTGCGGGGTCTAAGGGGCCTCTGCACCGGCCTCGCGCCTCACCTGCCCGTGTCCGTGCGATCTGACTGACGCGCCCCTCCAACGAACGCTCTTTGGCAACAGCAAGGGAGACCCGGCGATGATCAAGGCCTTCGTCGTCGACAATGATCGCCTGCGCCTGGTCGACGATCTCCTGCAGAACAGCGACACTGTGGTCTGGGTCGACCTCTTCAACCCGACAAAGGAAGAAGAGAAGACAATTGAGACCTGGCTCGGCATCGCCGTTCCGACCCGCGAAGAGATGGAAGAGATCGAGATCTCGAGCCGTCTCTACGTCGAGGACGGCGCCTACTTCATGACCGCCATTCTGCCTGCGCAGACCGAGGTGGACGATCCGTTGATGTCGCCGGTTACCTTCGTGCTCGCCGGCAGCAGGCTGATCACCGTGCGGTACCACGAACCGAAGGCGTTTAAGACCTTTCCGCAGCGCGCCGAGAAGGTGGCGACCGGTTGCACCAGCGGCGACACCATCCTGATCGGACTACTGGAGGCGATCGTCGACCGCCTCGCCGACATTCTGGAGCGCGCCGGCCGCGACGTCGAGGCGATCTCGCGCGACATCTTCGAGGCACGCTCGACCAAGGTTTCCAAGCGCAACCGCGACTTCCAGGAGCTGTTGAAAGGCATTGGCCGCAAGGAGGATCTCGCCTCCTCGGTCCGCGACAGCCTGATCTCGCTGCAGCGCCTTGCCGGCTTCCTCGCCCATGCCTCCACGCAGACCAGGATGAGCAAGGATACCCGCGCCCGCATCAAGACCTTGTCGCGCGATGTGCTGTCGCTCGCCGACCACGCCACGTTCCTGTCGCAGAAGATCAGCTTCCTGCTCGACGCGACGCTCGGCATGATCTCGATCGAGCAGAACGCCATCATCAAGATCTTCTCCGTCGCCGCTGTCATCTTCCTGCCGCCGACGCTTGTCGCTTCAATCTACGGCATGAATTTCGACATCATCCCCGAGCTCAAATGGCACTTTGGTTATCCCTTCGCCATCGGCATGATGGTGCTTTCGGCAATCCTGCCCTTCTGGTATTTCCGCCGCCGCGGCTGGCTGTAGGGTCATCAATACCTCCGCTGCGGCTTGGGCGCCGCAGGCTGGCGCACTAGAAATTGCTTGACCAAATGCCGCGCTGCCTGCATCCGGGACCCCGACCCGCAGCGATCGTACAATCCTGAACAGGATTTCCAGACCATGACCGCAAAGACCTGGGCTTATGAGGATTTTGTCGAGGGCGCTTCGCTCGACCTCGGCACCAAGCTGGTAAGCGCCGCCGAAATCATAGAATTCGCCGGCGAGTTCGATGCCCAGGCGATGCATCTCGACGAGGCTGCGGGTAAGGCCAGCATCCTCGGCGGGCTGGCGGCTTCGGGTTGGCACACCTGCGCCATGTTCATGCGCATGCTGTGCGATGCCTTCCTGCTCGACTCGACCTCCCAGGGCGCGCCAGGCGTCGACCAGGTCAAATGGAAACGGCCGGTCCTGGCCGGCGACCTGTTGAGCGGCAGCACCACCGTCCTTGCCAAGCGCCTGTCTAGATCGAAGCCCCGGCTTGGCCTGGTGACCATGCGCAGCGAGTTGTTCAACCAGCGCGGCGAAGGTGTTTTCGAGCTCGAAAACACCGTCATGTTCCTCACCCGCGAGGGCAGTGCGTGAGCCTCGACGAATTCTTCTGCATCGGTATCACCGTCACGCTCGGTTCGCATCGATTCGAACCGGAGGCGATCAAGGCGTTCGCCCGCAAATACGATCCGCAAGTTTTCCACATCGATGAAGAGGCGGCGAGGAACAGCATATTCGGCGGGCTCTGCGCCTCGGGCTGGCACACCGCCGCCACCTGGATGAAATTGAACCTCCAGGCTGGCATAGAGGCAGAGGTCGCCCGCTGGCCCGGCCCCGGGCCGGTGCCGGAATTCGGCCCCTCGCCCGGCTTCAAGAACCTCAAATGGCCCAAACCTGTCTATGCCGGGGAAACCGTGACTTTCACCCGCACGGCGCTGGCCCACCGCCCCATTGCCTCGCGACCGGGCTGGCGGCTGCTGACGCTCCGCTCAGAGGCCTTCGATTCGACGGGCGACAAGGTGATCGAATTCGAAAGTGCCGTGCTGGTGAAGGTGGGGTGAGCGGAATTCTTCCCTTCTGCCACGGGGGAGAAGGAAGAAACGCTCAATGCCCCTCAAACCCGATCAGCGTCCTCACCGGCACGCCGAGCCCCTCTAACCTCTCGCGGCCGCCAAGGTCCGGCAGGTCGATGACGAAGCAGGCGGCGAGAATGTCGGCGCCGATCTGCCGCAATAGCTTGACGGCCGCCTCCGCCGTGCCGCCGGTGGCGATCAAATCGTCGACGAGGATTACCTTCTCGCCCGGAGAAACACCGTCCTTGTGCATCTCCATCTCGTCCAGGCCGTATTCCAGGCTGTAGGCGACGCGCACCGTCTCGTAAGGCAACTTGCCCTTCTTGCGGATCGGCACGAAGCCGGCTGAGAGCTGGTGGGCGATGGCGCCGCCGAGGATGAAGCCGCGCGCCTCGATGCCGGCGATCTTGTCGATCTTCAGGCCGGCATAGGGATGCACCAGTTCGTCGATCGCGCGGCGGAAGGCCCGCGCATTGCCGAGCAGCGTGGTGATGTCGCGAAACAGGATGCCCGGCTTGGGATAATCCGGAATGGTGCGGATCGCGGCAAGCAGCGTCTCTTCGAGCGAGGACTTCATCAAGCGGCTCTCCGGGCCATTCAGATTCGGCTAAAGACGTGAAAGGAATTGGCCAATCGTAACCCGGTGCAGCCAAGTCCGGCTACCGCCATGTGACGCCTGACGGAAAATTGTCCGGCAAAGGGCCTTGTTCAGCGCCGGCTGCGATGAATCGACATGCCTGCAATGAAAAGGGCGCCTTTCGACGCCCTCGCATTCTCTTATATCGCAGGGCTCAGTGCGCCACGCCGGCCCACACCTTGCGCTTGGTCAGGTAGACCAGTGCGCCGAACAGCAGCAGGAAGACCAGTACGCGAAAGCCGGTCTTTTTGCGGTCCTCGAGGTGCGGTTCTGCCGCCCACATCAGGAAGGCCGACACGTCGCGAGAATACTGGTCGACCGTCTGCGGCGCCCCGTCATCATAGGTAACCTGGCCGTCGGAGAGCGGCTTCGGCATCTTCAGCGACACGCCGGACAGGAAGAACGGATTGTAGTGCGTGCCTTCTGGTATGACCATGCCCGCCGGCGGCTGTTGGTCGTAGCCGGTCAGCAGCGAGTGGATGTAGTCGGGGCCGCCCTGGGCATATTGCGTAAAGATGTCGAACACGAAGCGCGGGAAGCCGCGCTCGACGCCGCGCGCCTTGGCCAGCAGCGACATGTCGGGCGGTGCTGCACCGCCATTGGCCGCCGCCGCCGCTTCCTCGTTGGGGAACGGCGGCGGAAAATGGTCGGACGGCTTGCCGGGACGATCGAACATGTCGCCGGCATCGTTCGGGCCGTCATGGATCGTATATTCGGCCGCCAGCGTCTTGATCTGCGCATCCGAATAGCCAAGGCCTTCCAGCGTACGGAACGCCACCAAATTCATCGAATGGCAGGCCGAGCAGACTTCCTTGTAGACCTTGAGCCCGCGCTGCAGCTGGGCCTTGTCGTAGGTGCCGAATGGCCCGGCGAAGCTCCAGTCCATTTCCTTCGGTTCGTCAATCGGGAAATGCGTCGGCGCCGCCTCATTGTGCGCCTCTTCCTGGGCGCTCGCTCCAGTGCCTGTGGCCCCAATGCCCGCGGCCACAAGGCCAAGCAGCGCCAACGAGGCGAGAATCTTCTTCATGCCATATCCCCTTGAGATTCTCTGACGCGCGGTCATCGTCCCGAGCATGATCTTGTCCGAAAACCGGTTTCCACTTTTCGGGATCATGCTCAGCCTTTGGTTTCCGGCGCGGCCGTGGCGCCGGCAGGATATCCACCGCCACCCTTGTTCTTCTCGAGCACCGCCTCGGTGATCGAATTCGGCAGCCGCCGCGGCGTCTCGATCAGCCCAAGCACCGGCAGCGCTACCAGGAAGAAGGCGAAGTAGAACAGCGTCGCCATCTGCGCCATGAACACATAGCTGCCCTCGGCCGGCTGCGAGCCCAGCCAGCCGAGCAGGATGGCGTCGGCCATGAACAGCCAGAAGAACAGCTTGTACCAGGGCCGGTAGACAGCCGAGCGCACCTTCGAGGTGTCGAGCCACGGCACCAGGAACAGCATTACAATCGCGCCGAACATGCAGAGCACGCCGCCGAGTTTGGAGTTGATGGGCCCGATATTGAAGGTGATGGCGCGCAGGATCGCGTAGAACGGCAGGAAGTACCATTCCGGCACGATGTGGGCCGGCGTCTTCAGCGGGTTGGCCACGGTGTAATTGTCCGGATGGCCGAGATAGTTCGGCAGGTAGAACACGAAATAGGCGAAGACGAACAGGAACACGATCATGCCGAACCCGTCCTTGATGGTCGCGTAAGGCGTGAAGGCGAGCGTGTCGGTCTTCGATTTGACCTCGATGCCGGTCGGATTGTTCTGGCCGACGACGTGAAGCGCCCAGATGTGCAGCACGACGACGCCGGCGATCATGAACGGCAGCAGGTAATGCAGCGCAAAGAAGCGGTTCAACGTCGGATTGTCGACCGCGAAGCCGCCGAGGAGAAGCTGCTGGATCCAGTCGCCAACCAGCGGTATGGCGGTGAAGAAGCCGGTGATGACGGTGGCGCCCCAGAAGCTCATCTGGCCCCAAGGCAGCACATAGCCCATGAACCCGGTCGCCATCATCAGCAGGTAGATGATGCAGCCGAGGATCCACAGCAGCTCGCGCGGCGCCTTGTAGGAGCCGTAGTAGAGGCCACGGAAGATATGGATGTAGACGGCGACGAAGAAGAACGACGCGCCGTTCGAATGCAGGTAGCGCAGCAGCCAGCCCGAATTCACGTCGCGCATGATCTTCTCGACCGAATCGAAGGCGAGAGTGCTGTCGGCCGCGTAGTGCATGGCCAGCACGATACCCGTCAGGATCTGCGCCGCCAGCATGAGCGCGAGGATGCCGCCGAAGGTCCAGGCATAATTCAAATTGCGCGGCACCGGATAGGCGATGAAGCTGTCATAGACCAGCCGCGGCAGGGGCATGCGCGAATCGAACCAGCGTCCGATGCCGGTCTTGGGCGTATAGGTCGAGTGTCCCTCGCTCATCGAAATATCCCTTGCCTCAGCCGATACGGATCTTGGTGTCGGAAATAAACTGGAACACCGGTACCGCCATGTTCTCGGGTGCCGGCCCCTTCCGGATGCGGCCGGCGGTGTCGTATACGGAACCGTGGCACGGGCAGAACCAGCCGCCGAAATCGCCTTCCTGGCCGAGCGGGATGCAGCCGAGATGGGTGCAGACCTGGACCATCACCATCCACGCTTCCTTGCCCGGCGTGGTGCGGTTGGCGTCGGTCGCCGGCGCGTCGGCCGGCAAATTGGCATTGCGGGCAATTGGATCCTTGAGCTCGGCGAGATTGACTGCCTCGCCGTCCTTCATCTCTTGCTCAGTGCGGTTGCGCACGACCACCGGCTTGCCCCGCCACTTCACAACGAGCGACATTCCTGGCGTCAGCGAAGAGACGTCGACCTCAACCGAGGCAAGGGCCAGCGTCGAGGCATCCGGACGCATCTGATCGATGAACGGCCAAGCGACGGCGCCCGCGCCGACCACCGCGGCCATGCCGGTGGCGACGTAGAGAAAATCACGACGGTTGGGATCCTGGGTGTCGGTTGCGCTCACGGGTGCCTGATCCTTTCGCCTCTTCCATGCCGGCGGCCGAGCCTTGTTCCCGCTCAATCGCGCCGGCCCGACAGCGCATGGCGAACAGGCTAGCGAATTCCTCCGGCATTTGGGACTTGGGTTTATGCGTGAAGCCTGTTTTTGTCCAGACGGGTGAAGGCACAAGGGCAGATTGTCGCGGGGACGTAATTTGCCCGATGGAATGATTGGAAAATCGCAGGAAAACCAAACGACTGCGTTCGCCTCGACAGCGGGCGCTGGCGCGGTTTATCCTCGCCCTATGGCGCATGTTATAGACCGCGACAAATGGGCCGAGGCGCCCGACCACTGGCAGGGCGAGTTGCAATGCGGCGCCTACGGCTCCAACAGCTGCCTGATCTTCAACTACCTGCCTGAGATCGGCGGCGGCCCCAGGCTGCACAGCCATCCCTATTGCGAGATTTTTATCATCCGGACCGGGACCGGCCTGGTCACCGTCGGCGACCGGCAGATCGAGGCCACGGCCGGCCAGATCCTGATCGTACCGCCGGACACGCCGCACAAATTCACCAATCTCGGGCCAGGCCCGCTGGAAACCACCGACATACACGAGAACGGCAGCTTCATCACCGAGTGGCTGGAATAACGCCTCCCAAACCGATTCCGGTTTGGATCATACGCTGGCGCCGAGCCTGGCCAGCACGGCCTTGGGAATATTGTATTCCCGGATCACCGCGTCGTGCTTGCGCAGGCCGCAGAGTTCGCGCTGGATGAAATAGCCGTGCACCGCGTCGGCTGCGTCCTTGAGCAGCCGGGGTCGATCGTCGCTGTCGCCATTCTCGCGCAGCCTCGTCAGTGTTTTCTCGACGCGCCGGCCGGCGCGGCCGAGCGCTGCCGCCTTTTCGCCGAGGATTTCATGGCCAAGCAGATCCAACGCGCTCTCCTGCGCGCCGGACCGTCCAAAATTCGATGGCAATCTCACCGCCATGATTTCACTCCGGTCTATGGAAAACTACTCCGCCGGCCGGGTCTCGGCCAACGCGCTCTCTTCGTTGAACAGGAAGCCGCCGGACTGCCGTTTCCACAGCCGTGCATAGAGCCCGTCGAGCGCAACCAGTTCGTCATGCGTGCCTTGTTCGACGATGCGGCCCTCGTCGAGCACCACCAGCCGGTCGAGTGCCGCGATGGTCGACAGCCGGTGCGCGATGGCGATGACTGTCTTGCCTTCCATCAGCCTTGCCAGATTCTCCTGGATTGCCGCCTCGATGTCGGAATCGAGCGCCGAGGTCGCCTCATCGAGCACCAGGATCGGTGCGTCCTTGAGGAAGACGCGGGCGATCGCCACGCGCTGGCGCTGGCCGCCCGAGAGCTTGACGCCGCGCTCGCCGACAAAGGCTTCATAGCCAGTACGATCGCGACTGTCGCGCAGGCCGAGGATGAACTCCTGCGCCTCGGCCTTCTCCGCTGCCGCGATCACCTCGGCGTCGGTTGCTTCCGACATGCCGAGCTTGATGTTGTCGCGCAAGGAACGGTGGAAAAGTGCCGTATCCTGGCTGACGACGCCGATATTAGCGCGCAGCGAATTCTGCGTGACCCTGGAGACGTCCTGCCCGTCAATGGTGATCTTGCCGCTCTCGAGGTCGTAGAGGCGCAGGATCAGGTTGACCAGCGTCGTCTTGCCTGCGCCGGACGGCCCGACCAGTCCGACCTTTTCACCCGGCCGCACCACGAGGTCGATGCCGTTGAGCACGCCGGACCCCTTGCCGTAATGGAACTCGACGTTTCTGACGTCGATGCGCCCACCGCCAACGAGAAGCTCTTTCGCGTCGGGCGCATCGGTCAGGCCGAGCGGCTTCGAGATCAGCGCCTTCGAGTTTTCCAGCACGCCGAGGTTCCGCAAAATACTGTTGAGCTGCATCATCAGCCGGCCGAGCAGCATGTTCAGCCGCAGCACCAAGGACAGCGTGAAGGCGACGGCGCCGACGGTGATCGAGCCTTCGACCCAGAGATAGACGGCAAAGCAGGCGATCGCCGTGATCATGATCCCCGACAGCATGGTCAGCGCCATGCGCACGCCGGTCAGCCGGCGGGTGAACGGGCGCAGCGCGTCGAGATAGATGTCGAAGCCGTTCCTGATATAGCGGTCGTCGCCATCGGCCGAGAACAGCTTCAGCGTCTGCACGTTCGAATAGGAATCGACGATGCGGCCGGTGATCATCGAGCCGGCTTCGGCGGTGGCCTCGGCATGCTTGCGGATCGCCGGCAAATAGCGTCTGGCCAGCAGGCCGAAGGCTGAGATCCAGATCACCACCAGCACCGCCAGCCTGAGATCGAGCCCGGCGACCAGCGCCAGCGTCGTCACCGTATAGACGACCATGAACCAGACGACCTCGATGAAGCTTTCCATCAGATCGCCGGTCGCCTGCCCCGCCTGCCAGACCTTGGTCGCGATACGTCCGGCAAAATCGTTCTGGAAGAAGGCGTAGGACTGGCGCGACACATGGCGATGCGCCTGCCAGCGCACCAGATTATAGAAACCCGGCGTGATCGTCTGCTCGTCGACCAGCGCCGACAGGCCGACGACGATGGTGCGGATGACCAGCACCACGGCGATCATGAAGACAAGTTCGGGGCCGGCGGCAGTCCACAAGGCATGCCAGCTACGTTCGCCAGGAAGCTGGTCGAGGATGTCGACCAGCCGCCCGACGAAGTAGAACAGTCCGGCCTCGACCAACGGCGCGATGCCGCCGATCACCAGCATGGCGAAGAAAGCGATCTTCGCCTGCCCGACATAGTGCCAGAGGAAACCCCTGACGCCGGCAGGTGGCCGAAGGTCCGCGGGCTCCCGGAACGGATAGACCCAGTTCTCGAACCAGCGGTAGATGGCAGTCATCATTCGGCGGCTTCACCCTTGGCGAGTGCATCGTTGGCGGCTGCATCGTTGGCAGAGGGGCCGTCGTCGAGCAGGAAGCCGCCCGACTGGCGCTGCCAGAGCTGGGCGTAGAGCCCGCCGCTGGCAACGAGTTCCTCATGCGAACCTTCTTCGATGACGCGGCCCTTGTCCATGACGACGAGCCGGTCCATGGCGGCGATCGTCGACAGCCGGTGCGCGATGGCGATGACGGTCTTGCCTTGCATCAGTTTGTAGAGGTTCTCCTGGATGGCCGCCTCGGCCTCGGAATCGAGCGCGGACGTCGCCTCGTCGAGAATGAGGATCGGCGCGTCCTTCAGCATAACGCGGGCAATGGCAATGCGTTGCCGCTGGCCGCCGGACAATTTGACGCCGCGATCGCCGACATGCGCGTCGAAATTCTTGCGGCCACCGGCGTCCGAAAGCCCTGATATGAAATCAAGCGCTTCGGCGCGGCGTGCCGCCTCGACCAGCATCTCGTCACTGGCGTCCGGCCGGCCATAGAGGATGTTCTCGCGCACCGAACGATGCAGCAGCGAGGTGTCCTGCGTGACCATGCCGATCTGGGCGCGCAGCGAGTCCTGCGTCACCGCCGCGATGTCCTGGCCGTCGATCAGGATCTTGCCGCTTTCAAGGTCGTAGAAGCGCAACAGAAGATTGACCAGCGTCGACTTGCCGGCACCCGAACGGCCGACGATGCCGACCTTCTCGCCCGGCTTCACCGTCAGCGACAGGCTTTCGATCACGCCCTTCTGCTTGCCGTAGTGGAAGCGGATGTCCTCAAAACGGATCTCGCCCTTGGTCACGGCAATATCCTTGGCCCCAGGCCTGTCTTCGACGAGGCGGGGCAGCGAGATCGAGCTGATGCCGTCTTGCACCGTGCCGATATTCTCGAACAGCGTGGACATCTCCCACATGATCCATTGCGACATGCCCCACAGCCGAAGCACGAGGCCGATGACTAGGGCGACGGCGCCGATCGTCACGGCCTGGCCGAGCCACAGCCACAGCGAGATCGCCGTGACCGAAAACAACAGCAGCGAATTCAGGATGTAGAGCAGGCCGTAGAGCTGCGTCACCAGCCGCATCGACCGATAGACGGTATCGAGAAAGCCGGCCATGCCTTCCCGGGCGAAGGACGCTTCGCGCCGCGCATGCGAGAACAGCTTGACCGTCTGGATGTTGGAGTAGCTGTCGACGACACGGCCGGTCATGGTCGAGCGCGCATTGGCCTGCTCCTCACCGACCTTGCCCAGCCGCGGGATAAAATAGCGCAAGAGCAGGACATAGCCGGCAAGCCAGACGGCAAGCGGCGCCGCCAGCCGCCAGTCTGCCGAGCCGACGATGAACAGCATGCCGAGAAAATAGACGACGATATAATTGAGCACGTCGATGAGCTTGATGACGCATTCGCGCACCGCGAGCGCAGTCTGCATCAGCTTGGTCGCGATGCGTCCGGCGAACTCGTCCTGATAGAAGCTCATCGACTGCTTGAGCAGATAGCGATGCACCTGCCAGCGGATACGCATCGGATAGTTGCCCATCAGCGTCTGCTGGTTGAGGAGCGAATGGAACCAGACCGTCGCCGGCAGCGCGAAAACCACGATGAAGGCCATGCCGGCCAGCTTCAAGCCTTCGGTCTGCAGGAACGTCTCGCGATTCTGCGCCGACAGCCAGTCGACGATCCGGCCCATGAAGCCGAACATCCACACCTCAGCCAGCGCGATGGCCGTCACCAGCACCGCATCGAGAGCGATGTAGGGCCACGCGCCGCGCGTATAATGCACGCAGAAGGCGATCAGCGTCCTCGGCGGCTCGACCGGTTCCGCAGCCGGAAACGGATCGAGCCTTTTTTCAAACCAGCTAAACATAGTGATGCTCACAATATTGTTTCCGCTCACGCGGCACGGGAACGGACGACGTGCCCAGACCGCATGGCGTCAAGGACCGGCGATACGGAATCGTCCGCCTCGCCGGTCCTGCTTCGGGCTATATAGGTTGTCGCGGGCCTTTCGCCGACAGTTTCGTTTGACGATGCTGACGACGTTTTGACGATCCGGATTTTCGCGCCGGTTTTTGCACCAGGCCGGATGAGCCTGATGATCCGGCGCACCAGCGACGGCCGGCTATAGTCCGGAACGGCATGCGAGAAATCGACGTCCGGCAGCATGCCGCGATGCGGACGCTGGCGGGTCTCGGCGTGAACCGCCGACGAGTAGGTCTCGCCGATTAAAAGCGCCCAAGTCGCGGTTTTGCGCTCGTGCAGGCTTCTTGAGCCGGGTATTCTACAGGGATCGAACATCGGTCCGTCCTCCAGTTGAAGATGCAGATAGAAGGGTGAACCAACCCGGACCGTGGGCACGCGCCGCGCGGCAAGGGTGATATCGGTCGAAGCACGTTCAGGTGGGGCGTTCAGCCCCTTCGACAGCTTGAAAAACATCGCCGGATTCCTTCGAAGGCCGAAAAAGGTTTCGGCGGGAATCGGTGCGATTGAAGTCTAGAAGTTCAGGAGAATCGTCGTACCGAAACCGCCGTCGGGCTGGTAAGCCCACGAGAGGGGTGGTGGATGTGCATGGCCATCATGAATTACCCCTTCATCGGTTCGGGTTGACAATGCTGGCCGTATAACCGACTTCGCAGAAAATGACCACCCGCCAGTCCAGGAATTTCCAAAACCGCGAGAGCTCTGTGGCTGATCTGCCACTTATTAGAAAGACGCGGAAATGAACGACCGTCTCCGCATTGCGCTCTACCAGCCGGATATCGCCGGCAATACCGGGACTATCCTGCGCTTCGCCGCTTGCCTCGGCCTTGGGGTCGACATCATCGAACCGACCGGCTTCCCGCTCTCCGACCGGGCGCTGAAACGGGCCGGCATGGACTATCTCGAAATGGCGGCGCTGACCCGGCATGTCGACTGGCACGCCTTCGAGGACTGGCGCAAAGGCGAAGCGCGGCGGCTGGTGCTGCTGTCGACCAAAGCCGCGAGCGCCTATACGGATTTCGTCTTCACCGGCGCCGACGTTCTTCTGTTCGGCCGCGAATCCGCAGGCGTTCCGGATCATGTCCACGAGGCGGCGGATGCGCGACTTACCATCCCGATGCAGGGCACCGCGCGCAGCATCAACGTCGCGCTTTCCGTCGCCATGGTGGCCGGCGAGGCGACGCGGCAGCTTGGATAGGATTTGCAGACCGTCGGCGCGCGCGGCGAGTACGGCCGCTTTCTGGTCGACGACTGCGCCCTCGCTTGTCATTCTAACCCAGGCGCACATCGCCTTCTCCTGCGGTTTGCCTATCCAGAATTTCTTCGTTACAAGCTCAACTTAACTTGAGGTCAAGCGGAAAATCGGAGATGGCTGCGGCAACGGAATTAACAGTCGGCCAGGTGGCGATGCGCAGCGGCGTCGCGGTGTCGGCGCTGCATTTCTACGAAGCGCGCGGGCTGATCCGCAGCCACCGTACCGCCGGTAATCAGCGGCGCTACGGCCGCGACGTGCTGAGGCGTGTGGCGATCATAAAGGTGGCGCAGGAGGTCGGCATTTCGTTGGCCGAGATCGGCACAGCACTTCGATCACTGCCTGAAGGCCGAACGCCGACGCGCGAGGACTGGAATCTGCTGTCGACGGCTTGGCGCGACGAACTCGACCAGAAGATTGCCCAGCTCAAGAAGCTGCGCGACGGGCTGACGGACTGCATCGGCTGCGGCTGCATGTCGATTGACAAATGCCCGCTGCGGAACAAGGGCGATCGGCTGAGCACCCGGGGGCCGGGAGCGAGACGGCTGTTGATCGAGCGTTAATCCGCCGCCGGCAGCCGCCTGATGGTGAATTCGATGACGTCGCCCGGCCGCTCGAACCAGCTTTCGATCTCTGTCCAATAGGCCTGCTTGGGAAAACGCTCGAACCACTCTTTCGCCTTGAGGCGCGCGTCGGAGCGCGGCAGCACGAAGGTCTCGCGCAGGAAGCCGTCGCGCGGCATGCGCGCGTTCTCGGCGCGCGAACGGTCGAGCCTTTTCTTCAGGCCATCCAGCGGCGGTCTTGCCGGGGTGCGCACGAAAGACCTCCATTCACACTTGACCCTTGCATCCAAGAGATTAGGGATCGCGGCCGGAAAAGACGAGTCATTTGTCGGGCGCGCCCGCAACCGGAGACAGCATTTGCAACGACCCGAGATACCGGCGGGGCTGCCAGCCGACATCGAACAGAAGAAGACGAAGGCACGGCTGTGGTTCGAGACGTTGCGCGAGCGCATCTGCGCCAGCTTCGAGCAGATCGAGCAGGACCTGCAGGGGCCGCAGGCCAGCTGGTCGCCCGGCCGCTTCGAAAAGACGCCGTGGCAACGCGATGCCGGCAACGGTGGCGGCGGTATCATGTCGATGATGCATGGCCGCGTCTTCGAAAAGGTCGGCGTCCACACCTCGACCGTTCATGGCGAATTCTCGCCCGAGTTCAGGAAGCAGATGCCGGGCGCCGACGACGACCCGTCCTTCTGGGCGAGCGGCATTTCGCTGATCGCCCATCCGTGGAACCCCAACGTGCCGGCCGTGCATATGAACACGCGCATGGTCGTCACATCGCGCCTGTGGTTCGGCGGCGGCGCCGACCTGACACCGGTGCTCGATCGCCGCCGCAGCCAGGACGACCCCGACACGATCGCCTTCCACAGGGCGATGCAATTTGCCTGCGAGAAGAACGCGGCGATCGCCGACTACGCGCAATTCAAGGCCTGGTGCGACGAGTACTTCTACCTGCCGCACCGCGACGAGCCACGTGGCACCGGCGGTATCTTCTTCGACTGGCTGCATTCGGGCGAGGACAAAGGCGGCTGGGACGCCGATTTCAACTTCGTCCAGGATGTCGGGCGATCCTTTCTCGTCGTCTACGGGCATCTGGTGCGCGCCAACTTCAATGACAACTGGACCGATGGCGACCGTGACGAGCAGCTCATCCGCCGCGGCCGCTATGTCGAATTCAACTTGCTTCACGATCGCGGCACCATCTTCGGGCTGAAGACCGGCGGCAATGTCGCCTCGATCCTGTCCAGCCTGCCGCCAGAGGTGAAATGGCCGTAAAATCTCGGTGAGCGCGACGTGAGCCGCAATCGGGTCCAAATCCCGAGAATTTGGCGGCGAATGTGGCGCAAGGCGCGCCAGAAAATATCTTTTTCGTCTAATATACTATTGAAAAGATTGGGCTATTTGTCGCGTCGGGCCGGGAAACGCCGGCGGTTCTTACCCCCCGAGAGCTGCGACCCGACGTGACCGGACGGCCCATGATTAAGTGGGGTACCTCTCCCAAGCAGGTGCCCGCATTTTCCAGGAGAGCATGCCATGCGCAAGCTTATTATGACCGCAGCCGCTGCTGCCGTTCTCGCCTCTGGTACCGCCGCATTCGCCGCGGTCAAGCACACCACCGGCACGATCAAAAGCTTTGATGGAACGGCGATGAGCCTAGTTCTGGATAACGGAGCCACCTTTACGTTGCCCCAGACCTTCAAGGATCCTGGCCTGAAGGTCGGCGAAAAGGTCCGCGTCACGTGGGATATGAGCGGCAAGGACAAAATTGCCGAGGCAGTCAAGATCGTGAAGTGATGGCCTGCCCGCTGGAGCAAGACAACGTCTTGCCTCGGAGGTAGCGTAGAGGGCGGAGCAGCGATGCTCCGCCTTTTCGCAAACCCGTACACTAGAACGCCGCTTGTCGGGTTGGACGCGCGGCGCTCTAAGGCAACCAAAACCGCTCGATCGTGTTATGCTTAGCTGGCCAGCGTATAACCCGAATGCCGGAACCCGGTTTCGAGATCATGCGCGAGATCAAAGGTCTGGAGCTTCCGTGTCAGTGCGCTGCGCGGCGCTCCAAGGAGGAAATGAGGAGAAGCCGATGAAGGAATTCCATTGCGGGTCGCTCGTACCCGGCTGCGAGTGGCACACACGCGCCGAGGAGGAGGCAGAGGTCATGCGTCGTGCCGTCGAGCATCTGCGCGAGACGCATGGCGAGACGGTGATCCGCGAGACGATGATCGAGGCGATCCGCTCGCGCATCGAAAAGGTCCGCGACGCAGCGTGATGGTTAGGATTGGAGTGCCTCTGCGGCGCGCTTGAGCAGCGCGCCGCGATCAAGCGCAAAACCGGACTCGACCCATTCCTTTTCAAGATTCTTCAACGTTGCACCAAGCTTCGGCCCCGGTGAGGCGCCAAGTGTCGTCAGATCGGCGCCCGTGACCGGAAAAACAGGGCTTTGCCATTTTGCGGCGAAGGCAAGCAGGCGCGAGAAGCCGCCGGCTTCGAGCAGTGCGTCATTGTCTTCGACCGCGCGGGCTCGAGCGGAAGCGAGCGACAGCCGCAACCGATCGACAAAGCCTTGGCGGTCGCCAGAATAGAGCTTTTTCGCCAACTCTCCTTCGGTTGTTTTCGGATCGATGGCAGCTGTCATCGCCCAGTACCGCAGGCGGCTTGCCTCGCTCACGGAAAGCCTCAATCTCTCGGCAAGCGTTTTCATGCGCGCGGCATCCGGCGGCACGATGGCTTCCAGCCTGAGCAGCGGGTCCGGCGCCCAGGCCAGATCCTTCTCGGTCTTGGTCAGCCCGTGGATGGCATCAATGCCCCATTTCTCGCTTTCCGGCAAAACGCCGGTCAGAACGCCGGCCTGGCGCATCCACAGCAGCGCCCGCGACGGATCTGGCGCTGACAGCAATTTCTTCAACTCCCACCAGACGCGCTCGACCGAGAGCTGGTCGAGCCCCTGCTTCAGCCGGGCGCAAGCCTTCAACCCTTCGGCATCCGGCCTGCCGTCCCCATACCAGGCGAAAAAGCGGAAGAAACGCAGGATGCGCAGATAATCCTCGCGGATGCGCGCTTCCGGATCGCCGATGAAGCGCAGCCGCCGCGCTTCGATATCGGCGATACCGCCGACCAGATCGACGACAGTTCCGTCAGCTTCGGCGTAGAGTGCATTGATGGTGAAATCGCGCCGCTCCGCGTCGGCTTTCCAGTCGCGGCCGAACGACACTTTGGCGCGGCGGCCGTCGGTTTCGATATCGGCACGAAGCGTGGTGATTTCATAGGCCTTGCCGTGGGCGACCGCGGTGACGGTGCCATGCTCGATGCCGGTCGGCACCGTCTTGAAGCCTGCCGCCTCGGCGCGCCGGATGGTTTCCTCGGGCACTGTGGTGGTGGCGATGTCGATGTCGGCAACCGGCTGTCCGATAAGCGCATTGCGCACGGCACCGCCGGCGACACGCGCCTCCTCGCCACCGTCGGTCAGCGCGGCGAGGAGGCGCTGCAAGTGGCTTTCGTCGAGCCAGCCGGCCTTGCCCGCGATCGACACCGGATCGCTCACGAATAGAGCCTTTCATAAAGCGTTCGGATGATGCCCGCAGTAACGCCCCAGATGCGCTGGCCGCCATAGGGCATCTCGTAAAAGAACCATTCGAGGTCGTTCCACATGCGGCTGTCCCTGGTGTGGTTGGCGGGGTCCATCAGAAAGCCCAGCGGCACCTCGAAGACGGCATCGACTTCGTCGGAATTCAGCGTCAGGCTGAAACCGGGCCGCACAATCCCGAGCACCGGGGCGATGCGATAGCCGCTGCCGGAGACGTAGTCCGGCATGCGGCCGAGGATCTCGATATGATCCCCATCGAGACCGATCTCCTCGAACGTCTCGCGCAATGCCGCCGCTTCCGGGCTCACATCGGTTGGATCGATGGTTCCGCCGGGGAAAGCCACCTGCCCCGAATGGTTGCGCAGCTTTTCCGCCCGCCGGGTCAAAAGGACCGTGGCCTCGTGGCCATGGTCGACCACCGGGATCAGCACGGCGGCATCGCGCAGCGCCTTGGCCAGCTTCAGCCTGGGATGTCCCGGATTGAAGCGGTGGTCGCCAAAATCGTCACCGGCATGCGCCTGCGGCTGCGCCACGACGCGCTGGCGAAACTCGGCGGCGGAAAATGGCACCGGCGTCACCTGATCCACCATAGGCGGTCCATCATGCGCTCAGCCGTTTCAGTTTCTCAGCCGGCATGATCGGATAGACCTCGCCTTTGGAACGGACGGCAAACATCGTCTTGCCGCCGATGTCGATCTCTTCGCCGTGCTCGACCAGCTCGTACATCACTGGCCGCGCCACCAGCGCTTCCAGCCGCCCGCGCACCAGCACATAGGGCTTCAGGCCACCTGTCTCGTCCTCGTCGACGAATCGCAGCGGATGCTCCGCCCCAGCCTCGACCACATCGCCGACATTGGTACGAAAGGTGATGATTTGCCCGTCGCCGGCGCCCGACACATCCATCTCGACGGCGATGAAGGGCGCGTCGGCGACGCGGATGCCGACCTTTTCCACCGGCGTCACCAGATAGGTCTTGCCGTCGTCGTCCTTGCGCAGCACCGAGGAGAAAAGCTGCACCAGCGGCATCCGGCCGATCGGCGTTCCCAGATAGAACCAGGTGCCGTCCTGCTTGATCTCCATGTCGAGATCGCCGCAAAATGCCGGATTCCAGCGTTCCACCGGCGCCGGCCCCTTGCCGGCGCGCGTCGCGCGCGAGACCAGCGCCTCTAGCCCACGCGCCTCGGTCGCGGCCGTCAGGCTCTCTTCACGATGCTCGGCGGCTTCTGTCATGGTCACGAAATAGTCACTGTTGTTCCGCTTGTCAGCCTAAGTCTGTGATTTAAGTTCTTTGCAGGCGCCATGCGAGGCCGAATCGCGGCATTCTGCGGCCCCCAAGGTGCCAAGCGGTATTTCCAACCAGAAGGATCGATGCTGCATGAGCGTTATGATCAAGGAAAGCCCGATCAGCGAAAAGGACATGGTGGCGCAGGCCGAGAAGGCGCTGGCTGACATTTCGAGGGTCCGCGACGGCGTCGGCCGGGTCATCTTCGGCCAGGAAAGCGTCGTCGAGCGCACGCTCGTCGCATTGCTGGCAGGCGGCCATGCACTGCTGGTCGGGGTGCCCGGCCTTGCCAAGACCAAGCTGGTCGAAACGCTGGGCATCGTGCTCGGCCTCGATTCGCGCCGCATCCAGTTCACGCCCGACCTGATGCCATCCGACATTCTCGGCTCAGAGGTGATGGAGCAGGATGAATTCGGCAAGCGTTCGTTCCGCTTCATTTCCGGACCGATCTTCGCGCAACTGCTGATGGCCGACGAGATCAACCGCGCCTCGCCGCGCACCCAGTCGGCGCTGCTGCAGTCGATGCAGGAATACCACGTCACCATTGCCGGCGTGCGCCATGACCTGCCGGCGCCGTTCCATGTTCTGGCGACGCAGAACCCGCTGGAGCAGGAGGGCACCTATCCGCTGCCCGAGGCTCAGCTCGACCGTTTCCTGATGCAGGTCGACATCCTTTACCCCGAGATCGAGGCGGAGCGCCGCATCCTGCTGGAAACCACCGGCATCGAGGATGCCAAGGCCGAAAACGTGCTGCAGCCGACGCGGCTGAAGGACATCCAGACGCTCATCCGCCGCATGCCGGTGCCTGAAAGCGTCGTCGAGGCGATCCTCAAGCTGGTGCGCTCGGCGCGTCCCGGCCAGGGCAACGCCGATACCGACAAGCACGTCGCCTGGGGCCCGGGCCCGCGCGCCAGTCAGGCGCTGACGCTGTGCGCCCGCGCCCGCGCCCTCTATGACGGCCGGCTGGCGCCGTCGGTCGACGATGTCCGCGCACTGGCCGAGCCGGTGCTGCAGCACCGCATGGCGCTGACCTTCGCCGCCCGCGCCGAGGGCACCACGGTACGCGACGTCGTGGCGAAGCTCGCGAAAGGGATTTGATGGCGCGCATCGGTGAAGCGCAGGCACCGACAGCGACGCGCGATGCGCTCGCCAGAGGCCGGTTGCGGGCTTCCCTGGTGCCGGACCTGCTGGTCGAGGCGCGCCGCATCGTCAACACGGTGATTGCCGGCTGGCATGGCCGTCGCAAGCGCGGCATCGGCGAGAATTTCTGGCAGTTCCGGCCCTATGTCGAAGGCGATTCCTCGCGCATCGACTGGCGCCGCTCGGCGCGCGACGACCACACCTATGTCCGCGACCGCGAATGGGAGGCCGCCCATACGGTGTGGCTGTGGGCCGACCCCTCGCCTTCCATGCTCTACAAATCGACCGGAGCCAGCGTTTCCAAGGAGTCGCGCGCTCTGGTGCTGGCGCTGGCCATGGCCGAGCTTTTGTCGCGCAGCGGCGAGCGCATTGCCTGGCCGGGCCTGACCGACCCGTTCACCGCCCGCAATGGCGCCGAGCGCATCGCGGCGCAACTGATGCACGCCGCCGACCTGCCGGCAAAGCCCGACCTGTCCGGCATCCGCCGCTTCTGCGACATCGTGATCGTCAGCGATTTTCTCGACCCGGTTGAGGACACCATAGCCTGGCTGGACGTGCTCGCCCGCCACGGCGTGCGCGCCCATCTGATCGAGGTCGCCGATCCGGCCGAGGAAAGCTTCCCCTATGCGGGGCGCACCGAATTCACCGATCCTGAGACCGGCGACAAGCTGACCGCCGGCCGCGCCGAAATGCTGGGCGAAGAATATCGCCTGCTTTATGCCGCCCGCCGCCAGGAACTGGCCGCGTGGTGCAAACGGCTTGGCTGGAGCTTTACCGTCAATCATACCGACCGCCTTGCCTCCGAGGCGCTGGTGCGCATCCACATGGCGATGACCGCCGAGGGCGCCTTTGCCGGGAGGGCTCGCGCATGAGTTGGCTGCCGCTCTCCTTCGGGGCGCCGATGGTGCTGTGGGGCCTGCTGGCGCTGCCGGTGATCTGGTGGCTTCTGCGGCTGACCCCGCCCAGGCCGCAAACCGAGGTGTTTCCGCCGCTCAGGATTCTCGCCCGCGTGCTGAGGCGCGAAGAAACGCCGCAGCAGAGCCCGTGGTGGCTGACGTTGCTCAGGCTGCTGATGGCCGCGCTTATCGTGGCAGCACTTGCCGAGCCCGTCTTCAACCCGCGCGAAAAGCTGCCGGCCGAGGGCGCTGCCCTGGCGCTGGTGATCGACAATGACTGGGCAAGTGCCGCCGACTGGGGTAAGCGCGTCGCCACCGCCGAGCGGCTGATCGCCGATGCCAATTCGAACGGTGTGCCGGTGCTCATCGCTTTCACCGCCGAGAAGCCGAATGCCGAGATCGGTCCCTTCGATGCCGCTGCCGCGCTCAACCGGCTGCGCGCGGCAAAGCCGCGCCCGATCCCGACCGACCGCCCCGCCGTCTATGCCCGCGTCGCATCAGCCCTGGAGTCGCTGCCGGGCACCAGCGTTGCCGTGCTCGCCGATGGCCTGGCGGCGCAAGGCGACGAAGCCGCCTTCAACACGCTGTTGTCGAAGAACGCAGCACGCGTCGTCTGGGCCGTCTCCGACCGACTGTCGCTGACCGGCCTGACCGGCGCCGATAACCAGGTCGACGGCTTCGCCCTGACCGCCATCCGCGCACCGGGCGATCCGGCACCTGCACAGGTGACGGCCGGCGCCTTCGACGACAAGGGCCGCCGCATCGCCGACGCGACGCTGACCTTTGCCCCGGGCGTAACCACCGCCACCGCCACGATGGCGGTGCCGTTCGAACTCCGCAACGACTTCGCCTACATCGCGCTCGATGGCGAACGCCAGGCCGGTGCCGTCCGCGTGCTCGATGAGAGCTCGAAACGCCGCCGCGTCGGGCTGCTGTCGCAGGCCGAGGCCGACCAGGCGCAACCGCTGCTGTCGCCGCTCTACTACATCCGCCGCGCCCTGCAGCCCTTCGCCGATCTCGTCGAGCCGTCCAGCGTCGATCTCGCCGATGCCATCCCGCAACTGCTCGATCAGAAACCGGCGATGATCGTCATGGCCGATGTCGGCACCATTCCGGAACAGGCCCGGGAAAGGCTGGTCGACTGGGTCGACAAGGGCGGCACGCTGGTGCGTTTTGCCGGTTCGCGGCTCGCCGCTGCCGGCAATGACGACGACCTGCTGCCGGTCCGGCTCCGCACAGGCGAGCGCTCGCTGGGCGGCGCGCTGTCATGGACGGCGCCGCAGCCGGTCACCGAATTCCCGAAAACCGGCCCCTTCGCCGACCTCGCGCCGCCCACCGAGGTCACCGTCACCAGGCAGGTGCTGGCCGAACCGACGCCCGATATCGTCGAGCGCACCTGGGCCACCCTTGCCGACGGTACGCCGCTGGTGACCGGGATGAAGAAGGACAAGGGTACGCTCGTGCTGTTCCACGTCACCCCCGAGGCGACATGGTCCAACCTGCCGATCTCCGGCAGCTTCGTCGAGATGCTGCGGCGCATCGTGCAACTGTCGCGCAACCAGGGAGCGGCGGTCGCCAATGCCGAAGCCGCCGCCACGTCGCTGGCACCTTATCGCATGATCGCCGCCGACGGCACGCTGGTGCCGCCGACGCCGGACGCCAGGCCGCTGGTGCCCGGCGCCGGCCCGCTGCCGGTGACGCTGGAAAACCCGCCCGGCCTCTACGGCTCCGAGACGGGGGTATTCGCTCACAATCTGCTCGGTGGCGACAGCGCATTCACGCCGCTGGCCCGGCCTGAGATCACCGTGCCGGTCACCACCGTCCAGTATGCCTTCGACGAGCAGCGCAACCTCAAAGGTCCGCTTGTCACGGCCACCCTGGTGCTGATGGTGCTCGACACGCTTGCCGTATTCTGGATGGGCGGCCTGTTGTCGCGCCGCCCGCGCCGTCCCGGTGCTGCGGCGACGGCAGCCGTCCTGCTGATTGCGCTCGGCGCCTTGATTGGCCACGCGGACGTCGCGCGTGCCGACGACGCCAAACCGGGAGATACGGAGGCGATCGGGGACATTTCAAAGACCCGGATCGCCTATGTGCTGACCGGCGAGCCGGGTGTCGACTCGATCAGCCGCGCCGGGCTCGAAGGCCTGACCCGCTTTCTCATCGAAAAAACCGCGCTCGAACCCGGAGCACCGGCCGGCGTCGACATCTCGAAGGACGAACTGTCCTTCTACCCGCTGATCTACTGGCCGATCGATCCCGCCGCCCCGATGCCGAGCGAGGCCGCCATCGCCCGTATCGACGCCTATATGCAGCAGGGCGGAACGGTCTTGTTCGACACCCGCGACCAGTTCGCCAACGGCATTGGTGCGGATTCGACCAGCCCCGCAACGGAGCGGCTGCGCGACATCCTCGGCAACCTCAACGTGCCACCGCTGGAACCGGTGCCTTCGGACCACGTGCTGACCAAATCCTTCTACATCCTTCCAGAGTTTCCCGGCCGCTTTGCCGGCAGCCCGCTTTGGGTCGAGGCATCGCTCGAAGCCAGCAACACCGAGCACCGCCCGGTGCGCACCGGCGACGGCGTTTCCCCGATCATGATCACCGCCAATGATTTCGCCGGCGCCTGGGCGGTCGACGAGAATGGCGACCCGCTATTGCCGACCGTGCCGTCGGATCCGATGCAGCGCATCTATGCGCTGCGCGCCGGCGTCAACATCATGATGTACATGCTGACCGGCAACTACAAATCCGACCAGGTGCACGTCCCGGTGCTGCTCGAACGGCTGGGGCAATAGACCATGAATTGGTCGCTCGCCTTCGAACCGCTCATCACTTGGCCGCTGCTCGCCGTGGTTCTGTTGCCGCTGCTGCTGCTGGCGCTGGTCGGCCTTTGGTTTCGCCAGCGCGGCGCGATCTTCCGCCTGGCAGCACTGATTGCGCTGGCTGCGGCGTTGCTCAATCCGGTATTCCTCGACGAAGAGCGCGAGCCGCTGAAAAGTATCGTCGCCGTCGTCGTCGATCGCAGCCAGAGCCAGGATATAGGCGACCGCACCAAGCAGACCGACGCGGCCTTGGCCGGGCTTCAGCAGCGTCTCGGCCGCTTCAAGCAGTTCGACGTCCGTGTCGTCGAAGCCGGCAAGTCCGAAGCCGCCGACGAGCGCACCGAGACGCGGTTGTTTTCCTCGCTCGAAAATGCTTTCCGAGACGTGCCGCCGTCGCGCATTGGCGGCGCCATCATGATCACCGACGGCGAGGTGCATGACGCGCCGCTTGGCGCACCCGACTTCAATGCCCCTCTGCATGCGCTGATTACCGGCAACGACCATGAAAAGGACCGTCGCATCCGCTTCGAGAATGCGCCGCGCTTCGGCCTCGTCGGCAAGCCGCTCGACATGACCTATCGCGTCATCGCCACCAACAACGAAACCGGCCCGGTCGATGTCCGCGTATCGGTCAACGGCGAGCAGGTATCGGTCGAGCACGCCAACATCGGCCAGGCGATGCCGCTGCAGGTGACCATTCCCAGCGCCGGGCGCAACATCGTCGAACTCGCCATCGACCACGAACCGGGCGAACTCACCGATACCAACAACCGCGCCATCGCGCTGATCGACGGCATCCGCGAAAATCTGCGCGTGCTGCTCGTGTCCGGCGAACCACATGCCGGCGAGCGCACCTGGCGCAATTTGCTGAAATCCGACGCTTCGGTCGACCTCGTGCACTTCACCATCCTGCGCCCACCGGAAAAGCAGGACGGCACGCCGATCAACGAGTTGTCGCTGATCGCCTTCCCGACACGCGAGTTGTTCGTCGAGAAGATCAAGGATTTCGACCTGATCATCTTCGACCGCTATCAGCACCGCGACGTGCTGCCGATCCTCTATTACGACTACATTTCCGAATATGTCGAAAAAGGCGGCGCGCTGCTAATCGCGGCAGGCCCCGAATATGCCGGCGAAAGCTCGATCGCCCGCACGCCGCTGATGTCGGCGCTGCCGGCAATGCCGACCGGCGAGGTCATCGACAAGGCCTTCTACCCACGTCTCACCGATACCGGCCAGCGCCATCCGGTCACGCGCGGGCTCGACGGCTCCGCAACCGAGCCGCCGCACTGGAGCCGCTGGTTCCGCACCATCGGCGTCGAGAACCCCGAGGGCGAGGTGGTGATGAAGGGCGCCGACAACCGGCCGCTGCTGCTGCTCGACCGCAAGGGCGAAGGCCGCGTCGGCATGCTTTTGTCCGATCAGGGCTGGCTATGGGCGCGCGGCTTCGAGGGCGGCGGCCCGCATGTCCAGCTCTACCGACGCATCGCCCACTGGCTGATGAAGGAGCCCGAACTCGAGGAGGAGCGGCTGACCGCCGACGGCCGCGGCATGGTGCTTGAAATTCGCCGCCAGACGATGAGCGACGACCCCGGCCCGGCGCAGGTCATCACGCCGTCCGGCAAGGCACTGATCGTCAGGCTCGAGAAATCCGAGCCAGGCGTCTTCCTCGGCAGCGTCGAGACCAGCGAAATCGGTCTCTATCAGGTCGGCAATGGCGACCTGACGGCATTGGCCCATGTCGGGCCTGTCAACGCGCCGGAATTCACCGACGTCGTCTCCACCGAGAACCGGCTGAAACCGCCGGCTGAGGCAACCGGCGGCAGCGTTCGCCGGCTGGCGCCGGCCTCGGCGATTGGCAATCTCACCAGCACTGTCACGCTGCCCTCCATCGTCCCGGTTCGTGCCTCGGGCGCTGCCTCCGGCAACGACTGGATCGGCCTGCGCACCACCGACGACAGCGTGCTCAAGGCCGTCTCGCGCGTGCCGCTGTTCGGCGGCTTCCTCGGCCTCGGCCTGCTGCTTCTGGCGATGGGCTCGATGTGGTACCGCGAAGGACGGTAGTTCCCTTCTCTCTCCCTGCAAACGGGGCGAGGGAGGAGCTCTATTCCTCCGGCTCCGTCGTGAACATCAGCGGGTAGCCCTTAGCCTTGCCGGCATCGGTTGCCCGCGCCGCCTTGGTCTCGGCGACATCCCTGGTGAAGACGGCGACGACACAGACGCCGCGCCGGTGAGCGGTGATCATAACCCTATGTGCCTGGTCTTCACTGAGCTTGAACTCGGCCTTGAGCACCGTCACGACGAATTCGCGCGGCGTGAAGTCGTCATTGACCAGGATGACCTTGTAGAGCTTCGGCCGTTCGACCTTCGGCTTCGTGCTGGTACGGGGTTTTGTCGTGATTTCAGGCATTGGACCGGCAATTGCGTACGACAGCTTTGCGGTCATTTTGACATGGGCAAAAGCGGTCGTCCATTCAACCGCGCGCGATCGGCTTCCCGGCGAGCGCAGTTCACAAATCCATGCCTATGTGGGAACTGCCGTTTGGCGTTCAACCGGCGGTGTGGGCCGGGACCGGCCGTACTGTCTGCACGCCAACAAAAGATGACCGCTCCAGGCAAATCGCAACTGGAGCGGTCTTCTCATACGGCAGAAGATGTCGCTTGATCAGGCCTTCGGAGCTGCCTTGACCGCGTGCTTCTTGTGCTTCTTGACGGTCTTCTTGGCAGCGACCTTCTTCACGGCCTTGGCCGGCGCAGCGGTCGTCGTTGTCGTCGCAGCCGGGGTGGTGGTCGCGGCATTGGCGCTGCTGGCGCCGAGAACCGGCATCGAGAGGGCCAGCGCGATGGCGAGACCGAGGGCGGAGAGGAGGGACTTTTTCATGGCTTCACTTCCTTTTTGTGCAGATCGGATTGAGTGTCACTGAACGGGATCGATCGGTGTCACTCCAAGCAGCTTCAAAGCGTTCGCGAGCATCCGGATTCCCTGTGCCCGTTTCTTGTTGGCGCAGAACCGGTTTCCCTTTCTTTGAAGTGCTTTCGCCGCGGTGACCTGCGTTGCCGCGGCATGGGTTTCGAGGGCTTCGTCAAACTGGCGGTTCAGATCGATGCAACGCTCGCTGCGGGTGGTCGCCACCTTTGCATCGGCCGCCTTTGAATTGGCCGCCTTTGCATCGGCCAGCTTTGCATCGGCATGTTCGACCGCAGCCGTGACGAGCGAAATGGAAAGCAACGCACCCATCAGACTGATCGAGAACCTTTGCATTGGTCTGTCCGTAATCCCGTAACGCGTGTCGCAGCCGATGACCTGACCGCCACGGCACCACTTATGCCTTTGTTTTTTTTCGGCAGTTTTTCCGGATTGTAGAATTTTGTTTCTGGATTGTTTCTGGGCGGCCCGGATCGAGCTGCCGATCTCCACTGGCCAACTTATGGCCTGAATTCTATCGTCTGGCTGACGGCCGAAGCACCGCTTGGGCGATCCACAAATGACAGGTTTCCTGTGAAATCCGACCCCCACATACTGATCGTCGACGACGACAAGGGCATTCGCGACCTGCTTCAGGAATTTTTCCAGAAGCGAGGGCTGCATACATCGGTCGCCGCCGACGGCACCGAGATGGAGACCGTGCTGCGCCGCGCCCAGGTCGACCTGATCGTTCTGGACGTCATGCTGCCCGGCAAGAGCGGCCTGGAGCTCTGCCGCGAGTTGCGCGCCAATTATTCGACACCGATCATCATGCTGACCGCGGTCACCGAGACCACCGACCGCGTCGTCGGCCTGGAGATGGGCGCCGACGACTACGTGCCGAAACCCTTCGATCCGCGCGAGCTGCTCGCACGCATTCGTGCCGTCTTGAGGCGTAATGGCACCGCCGAACCGCGACGTGCCGCTTCGCGGCAGATCTACCATTTCGCCGGCTGGACGATGGACTGTTCGCGCCGCCGGTTGATGGCGCCCGGCGACGTCAGGATCGAGCTAACGATGGCCGAATTCAATCTCCTGCAGACCTTCGTCAAGAGCGCGCAACGCGTACTGAGCCGCGAGCAGCTCATCGAGCTGTCCGGCGGCGACAGCGGCTACAGCTTCGACCGCAGCGTCGACATTCTGGTCAGCCGGCTGCGGCGCAAGATGGAGGACGACCCGAAAACGCCGAAGCTGATCCTGACGGTGCGCAGCGGCGGCTATCAGTTCCTGCCTGAGACGACCTCCGAATGAGACGCATTCTGCCGCAAACGCTGCCGGCCTGGGTGCTGCTCATCGTCATCGCCGGCCTGCTGATCAGCCAGATCGCGACCCTCTACATCGTTTCGCGCGACCGTGCCGCCGCCAATGAAGTCGTCGATCTCTACCGGCTCAACGACCGCGCCTTCTCGCTGGTACAGCTGATGCATGATGCTACGCCGGAACAGCGCAAGGCGACGGCCTCCGGCCTGTTCAACGCCACTTACGCGCTCACCGTCTCCGGCACGCCCGCCGTCACTTCGTCGATAGCCGGCGACGACGAGCTGGCCGAATTGGAGGACATATTGGTCGGTCGGCTATCGAAGTTCGGCATCACCGACGCGCGGGTCCGCCGCGACCCGGCAACGCACGAAGCCGACGCTCCCGGTGGGACGGTCGCCGGTCCCGATGTTGGCCAGGTCGAGCGCGACCTGCTGGTGCTGGCCGCCGATTTCGCCCAGAGCGACAAGCTGACCGCTTCGCTTCGCTTTGCCGACGGCCAATGGCTGAACTTCACCGAACCGAACACGCCGGCCGGGCCGATACTGAGCTTCGATAGCCTGCCGCTCTATGCCTTGATCGCCGGGCTGGTGGTGGCTTCCTCGATCTGGTCGCTGCGCCGGCTGACGGCGCCCTACCGGATGATGGAGACCGCGGTGAAGCGGATCGGCGAGGACCTGAAGAGCCCGCCGATCGCCGAGAGCGGCAGCCGCGAGGTGCGTACCGCGGCGAAGGCGGTCAATGCCATGCAGGCAAGGCTGCGCGCCTATGTCGAGGACCGCGAGCACCTCGCTGCGGCGCTCGCGCACGACCTGCGCACGCCACTGACCAGGATGCGGCTGCGCCTCGAACTGCTCAGGAATTCGACCATTCGCGCCGCACTGGGGCACGACCTCGCCGACATCGAAGGCATTGCCAGCTCGGTCATCGACTTCGCCACTTTCGAGGTGACCGAGGAGAAGAGCGAGAGGATCGATTTCTGGTCGCTCGTCGAATCGGTCGCCGACGGCTACAAAGAGGTTTCGTTCGACAATGACGATGCGCGCTCGCGCGGCCTGATCTGCATAGCGCGCCCAGTCGCGCTCCGGCGCTGCGTCACCAATCTCGTCCAGAACGCGGTGACCTATGGCAAGAAGGCGCATCTCAACCTGCGCCAATCGGACAGGATCATCGCGCTGGCGATCCGCGACGAGGGGCCGGGCATACCGCAGGCCGAGCTCGACGCCGTGTTCGGCTCGTTCGTACGCCTGGACCAGTCGCGCAACCGCCAGACCGGCGGCCTCGGCCTCGGCCTGACCATAGCCCGCAATATCGCCCGCGGCGCCGGCGGCGAAGTCAGCCTGTCCAACCATCCCGATGGCGGCCTGTTGACGGAGCTGCGCCTGCCGCTGGCGGTTTAGCTTGCGGTATCGGGCTAAGCTGGCGTTCCTTCGCGCCCCCCTCTGTCCTGCCGGACATCTCCCCCACAGGTGGGAGATTGGCTGTCGTCGCCGATTTCGCCAACTACAAACGTTGGAGTGTGAGAGCCGTCTGCGAAACCGCCGATCTCCCCCAAGTGGGGGAGATGTCCGGCAGGACAGAGGGGGGCGCGACAGAACTCGGCGTTGGTCTTGGTTCTCTCCCCAAGGAGAAAAACTACCGCCGCAACACCGCGCTCAGCACATCCCTGACGCCGATGGCGCCGACGAAGCGCGATTGGTCGTCGAATAGCGCCACGGGTGCTGTCTGTGAGCGATGCATGGCCAGCATCACCGTCTTCAGCGAGGTGCCGGGATTGGCCCAGAACACCTGCGCCGTCTCCTCCGGCTGAGCCTCGACGTCGGCGCAGGAGACCCACACCGCCGGCTTGCCGTCGCGCTCGGCCGCCGCCACCAGCCCATGCTCGTCGATCTTGAAGCGCGTCGTCTTGCGGCGGTCGAGCCACACCCAGCCGTTTTCGCCATGTTCGAGGTCGCGGCGGTCGCGCATGACGTTCCAGGCGGTCAGCACCGAGAGCGGGTTCACATTGGCGATGAAGTCGCGGACATAGTCGTTGGCAGGCCGCAGCACGATGTCTTCCGGCGCGCCGGTCTGCACGATGCGCCCGCCCTCCATGATGGTGATGTGGGTGCCGATCTTCAGCGCCTCCTCGAGGTCGTGGCTGACGAAGATGATGGTCTTCTTCAGTTCGGCCTGAAGCTGCAGCAGCTCGTCCTGCAGCTTGGTCCGGATCAGCGGATCGAGCGCCGAGAACGGCTCGTCCATCAGCAGGATCGGCGCCTCGGTGGCGAAGGCGCGCGCCAGGCCGACGCGCTGCTGCATGCCGCCGGAAAGCTCATGCGCGTATTTCTTCGACCACTGGTCGAGATGAACCAGCTTCAGCTGTTTGCTCACCCGCTCCTTGCGCTCGGCTTCCGGTACGCCGGCGAGCTCGAGGCCAAGGCCGACATTTTCCTCCACTGTGCGCCAAGGCAGCAGGCCGAACTGCTGGAACACCATTGCCACCTGCTTTTGCCGCAACCGCCGAAGCGTCGCCTCGTCGCAGGTGACGACGTCGACCGTACCATCGCCGTCCTTGACCAGCACCTGGCCGCGCGAGACGACGTTCAGCCGGTTGACGGCCCTGAGCAGCGTCGACTTGCCGGAGCCGGACAGGCCCATCAGCACCGAAATCTCACCCTCGTGCACGGTGAGGCTGGCACCGGCACAGCCCAGCACGTTACCGGTCTGTTCGAGGATCTCGGCACGGGTGGCGCCGCTGTCGATCAGCGCCAGCGAACCGGCCTGGTCGGCGCCAAAGACGATGTCGACATTCCTGAAATCGACGGCGACGGTCATTTCTTGCCTCCCACGCCGATGCGCGTCATTCGATCAAGCACGATGGCGAGCACGACGATGGCCAGACCTGCCTCAAGCCCGAGGTCGATCCGGCGCGACCCGAGCGCCCGGTTGATCTCTGTGCCGAGGCCGCCGGCGCCGATCAGGGCGGCGAACACCACCATCGACAGCGACAACATGATCGATTGGGTCAGCCCAGCCATGATGGTCGGCAGTGCCGAAGGCAGCTCGACCTTCCACAGCAGCTGGCGCTTGGTGGCGCCGAACGCTTCGCCCGCCTCGACGATCGATTTCGGCACCGAGGTGACGCCGAGATGGGTGAGCCGAACCGAGGTCGGGATGACGAAGATGATGGTGACGATCAGGCCGGGCGCGTTGCCGAGGCCGAACAGGGTCAGCACCGGGATCAGGTAGACGAAGGTCGGCAGCGTCTGCATCAGGTCGAGCACCGGCAGCATGACGCGATAGATCTTCGGCTTGTGCGCGGCCCAGATGCCGAGCGGCACGCCAATGGCCATCGAGACGGCGGCGGCGGCAACGACCAGCACCAGCGTCTCCACTGTCTGCTTCCACAGGTTCTGGTTGAGGATGAACAGCAACCCGATGAACACCGCCAAAGCAAGGCCTTTCGAACGCTGCAGGAAATAGGCGAGCAAAGCGATCAGGGCGATCAGCAGAACCGGCGGCAGCAACAGCAACCCGTCGACGATGCCATCGAGCAGGAAGTTGAGGCTGTTGGAGAAAGCCCTGAAGACGGTGTCGAAATTGTCGGTGAGAAAGCCGAAAAACGCCTTCCCCCACGCGCCAATGGGGATCTTGTAGCTGACCAGGAATTTGGAGATCGGATCCATCTAGCCCCTCTTCTGCCGGCGCCGTCCTTTGCCGGACGGTCATCTTGTCACAGGATATGAAAAAGGGCAGCCATTTCTACCGTGGCTGCCCCTCGTCTTGTCGTGCAAGCGGTCAGGTCAGCTTCCGAGCGCTGTTTTCACCGCTGCCGCCGCGTCGCCGCCGTCGAAGGTGGTGACGCCGGCGATCCAGGGAGCAACCGCGTCCGGGTGCTTCTTCAGCCAGTCGGTCGCGACCGTATTGGCGTCGCCACCCTTCAGGATCGCGTCCATCATCTCGCCTTCCATGTCCAGGTTGAACTTCAGGTTGGTGATGAACTTGCCGGCATTCGGGCACTCGGTCGTATAGCCCTTGCGCACGATCGTATGCACGGTGGCGGCGCCGAAGCCAGTGTCGCCCATGCCGTCGAGATAGGTGATCTTCATGGCGCCCATCACCGGATGCGGCGTCCAGCCGAGGAAAGCGATCCATTCATTGTTTTTGATCGACTGCTCGGCCTGGGTGAGCATGCCGGCTTCGGAGGATTCGACCAGCTCGAAGCCTTCGAGATTGTCGGCCGGGTTCTTGATCATGTCGAGGATGATGCGGTTGCCGTCATTGCCGGCCTCGATGCCGTAGATCTTGCCGTCGAACTTGTCCTTGAACTTGCCGAGATCTGTCAGCGTTTTGACGCCGGCGTCGGCGACATAGGTCGGCACGACGATGCCGTAGCCGGCACCGCTCAAATTCTCGCTCACGGTCTCGATCGAGCCTTCTGCGGTGTAGTCCTTGATGTCGTTGGTCATCGACGGCATCCAGTTGCCGAGGAAGACATCGAGGTCCTTGTTCTTCAGCGACGCCATCGTCACCGGCACCGAAAGCTGGATTACCTGCGGCTCGTAGCCGAGCGCGGTGAGCAGCACCGAGGCTATGCCGGTTGTCGCCTGGATGTCGGTCCAGCCGACATCGGACATGCGCACCGTCTTGCAGCTTTCCGGATCGCCGGCGAAGGCCGCAGTCGTGGATAGAAAAGCCGCCAGGCCGAGACCGGCGACGAATGAATTCATGCGCGACATCAAAATTCTCCCATTTCAGTTCTCGGTGAAGCGAAGTGGCGGTTTTATCTCCACCTTTGTTCCGTCAGCCAAACACCATTCTGCTGCGGTTTCAAGCACTAAGGCAACCACGATCAACGGCGCAGGCTGGTCGATCAACGACACGCCCGCCGCTTTCCGGATGGAAGTCGTCTTTTCCCGGTGGAATGTAGGCGCTCCCCCTCCCCGCTTTGTTGCAACTCGGCTTAAAAGGACGGCATGGCCAAGCTGTACTTCCACTATGCAACGATGAATGCCGGCAAGACGACGATGTTGTTGCAGGCCTCGTATAATTACCGCGAGCGCGGCATGACGACGATGCTGTTCATCGCCGGCCACTATCGCAAGGGCGATACCGGGCTGATCTCGTCGCGTATCGGCCTGGAGACGGAAGCCGAGATGTTCCGCGACGGCGACGACCTATTCGCCCGGGTCGCCGAGCATCATGACCACGCCACGGTCCATTGTGTCTTTATCGATGAGGCGCAGTTCCTCGAAGAGGAGCAGGTCTGGCAACTCGCCCGCATCGCCGACCGGCTGAACATCCCGGTCATGTGCTACGGCCTGCGCACCGATTTCCAAGGCAAGCTGTTTTCCGGCTCGCGCGCCCTGCTGGCGATCGCCGACGACCTGCGCGAGGTGCGCACCATCTGCCGCTGCGGCCGCAAGGCGACGATGGTGGTGCGCCTCGGCGCCGACGGCAAGGTGGCCAAACAGGGCGAACAAGTGGCGATCGGCAAGGACGTCTATGTCTCGCTCTGCCGCCGCCATTGGGAAGAGGAAATGGGCCGCGCCGCCCCAGACGATTTCATCGGCTTCACCAAAGCCTAAACCAGCGCTATTGCTTTCATCCGACCTCCCGGCTGACATTCGTTCCGCAATCGCGCCATTGCGGCCTTTGTTGAGCGTGCTGCCTATTTTGATCCACTGCCAGAGCCGTCGGGAGTTCCCATGCTTCGAGTAATTTCGTCTGCAACTGCTTTCCTCATTGCCGGCATCGTTGCCGCGCATGCCGACGGCGATGCTGCTCTCGGCAAGAAGGTCTTCAACAGATGCATGGTCTGTCACGAGGCAACGAGCGACCGCGACAAGGTCGGCCCGCATCTGCTTGGTGTCGTCGGCCGCACCGCCGGCACCGCGGACAGTTATCTCAGCCGTTACTCGCAGGCGATGAAGGATGCCGGCGCCGCCGGTTTGGTCTGGGACGAAGCAAACCTTGCCGAATACCTGCGCGCGCCCCGGCAGAAGGTCCCCGGCAACAAAATGGCCTTCTCCGGCCTGACCAGCGACGAGGACATCGCCAACGTCATCGCCTACCTCAAAGCCGATCCCAAGCCTTGAGCGTCGCTCCCGAGCAAAAATCCAGCCGAGGTCGAAGCGGTGCCTGACCGGCCGGCAGTTACAGCGTAATCATGGCTTGATTATCCTGCAGTCGCCTCCTGAAATTCTTTGTTTTCCTGTAATCCCATGTCTTCCGTCTTTCATTCGCCAAACCCGGCACATATATTCGCGGCGGTTTGCGAAACGAAACCGATGCCGAAGCGGAGGCCCCAATGGCGACATTGCAGAATTTCGATGCCGAGATTGCCAAGACCAAGCAGGTCGTGCAGGACATGCGCACCAAGATTGAGCAGTCCGGTGCCGTGCTCGACACGCTCGCCACCGCCGACAAGAAGATCGGCGATGCCAATTTCGACATCGAGAATGCCCGCATCGAGGATGTGCTGAAGCAGCAGAAGGTGATGGAAGGCAATATCGCCGACCTGATCATCGGCCTCGAGGACGCTACCAACGTCTTCGGCGCCGAATTCGAGAGCATGAAGAACTACACCGGCTGGGAAAGTTTCGTCGGCGTCTTCTCCAGCCAGCGCAAGCAGCGCATGCGCACCGACCGCGTCCGCAACATGTCGCTGGCCGGCAATTTGCAGGAACTGCTGGCGAAGTCCGACACCATCGTCGGCATCCTCAAGGCGCAGAAGCAGGTTCTCGACACGCGCTACAAAACCTCCGAGGCCAGCCTGTCGCAGGTGATCGAGCGCCGCAAGACCACGATGTCCAATCTCGAGACCGTGCAGAAGCGCATCGAGGAGCTCAACCCGATGCTGCTCGACATCGAGAACAAGATCGCCGCCTCGACCAGCCAGAAGGGGCGCACGCAGCTTGAAGGCGAGCGTTCGAAACTGGCCACGGAATACAACGAGAAGCAGGCCAAGGAGCAAGAATTGCTGGCCGAAAGCCAGACGCTGGAGCGCTACACCTCGATGTTCCAGACCTTCGTCGATTCGCTCAACAACCAGATCGCGGCGCAATCGACGCTGATCAACAAGCTGACCATCGATACCGAGCAGCGCATCGTGCTGTACAAGGCGCTGGAAGATTCGCTGAAGACCGCCGCCCAACAGGATGTCGCCCACAAGATCAACACGCTGGGCAGCCAGGTCGACAACACCGCCGAAGAGACCATGGCCGGCATTGGTGCTGCCTCGCAGAAGCACATTGGCGATCTGCTTGAAATGCACGAGAAGAACATGGTCGCCACCGCCGACATCCAGCGCCGCAAGAAGCTCGCCGACGATGCCTTCGCCCGCCGCTTCGACGACGTGATGAAGAAGCACAATTCGGCAAATTACGTGCAGTCGTAATTGCTGCACGTGCACTGCTCCCAAGGGCTGGCAGCATGACCCCCGAAAACGAAGCGGCGGCGCGCTATTTCTCGGCGATCGCGGCGGCACTTGGCGGCCTCGAAGTGTTCATGCGCGACGATCGCTCGCCGCTCTACCGGCACGGCATCGTCGCCAAGATCGTCGCCGAATATATTGCGCGGCTCGACAAGTCGTTCTCATGCTGGCGCAACCGGCTGGGCTTCACCGAGACGTTCCGCATCTCGCGCGCCGAAAGCGGTTTTCCGGTCTTTCAGAACCTGCTCGAGCTGGAAAACGACCGCCTCCAGACCGATGCGCGCCTCGCCAACCTCCCGCTGGCCGGCGAGCTGCGCGAGGAAATGGCGGACTTCATCCTGCGCCACAAGGAATTTCCCGAAGCGCTGCAGAAATCGATGGCCGAGCGGCTCTACCTCGAAGACGTCAAGAGCGAGACCACCTTTGGCCCGTTCACGCTGGCCCAGACGGCCAAGGTTTCGGTCAATCCGAAGACGTTGCGGCCCTATTATCTGGTCCACTGGGCCTGCTTCGATGGCAGCGCCAACCTGCCGCTGGTCTATATGGTGACGGTCGAGGATTCCTCGGATGACATGATCCGGCAACTGGTCGACTCCGGCGGCAAGCTTAATGAGAGGGTCGACATTCCGCTGCCGGTCGACGGCCTGCTCAATCCCGAGCTCGCCCACCGTTTCGACGATTTCACCGAGAAGAATTCCGCCTACACGCTGTCGCCGGCGACCATCGCGGTCAACCTCGACAAGGATTTCGAACCGCTGCATCCCAAGCAGCTGCGTCGCGTCGTGCTCGGCCCGTTCTATTCTGCAGGGATTACCGACAACAATTCGACGGTAAGCGAAGTGCTGGCCAAGGTGCGCAAGCCGGAAAACGCCTGGCTGCTGACCTGGACCATCCAGGAGGTCTTTTCCAAGGCCGAGAAGCCAGGCCGCAAGGGGCTGTTCTCGAGCGAAAAGACGACGCAGGAATTCTTCATCAATACCGACGATCTCGAGGCCGCGCGCCAGGGCGTGTCGAGCTATGAGAACCATGCGCTGATCCCGCACGAGGCCTATCAGGCGCTCTATGCCGCCGGCGAGGCGCAGAAGATCTTTTCGGGCTACAAGGTCCACATCCTGTCCAAAGGGCAGGTCATCAGCGACGTCTGACCGTCAAATCGCGGAGCATCTTCCATGGACACCGGCCTGACCACCATCCCGGAAGCGGCAATTGAAAAGCACCGCGCCACTGCGCAAAGTTTCATCACCCGCATCGTCGTGCTGGAAGACCCATCGCGCGAGTCCGGCACAGCGCTTGCCGGCACCAACCGCCGCTTCGTCTCGACCGTCTCGGTCGGCTCGGTTCGCCGCACGCGCGAGGTCGAGCTCGCCAAAACCGTCGCCGCCGTCCATCCCGACGACCAATTGCTGACCATACCGCAGCACATGCTGTTGTTTCGCGCTCGGCGCGGGGCGGCAATAGCGCTAGCCATATCGGATGTCTTCGCCGAAGGCTCGGACCTCGAAAGCCTGCAGGCGAAAAACGCCCGCGCGCCGCTCGAAGGCGACGAAGCTGCCACCTTCAAGAAGCTGCTGTCGGCCTCTGCCTACATCTCCGCCTTCAGCCTCGCCTCCTATTTGTTCCAGCTGATCGACAGCGACGGCGAGGCGCCGAACGACACGCCCGAGCCGGACTTTCTGTTCGACACCCCGCAGGATGCGGTGAAGTCGATCGTGGCCGGGCTCGACAGGGCGATAGCAGGTTCGAAGGACGACGCCGACCTGATGACCCGCGCCCGCGCCTTTGCCCGCGTAGCCATCGACGGGCTGTTGGCGCGAAAGGGCCGCTTCGACGGCATCGGCCCGTTCGAGAACGCCCATATCCGCATCGACGTCGACGATTTTACCCTCGATGGTTTCGACGTCGCCCCTGGCAAGCGGGCAAAACCACTGGTGATGACCTTCAAGAAACCGGAAGAGGTCGTCGGCAACCACATCGCCAAGTACCAGTCGGTAAAGCTCGCCAAGATGCTGATGGCGTACGACTTCGAGCGCGAGCTGAACCCATTCGTCGAGCTTGGCGGCTTCCTGTTCACGTTTATCGGCGACGGCGCGCCCGGCACCGGCAAGACGACGCTGATCCAGATGATCGCCGGCCTTCTCAACGGCTACTGCCAAGTCGCCGGCTATCCCTTCGCCTACGAAAATTTCGGCGTCGACCAGATCTCCTCCTACCAGGGCAAGTCCGGCCAGAACTGCCGCCAGTTCATCAACAATGTGCTGAACCCGCGCGTCATCGGCTTCGGCACCATCGACGATATCGACCAGGTCGCCGCACGCCGCTCAGACGACCGCGCCTCGGCCGGCCAGCAGGAAATCACCGGTGTGCTGATGGACGCATTTGCCGGCGCGGCAACCGTGGTGCGCGGCAATTGCTCGTTCGGCATGTTTTCCAACTATCCCGAAAACGTTGACGACGCATTGCGCCAGCGCGCCGGCGCCCGCTGGCTGGTCGACGGCCCGCAGAGCCGCGACGACTACATCGACATCTTCGTCCTGCTCGCCGGCAAGAACCACAAGATCCCGCTCGGCGACCACAAGCTCTATGCCGCTCAGGAAATCCAGCGCGCGGTGATGGAGGCTTACGAGGAGCATGAGAAGCCGCAGGAAGACGGGCTGATGAAGGTCTATGAGCGCTACATGAAGGAGAACGGCGCGCCGAAGTCGATGGCCGATATCGGCACCTATCTGCACTTGATCAAGGATGCCGAGCCGCGTTTCACCGGACGCGCCATCAAGAACGTCACCGACGCGATCAAGATGCGCGCCATGGACATCGAATTGCCCGACGAGTGGTTCGAGAAGCCGGAAGCCTTCATGCACAAAAGCTACGACGACAAGAAGGCGATGATCGAGGAACTGCGCGGGCCGTTCTCGATGGACATGGTCATGCAGGAGATCAACCGCTATGCGGATTCCGAATTCCGCTATTCCGACAAGTCGGACGATGCGGCGGTGAGCAAGATGATCCGCGACACCCGTCTGCGGGAGCGTGCCGTCCGCGAGATCGAGGAGTTGAAGAAGAAGGGAATGTGGAATGCGTGATCTTCTTTCTCACCGGATAGCACTGTTTCCGGTGCGATGCATAAGCTCCCACAGCAACGCTGAAAGACGTGGCTCAAACGCTGACGCCCCCCTCTCCCGTTCTTCACGGGGAGAGGGTAAGGGTGAGGGGCAGCGCATGCGTGGGCCAGAAACAGACACAACCAAGCGCGCAAGGCGCCTGCGTCAATCCGACAACGATGCAGAAACCGCGCTCTGGCTGGAGTTGCGCGACCGCAGACTGAACGGCCATAAATTCGTACGGCAGTTGCCGATAGGCTCTTACTTCGTCGATTTCGCCTGCAGAGACTGCCAGCTCGTCGTCGAAGTCGATGGCAGTCAGCATGTCGGCAGCCAATATGATCGAATCCGAGATCGCTTCATCGTCTCCGATGGCTGGTCTATCCTTCGCTTTTGGAACGTAGACGTATTGAAGGAGCGGGAAGCAGTCCTTGAAACAGTGGTGGCTGCGATCGAAGGGCGCCTCGAACGCCATATCGAAACGCGTGATCTTCGATTTGTCGCCGCCAAAGGCTATGGAGAGACATGTCCTTGACCGTTTGCGCTGCCCCTCACCCTTACCCTCTCCCCGTGAAGAACGGGGAGAGGGGGGCGTCAGCGTTGGAGCTCGGTCATCCTGCGCAAGATCCGTTGGGACTACGCGCATGAGCCCTGCCAAGAAACCCGACCTGCTACGCGACAACGAGCTGATCTACGGCCGGCTGCTGACGGTCGACGAGCCGCATCTGATCCAGCGCTACAACAAGGCGATGGTCGCCTTCGGGCTGAAGCCGACCAAGCTGAAAAGCTTCGAGATCGACCGTACCGGCTTTTCGCCGCAGGTCGCCGAGGAATGCGGCGACTACAGCTACCTCGATCCGAACGAGGTCAACCGCCGCTTCATCATCCTGACGCCGTCGCAGATCGACCTGCCGGTGGTGCACACGGCTTTCTCCAACACCTCGCTGCTGATGTACGAGTTCATGTCGAAGAACCAGCGCGCCATCGATGCGCTGACAATCAAGGACGTCATCTACGGCGAGATCGAGGATTCAGTCCCCAAGGTCGACGACATCGAGGATCTGCTGTCGATCAATCAGGTCGAGTTCAAGGTGCTGTCGGCCGAGGATGTGCTCGGCAAGGCCGCCGAGCTCGGCAAGCTGGTCGACCGGCTGAAGCAGGAACCGGATGCCTGGCGCGACAATGCCATGCTTGCACACATGGTCGAGCTGGCGAAGGTCTGCGGCGACATCCGCGAGAATGCGCTGGTGCCGGACCAGGTGATCTTCCGCCACAACGCCTATTGGACCAGCCATTTCGGCGGGCTCTATGTGTTCGTCGATCCGGACGTGACGACGGTGATCAGCGACCCGGCAGCGCCCGGCTTCCGCCGCTCGCGGCCGTGGCAGGTGAGCTATCTCTCGATCCATGACGCCGACAAGGTGTTCAAGTTCCTCGCTTCGACCGGCCGCATCGAGCTGCCTCGCGCCTCATGGATCGAAACCTCCGGCTATCTCGAGCATCGCGCCGAAATGGTGGTGCGCGCCCTGATCCGCGACGCCGAGCCCGACCGCAATCTGACCGACGTCGATAAGGTCTGGCTGCAGACCTGGATCCACGGCCACGCCGATCTGATCACCAGGGACGGCAATTTTCCCTTCCTCAACGCCGCCAAGCGCGAGATCGCCCAACTTGGCCATCTCAAGATAGAGGATGTGTTCCCGCAGCAGCGCTTCCTGGTGATCCGCGCCAAGCCGGACCATCAAGACGCCTGGCTGACCAACCAGCTGATCTCGGACTTCGTGCCGCAGGACTTCGTCTCGCGTTACGTCTTCAACAAGCCGGGCTTCTACAGGGATTATGACGGCTTCAGCGACGCTTGGCGATCGCATGTTGTGGACGTTCTGAAAACCACATATTTGAAGGACAAGGTGGCGTTTCGCACACGCCTCTACGGCTTGACTGACTGAGGGGGTGACATCGCCATGCTTGATCCGATCGTGAATTTCTTCACCCGGATTTTCCAGTGGATTGGCCGCGGCATCGGCTTGCTCATCGGCGCGATCCTGTGGCCGTTCCTGTGGGCGGGGCGCTGGTACACGCAACGCGGCTGGATCCTGAAGGCGGTGCTCGGCCTGGCTGTCGTCGTGCTGATCGGCCTCTACATTAATTTCTTCTACGCCACCCAGTGGTGGAACAATTTCGACCCGAATTACGTCGACAAATACACGTTCGAAAAGCGCAACAGCTCCGCCGGTGAACAGGTCTCTGCAGGCGCCGGCACCGACACGG
Source organism: Mesorhizobium sp. M1163 (assembly GCF_040318415.1). Taxonomy (NCBI): domain Bacteria; kingdom Pseudomonadati; phylum Pseudomonadota; class Alphaproteobacteria; order Hyphomicrobiales; family Phyllobacteriaceae; genus Mesorhizobium; species Mesorhizobium sp. M1163. Next base: position 75,679 of record NZ_JAMYMF010000014.1, on the reverse strand, counting down.
CCAAGACCTGCGGAAATTCAGCCATTGCCCAGGTTGCGGCCGACCTGACCGACTTCAACGTCAACCAGAATGCCTGGGTGTCGTCGATGATCCTCTACAAGCTCGGCCTGTTCGGCATCGACTGGGACCACACGCCGTTCATGGACAACAAGGCTTCGTTCCAGCGCGGCATCAACCAGGCGGTGCGGCGCACGGCGACCGAGCTTGCCGACAATCTCGGCCGCGTCCGCACCACCTCGCAGATCGACGCCGACCTGCAGGACGCCCGCGGCAATCTGCAGTTCGATGAGGAAACCTGGTACTTCGGCTTGAACCCGTTTGGTCCCAAGACGCCGACGCCGAGCTATTATCGCGACGCGGTGCGCAAGCTGCGTTCCTTCAACGCCCGTCTGGCAGCCTGCCAGGCCACGTTCGATGCCCGCGCCGACAATCTCAAGCAGTATATCGACCGCATCTCGTCCGACATCGGCTCGACCTCGGCGATCCTCAAGGAGCGTGCCGAAAACCACAACAATGGCTGGTTCGACACCCGTGCCGACGACCGCTTCTGGTTCGCCTATGGCCAGCTTTATGCCTATTACGGGCTGATGAAGGGCGCGCAGGCCGACTTCGAGGACGTCATCAAGGAAAAGCACCTGCAGAACCTGTGGGATACGATGGACGCGCAATTCGTCTCGGCGCTGCGCATCCAGCCCTTCATCATCGCCAATGGCCGCGAGGACGGCTGGCTGTTGCCGACACATCTGACGACGATGGGGTTTTACATACTCAGGGTCCGCTCGAACATGGTCGAGATCAGCAACGTGCTGACGCAGTAGCGGATTGTTCCGCGCAGCCGGCGCTGGTGAATTTGCGCCGTTGCTTCTGTCGCTTTTCGCGTATTACGCGGCTGTTTTGAGACGGCGGAACCGCGCCTGCTCTGGCTTCTATACGGCGCGGCGACCGGCGCGAAAAAAGAACCTGTAGCAGGGCAGCCGACCGCAGAGGCACTTTCTTCGTAGGAAACATAGTTGCATGAAAGTTGACGCCGCGGCAGCGACAGGGGTAGAACATGCCCGCGCCTGCAGTGCCGGGCTTGCGACCACAGTAATCGAATCCGTTCAATTCAGAGGGAAGCCGTCATGGCCGAAGTGAAGTCCGACATCGAGATCGCGCGCGGCGCCAGGAAGAAGCAGATCCAGGAGATCGGCCAGAAGATCGGCATTCCGAGCGAACATCTTCTGCCCTACGGCCACGACAAGGCGAAGATCTCGGCCGAGTTCATCAAGTCGGTGAAGGGCAACAAGGACGGCAAGCTGATCCTCGTCACCGCCATCAACCCGACACCGGCCGGCGAAGGCAAGACGACGACGACGGTGGGCTTGGGCGATGGCCTCAACCGCATCGGCAAGAAGGCCATCGTCTGCATCCGCGAGGCTTCGCTCGGACCGAATTTCGGCGTCAAGGGCGGTGCCGCCGGTGGCGGCTACGCGCAGGTCGTGCCTATGGAGGACATGAACCTCCACTTCACGGGCGATTTCCATGCCATCACCACCGCCCATAATCTGCTGTCGGCGCTGATCGACAACCATATCTATTGGGGCAACGAGCTCGGCATCGACACCCGCCGTGTCGTCTGGCGCCGCGTCATGGACATGAACGACCGGTCGCTGCGCGAGATCATCTGTTCGCTCGGCGGCGTCGCCAACGGTTTCCCGCGCGAGGGCGGTTTCGACATCACAGTCGCCTCGGAAGTCATGGCCATCCTGTGCCTGTCGACCGACCTGAAGGACCTCGAAAAGCGCCTCGGCGACATCATCGTTGCCTATCGCCGCGACAAGTCGGCCGTCTATGCACGCGACCTCAAGGCCGACGGCGCGATGGCCGTACTCTTGAAGGACGCCATGCAGCCCAATCTCGTGCAGACGCTGGAGAACAACCCGGCTTTCGTCCATGGCGGCCCCTTCGCCAACATCGCGCATGGCTGCAACTCCGTCGTTGCCACCACGACGGCGCTGAAGCTTGCCGATTACGTCGTCACCGAAGCCGGTTTCGGCGCCGATCTCGGTGCCGAAAAGTTCTTCGACATCAAATGCCGCAAGGCCGGCCTGAGGCCGGCAGCGGCGGTCATCGTCGCCACGGTTCGCGCCATGAAGATGAATGGCGGCGTCAAGAAGGAGGAACTCGGCAAGGAGAACGTCGAGGCGGTCAAGAAGGGATGTGCGAATCTCGGCCGCCACATCGAGAACATCCGCCAGTTCGGTGTGCCGGCCGTGGTCGCCATCAACCATTTCTACTCCGACACCGAGGCAGAGATCCAGGCGATGAAGGATTATGTCGCCTCGATGGGCGAAGAGGCGATCCTGTGCAAGCACTGGGCTCAGGGATCGGCCGGCATCGAGGAACTGGCCAAAAGAGTCGTGGCGTTGGCCGAATCCGGCGCGTCGCAATTTGCCCCGCTCTATCCCGACGCCATGCCGCTGTTCGAGAAGATCAACACCATCGTCCAGCGCATCTATCGCGGTTCCGAAGCGATCGCCGACAAATCGGTGCGCGACCAGCTCCACGCCTGGGAGCACGCCGGCTACGGTCATTTGCCGGTCTGCATGGCCAAGACGCAATATTCCTTCTCCACCGATCCGAATCTGCGCGGCGCGCCGACCGGCCACACCGTGCCGGTGCGCGAGGTCAGGCTGTCTGCCGGCGCCGGCTTCGTCGTCATCATCTGCGGCGAGGTGATGACCATGCCCGGTCTGCCCAAAGCGCCATCCTCGGAAAAGATCTTCCTGAACGAAATGGGCCAGATCGAGGGCCTGTTCTAAGGATATCAACGCTCGAACGGCAAAGGGCGCCGCAACGCTGCGGCGCCCCTCTGCCTGCTCGCAATAGTCTCCTACGCCGCGCTTCGCGCCAGCGCGCGCTGGTTGGAGGCATAGGGTGTGTCGTGCTGGGGTACCACGCCGGTCTTCAGGCAATCGATCCATTCGGCGGTTTTGAGAACGGCCGCGAAGCGCGACTGCAATACGATCGTCACGACGCGATGGATTTCCTCGCCCGAAGCGTAGCCGGCGCTGTTGGCGTAGGGCAACGACCCCGTCGCGTCCGACAGGAACTCGACCTCAAAACCCATATGCACGGCATGGATGACCGTGGACAGATCGCAATTATGCGTCATGTAGCCGATGACCGTGATCGTATCGATAGAGTTGGCGCGCAGCCACTCCTCTAAATCCGTGCCGGTGAAGGCGCTGGGCAAGTTCTTTTCGATGTAGTGGTCGCGGTTTCGCCTGGCGATTTCCGGGTGCAACTCGGCGCCATGGCTGCCCTTGGCGAAGACCGATGAGGTTTCCGGTGCCAACTGCTTGATGACCACCACCTTGACGCCTGCCTCGGTGGCCGCGTCCATCGCTCGCGCCACATTGACGACGCTCTCGCGGAACGGCGGATGCTGGATGGCGAGGTTGCCGCCGTCATAGTCGTTCTGAACATCGATGACGATGAGGGCGCGGCGTGGAGCTTTGCCTTTGGCTGGGTCCGACATGGGGTTTTCCTTTCCCGTTTGGCATTGATGGGTGGACGATAAGCGCGGCGCCGGATCGCAAAAAGTGTCCCGATTGACATTGTTCGAAAGAATTGGGACAATCGGTGTCACCCTTTGCTGGAGCTCCCATGGCCGATCCTGTCGTTGCCGCCATCGCCTTCGATGGCATCAGCCCGTTTCATCTCTCCGTGCCGTGTCTCGTGTTCGGCGCGGATCGCACGACGCTCGGCCTGCCGCGCTTCGACTTCCGGGTCTGCGCGATTGAGAACGGGCCGATCCGCACTGATGCCGGGCTGACCATCAGCGTCCCGCACGGGCTTTCAGCGCTCGATGATGCCGACATCGTCATCGTGCCGAGTTGGAAGGATCTCGGGATCTCACCGCCGACGACACTGATCGAGGCGTTGCTTGGCGCGCACGAGCGCGGCGCGCTGATCGTCGGACTGTGCTTGGGAACGTTCGCTGTCGCGGCGACCGGATTGCTTTCAGGGCGGCGAGCCGCGACGCACTGGGCCTACGCGGATCAGCTGCAGGAACTCTATCCCGACATTCTCGTCGAACCAGAAGTGCTCTACATCGACGATGGCGATGTCGTGACATCCGCCGGCGTCGCCGCCGGGCTTGACTGCTGCCTGCACGTCGTACGGGCTCGTTACGGCGCGGAGGCAGCGCTTCGCCTTGCCCGGCAGATCGTGCTTTCTCCGCATCGGCAGGGCGGGCAGGCGCAATTCATCGAACGTCCCATCGCCAGGACCGGCAATGCGGACCGCTTCACCCAGGCTCTCGAAACGGTGCGCAAAACCCTGGGTGATCCGCACAGTCTGGACAGCGTTGCCGGTCTCGCCGGCCTCACCCGCCGGACGTTCACGCGCCGTTTCCAGAAAACGATCGGCACCAGTTTCGGCGACTGGCTGACCGACCAGCGTGTGCAACTGGCGCAGCGGCTGCTGGAAGCAACGGAAAAATCGATGGATACGGTTGCCTTCGAGGCCGGCTTCGGCAGCGCCACCTCGCTGCGCCAGCATTTCGCGGCGCGGCTCAGAACCTCGCCCGTGCAATACCGGCGCGAATTCTCGAGGAGTGTCGATTTGGATAGACGCGGCGCTTCACGCTGATCCGGCTCACCCGCTCCTGATTACCCGTGCCGGATTGCCGACCACCGTGGTGTTCGCCGCCACGTCGCGCTTCACCACGGCACCGGCGCCGACGATGGCGCCATCACCGATCCTGACCCCGCCGAGGATGATGGCACCACCGCCGATCCAGGCATTGTCGCCGATCTCGACCGGCCTGGCGATCTCCAGCCCTGCCCGTCGCCCCGCAGCCTCCCTGTGGTGCTCGGCGCAATAGATCTGCACATTGGGGCCGAGCAGCGTTCCCTTGCCGATGCGCACTGGCGCCGTATCGAGAATGGTGCAGCCGGCATTGAGGAAGACGCGGTCGCCGAGAAAGATGTTGAAGCCATAAGCGCAGTGGGACGGCGCTTCGATCCGGGCGCCCTCGCCTGCAGCGCCGAGCAGCGCCCGCAAGGCAGGCCCGATATCGCCGCGCTGTCGTGGTGGCAGGCTGTTGTGCTCGAACACCGCGTCGCGTGCCGTGATCCGCAGCGCCTCCAGTTCCGGGTCGAGGCAGCAATACCACTCGCCCGCCGCCATTTTCGTGCGTTCGCTCCCCGTCATGGCCGCAACTCCAGTCTCAATCTTTGCCAAGCACAACTGGTGAAAATACGGAAGCGCCGGCGGCGACACCGCCTCTGGTCAAATACCGGACCTATGGTAGCTTGCTCTCTCGGACCTGTCCCAAGCCGGCCATCGAGGGATCAATCATGCTGTACATTCTTGCACTCCTGATTGGCATCGTTGCCGGGCTTCGCGCCATGACAGCGCCCGCCGCGGTCGCCTGGGGCGCCTGGCTAGGCTGGTTGCCGGTCACCGGCACCTGGGCGAGTTTCATGGGCCACTGGATCGCCGTCGGCATCTTCACCATCCTGGCCATCGCCGAACTGGTCACCGACCAGCTGCCATCGGCGCCGAGCCGCAAGGTGCCGCAGCAATTCGGCACGCGCATCGTCTTGGGCGCTTTCACCGGCGCGGTGATCGGCGCCACCGGCGGCGCCACCATCGGCGGCCTGATCGCCGGCGCCGTCGGCGCGGTGATCGGCACGTTGGGCGGCGCCGAGGCGCGTAAACGCCTGGCCACCGCCTTCGGCAAGGACCCGCCCGCCGCCTTCATCGAGGACGCGGTGGCGATCGTCGGCGGGCTTCTGATCGTGGCGGCGGTGGCATGACGGCAAAGACATTCGACGCCATCATCGTCGGTGCCGGGCAGGCCGGCCCACCGCTCGCCGGCCGGCTGAATGCGGCCGGCATGAGCGTGGCGCTGATCGAGCGAAAGCTGGTCGGCGGCACTTGCGTCAATACCGGCTGCACGCCGACCAAAACGATGGTGGCAAGCGCCTATGCCGCGCATCTCGCCCGCTGCGCCGCGGACTACGGTGTGACGCTCTCCGGTCCCATCGGCGTCAACTACAAGGCGATCAAGGCGCGCAAGGACAAAGTCTCGAACGATGCCCGCGGCAATCTCGAAGACTGGATTGCCGGCATGGACAAATGCACGCTCTATCGCGGCCATGCGCGCTTCGTGACCGCCAATACGGTGCGCGTCGGCGACGATCTGCTGAGCGCCGAAAAGATCTTCCTCAACACCGGCGGCCGCGCCTCGGTGCCCGACCTGCCCGGCCTCGACGGCATTTCTTACCTGACCAATTCGTCGATGATGGATCTCGACGTGCTGCCGCGCCATCTCATCGTCGTCGGCGGCAGCTATGTCTCGCTCGAATTCGCGCAGATGTTCCGCCGCTTCGGTTCCGAAGTCACGGTCATCGAAAAGAGCCCGCGCCTGATCGGCCGCGAGGACGATGACGTCTCGGACGCCATTTTGTCGATCCTCGAAAACGAAGCCATTGCCGTCCATCTCGGCGCCGACGATATCCGCTTCGCCAGGCGAGGCAACGAAATCGCCGTGACCTTCTCGCCAGGCAAGGCGGCTGCGGTCGGCTCGCATGTGCTGCTGGCCCTGGGCCGCACGCCAAACACCGACGATCTCGGCCTCGACAAAGCCGGCGTCGAGGTCGACAAACGCGGCTTCATCGTCGTCGACGACCAGCTGCGCACCAGCGTGCCCGGCATCTGGGCGATGGGCGACTGCAACGGCAAGGGCGCCTTCACCCACACCTCGTACAATGACTACGAGATTGTCGCCGCCAACCTGCTCGACAACGATCCGCGCAAGGTCAGCGACCGCATCGAGGCCTATGCGCTCTATATCGACCCACCACTCGGCCGCTGCGGCATGACCGAAGCCGCGGTAAGGAAATCCGGCCGCCGCGCCCTTGTCGGCCAGCGGCCAATGACCCGCGTCAGCCGTGCCGTCGAAAAAGGTGAGACGCAAGGCTTCATGAAGATCCTGGTCGATGCCGACACCAAGGAAATCCTCGGCTGTTCGGTGCTCGGCCCGGGTGGCGACGAGGCAGTGCACTGCGTGCTCGATCTGATGTATGCCAAGGCGCCGGTCAGTACGCTGGCGCGCGCGGTGCACATCCACCCGAACGTCTCGGAGCTTCTGCCGACCATCGCCCAGGAATTGAAGCCGCTGGCATAGGCCGGGCGCAGGCGTTATCTCGCGATCCTTTGAGCGCCAAGCCCGGATAGAGCCGTGCGCCCATAGCGCGAAAAGCTGGACCAATCGACAGTGTATTGGCGAAAGGGCATGTGTTCGGTCTCGTTTCCTGGAGACAGTCCATGCAGAAATCCATCGAACGCATCGCCGGCGACAGCGAGGGCGTTTCCTACGAATTCCCCGTCTTCCGCTTCACCGGAACGGACAAGACAGCGCCTTCGGCCTATCTGCAGGCGGCACTTCATGCCGGCGAATTGCCGGGCGTCGTTGCCATCGATGCGCTGATGCCGATGCTCAGCAGGGCGGAAGCCGAAGGCCGCATCAGCGGCAATATGACCATCGTGCCCTGGGCCAATCCGATCGGCCGCGCGCAATATCTCTATGGCGACCATCAGGGCCGCTTCCATCTGGGGACGCGCACCAATTTCAATCGCGGCTTTCCGCGGCTCGCCGCGCCCGACCTCACGCTCCTGCCGGCGCACGGCACGGTCGATCAGCGGCTGAAGACGCGGCTGCTGCAGCTCTCCATCGGCCACGACATCGTGCTCGACCTGCACTGCGACGATGAAGGCCTCGCCTACCTCTACGTCCACACCAGCCTGTGGCCGGCCATGGCGGATTGTGCGGCGGCTATGGGCGTCGATGCGGTGATGCTGTGGCACGAAGATCCCGACGGCACCTTCGAAGGCGCCTCGATCATGCCGTATCAGAACGTTCCGCCGACGTCGCGCGCCTCGATCGGCGCGTCGCCACCACCGTCGAATATCGCGGCATACTCGATGTCGACGGCGCCCTCGCCGGCGCCGATGCCGAAGGGCTCTACCGGCTGCTGGTGGCGCGCGGCGTCATCCGGGATCAGGCGCTGCCCGCGCCTGGCGGCTTCGGAGGGCTCGTCGCGCCGATCGAAAACATCGAGATGATGCCGGCGCCCCGCTCGGGCGCGATCCTCTACCACGTGAAGCCGGGCGACCGCGTCACCAAGGGTGCGCGCCTTGCCACCATCGTCCACGCGCCGGGTGAGCCCGACGGCCGCACGGAAGTGTTGGCGCCCCAGGCCGGCCTCATCCTGACACGCCGCTCGCGCCGCATAATTCGCGCCGGCGAGGACCTCTTGAAGCTGGTCGGCGACAGGAAGAGTGCCGATGCAAGGTCGGGGACGCTGGAGGACTGACGCAACCCGCCAGGCTACCCCGAAATCGCCTGTCGCGCCTTGGACTCCAGCCATTCGGCCATCTGCCGGTAAGGCACCGGACCATGGCTCACGCGGGCGACGCCGAGTTCGGCAAGCCTCTGGCGCGGCGGCACATGCGCCAGTGCAATGATGTTGACCGGCAATGCCGTTGCCTGGCAGAGCGCCTCGATCAGGCCTTCATCGGCAAGCCCCGGCGCAAAGAAGCCATGCGCTCCGGCCCTTTCGTAGGCGTGCGCCCGCTCGATCGCCTGATCGAGGAGAGCCTTGTCGTGCGCATCCGGTTTCGCCTTCAGGAAAATGTCGGTTCGGGCGTTAATGAAGGCCGGAATACCCGAGGTCTTCACGGCCGCCGCGGCGGCTTCGATCCGCCTCACCTGTATGGCGATGTCGTGCAGCCCACTGCCGCCGACAATCTGATCCTCGAAATTAAAGCCGACGGCTCCAGCCTGCACGGCGAGCCCCACGCTGCGGGCGACAACCTCCGGAGCGACCCCGTAACCGCCCTCGAGGTCCATGGTTACCGGCAGATCCACCGCCGCAACGATGCGTTTGATGTTTTCGAGCGCCAGTTCCAACGGGATTTTCTCGCCATCGGCGAATCCGAAAGCGGCCGCGACCGGCCAGCTTCCGGTGGCGATGGCCTTGGCCCCTGCTTGCGCGATGATCTTGGCGGAGCCTGGGTCCCAGGCATTGTAGAGGACAATCGGGTTGCCCTTGACATGGAGGGAATGGAACGTCCGTGCGCGGTCGATCTGCTCGGTCATCGATGTTTTCCCGTCTTCCTGCTGTTTGATGCAGAGTCTAGGCAGGACTGCCGGTCTTGGCCATGTGCCATGGGTTGCGAAAGCAGCAGCCACCCCACAGACTTTCAAACCTGTTGCGCATACCGCTTTTCGCGGCTATGGATTTCGCCATGAATATGCGTTCGATCAAGACCATTTGGTGGTGGGCTCGCTGACAGCGGCCTGTTCGAACGCGTTCGCGTGACAATAGAAGGTGGCCGCAGCGGAATGTCCGGGCGGCCATTTGTTTTTTCAAGCCATTCCCGGGTCCGTTGCCCCAAAGACGCTGATGGAGACGGCAATGACGACGAAAATTCTGGAGAATGGCGCCGAGCGCTTCGTCACCGCGGGTGGCGTGGCGATTACCCGCCAGCGCCATGACCGGCCATATGAGGGCGCGATCGACGGCTATGTCGATGGCCTGAATTCGCGCCGCGGCGCCGTGTTTTCCTCGAATTACGAATATCCCGGCCGTTATACGCGCTGGGATACCGCCATCATCGATCCGCCGCTGGTGATCTCGGCACGCGGCCGCGCCATGCGCATCGAGGCGCTGAACCGCCGTGGCGAGGTGCTTTTGCCGGTGATCGGTACGGTGCTTGCTGGCCTTGACGATGTCACGATCGCCGAGACGTCGAACAAACTCATCCGCCTCGAGGTCGCCAAGCCCGGCCGTGTCTTCACCGAAGAGGAACGCAGCCGCGTTCCCTCCGTGTTCACCGTGCTGCGCGCCATCACTGCTTTGTTCAAGACCGAGGAAGACGCCAATCTCGGCCTCTATGGCGCCTTCGGCTACGACCTCGCCTTCCAGTTCGATCCGGTCGACTACAAGCTCGAGCGCAAGCCAAGCCAGCGCGATCTCGTGCTGTTCCTGCCCGACGAGATCCTCGTCGTCGACCACTATTCCACCAAGGCCTGGACCGACCGCTACGACTATTCCGGCGACGGCTTTTCGACCGAAGGCCTGCCGCGCGACGAAATCGTCGAGCCGTTCAGGACCGCCGACCGCATCCCGCCGCGCGGCGACCACGAGCCCGGCGAATATGCCAAGCTGGTGCGCAAGGCGATGAAGAGCTTTGAGCGCGGCGACCTGTTCGAAGTGGTGCCGGGGCAGATGTTCTACGAACGCTGCGAAACCCAGCCCTCCGAGATTTCCCGCAAGCTGAAGAGCATCAATCCCTCGCCCTATTCCTTCTTCATCAATCTCGGCGAGGGCGAATATCTGATCGGCGCCTCGCCGGAAATGTTCGTGCGCGTCAACGGCCGCCGCGTCGAGACCTGCCCGATCTCCGGCACCATCAAGCGCGGCGACGACGCCATTTCCGATAGCGAGCAGATCCTGAAGCTGCTCAATTCCAAGAAGGACGAGTCCGAACTCACCATGTGCTCGGATGTCGACCGCAACGACAAGTCGAGGGTCTGCGAGCCGGGCTCGGTGCGCGTCATCGGCCGCCGCCAGATCGAGATGTATTCGCGCCTGATCCACACCGTCGACCACATCGAAGGGCGGCTGCGCGAAGGCATGGACGCTTTCGACGCCTTCCTGTCGCATGCCTGGGCGGTCACCGTCACCGGCGCGCCGAAATTATGGGCCATGCGCTTCATCGAGCAGAACGAGAAGAGCCCGCGCGCCTGGTATGGCGGGGCGATCGGCATGGTCAATTTCAACGGTGACATGAACACCGGCCTGACGCTTCGCACCATCCGCATCAAGGACGGCATTGCCGAGGTGCGCGCCGGCGCCACGCTGCTCTTCGACAGCATACCCGAGGAAGAAGAAGCCGAAACCGAACTGAAGGCATCCGCCATGATCTCCGCCACCCGCGACGCCAAGTTAGGCAATGCCGCCAGCACCGAACGCAGCACCGCGCGCGTCGGCGATGGCGTCAACATCCTGCTGGTCGACCACGAGGACTCCTTCGTCCACACGCTGGCCAACTATTTCCGCCAGACCGGCGCCAATGTCTCGACGGTGCGCACACCGGTGCCGGACGAGGTCTTCGACCGGCTGAAACCAAACCTGGTCGTGCTGTCGCCCGGCCCCGGCACGCCGAAGGACTTCGACTGCGCCGCCACCATCAAGCGAGCCCGTGCGCGCGACTTGCCGATCTTCGGCGTCTGCCTCGGGCTGCAGGCGCTGGCCGAGGCCTATGGCGGCGAATTGCGGCAATTGCACATCCCGATGCATGGCAAGCCGTCGCGCATCCGCGTGTCGAAGCCGGGCATCATCTTCTCCGGCCTGCCCAAGGAGGTGACGGTCGGCCGCTATCATTCGATCTTTGCCGATCCGGTGCGGCTGCCCGATGGTTTTGTCGTCACCGCCGAGACCGAGGACGGCATCATCATGGCCTTCGAGCACCGCAAGGAGCCGATCGCCGCTGTGCAGTTCCACCCGGAATCGATCATGACGCTCGGCCACAATGCCGGCATGCGCATCATCGAGAACATCGTCGCGCACCTGCCGCGCAAGGCCAAGGAAAAGGCCGCTTAATTCGAGGGCTCAGTGTTGGGATTTCTTCCCCAGTGACCGCGGCAGAAATCAAAGCAGCCGCCAGGCAGAAGGTCGCCAGCCTCGCTTTCTGGTCGATCGTCGTCGCCTTCGTCGTGCTCGGCCTCAAGCTGGTGGCCTGGTACGTCACCGGTTCGGTTGCGCTTTATTCGGACGCGCTGGAATCGATCGTCAACGTCATTGCCTCGGCCGCCGCCTATTGGGCGATCCAGGTCAGCTACAAGCCAGCCGACCAGGACCATCCGTTCGGCCACCACAAGGCCGAGTATTTCTCGGCCGTCCTGGAAGGCGTGCTGATCGTGCTTGCCGCCCTGCTCATCCTCGACGAGGTCTGGTGGTCGTGGCAGCATCCGGCCCCGCTCGAACAGCCATGGACCGGCCTTGCCGTCAACGGCGTCGCAACCGTCATCAACGCCGTCTGGGCCTTGACGCTGATCCGCACCGGACGGAGTGAAAAATCACCGGCGCTGGTTGCCGACGGCAGGCATATCATGACCGACGTAGCGACCTCGGTCGGTGTGTTCATTGGCCTGGTCGGCGCCGTGCTGACCGGCTGGCAGGTTCTCGATCCGGCTCTTGCGGTGATCGTGGCGCTGAACATCCTGTGGCAGGGCTGGCACGTCATCGGCTCGTCGATGAACGGGCTGATGGACCGCGCCGTCGACACCCAGGAACATATCCGTATCCGCGACATCATCTCTGCCAATTGCAAGGGCGCGCTCGAGGTCCACGACCTGAAGACGCGCATCGCCGGCCGCGCCACCTTCATCGAGTTCCATCTGGTCGTCGACGCCGACATGTCGGTCGGCGCCAGCCACGTCATCTGCGACCGCATCGAGGACGCGCTGCGGGCAGAGATTCCTTCGGTTCGCGTCATCATCCATGTCGAGCCCGACGACGAAGCGAAACTGCCCAAGGGCACGACGGCCGTGCCGTTCGCGTGAAGCAATTCGCGCAGAAAAATCGCTCAGTCGTGATCCTTCGCGCCCCCTCTGTCCTGCCGGACATCTCCCCCACAAGTGGGGAGATTGGCCGTCACCGCGGCTTTTGCCAATAGCCATAGTCGCAGGAGTGAGTGACGCGAGGAAGCTGCCGATCTCCCCCCAAGTGGGGGAGATGTCCGGCAGGACAGAGGGGGGCGCTGTCCCTCCAGCATTGCGGTTGCTACAGCCCGCAGGCAGCCTGCGGCATCGGCTCCAGCCGGTAGACCTTGTCGTCGGAGCTGGTGTCGCCTTCCGCCGCTTTCGAGCACAGATCGATGATCGGCAGGCCGCTGTTTGGGTTGGCCAGCATCATCGTGCCGTTGGCGCCGCGGCGGAGAAAAATCTCCTTTTGCGCGATATCGCAGGAGGCACCACCCGTCTTCGCGCTCGCCGCGCAGCGCCACTGGTCGCCCTCGCCCTGGCAGTTATAGACCTGCGTGACCTTGGCCGATTTCTGCCGCGTGGTAACCGAAACGGCGATGTCTGCGCCGCTCGGCCAATTGGCGAGGTCGCCGCCCTTGGCGAAGGATGCCAGCTCGACCGGTCCGCGGAAAACCCGGATCGTCTGGGTCAGCTGATCGGGATGCGAGCCGAGATGCGCGGCATCGTAGTCACGCCCGTAGCAGAAGGCCTGGTCCGGCTTCAGCCGCTCGCGCAATGGCGGGCCAAGTGCCGGATCGATCGGGTCGATGCGGGCGAACTCCGCCTTGCAGGTCGCGGCCGGCATCGGATCGAGCCTGAAGCCGTTGTCGTCCTTGCCCAACGCCTGCCGTTCGTACTCCGCCTCCCCGAGCTCGTCTTCCGATCCGGCATCGAGATAAAGATCGGGCTGCACGTCCGAGACGATCAGCCGGCCCTTGTCGTCGACCTTCAGCGAAGCCATGGTGCGATCGCAGTCCATGCCGCAGCGGATCGGGCCGGTCTTGCCGTCCTCCGACTCATGACTGCACCAGCCACCGAGCCATTCCGGCGCCTTGGCACGGCGTACCGTCGTCGCCATGAAGCCATTGTAGGAGGAATCGATGCCGGTGCTTGGCTCCTCGTTTGGCCGGCTGACCGGATCGCGGCCGTAATAGAAGAAGATGCGCGCCACCTTCTGGTGCGGATGCGACTTGAGATGCGCGGCGTCGTAGACGCGCCCGAAACAGGCGTCCTTGCCGTCGGGGCTGAGCTCGGTGAGTTTGAGCGTGTCATCGGCGAAAGCCGCGCCGGCGACTGCGGCAAGCAAGGCAACCCCAACTCCGGCGCCCATCACGGTCTTTGATATCATGCTGGCTCCCCCTGCCCCGACAAGACGTGATGTCAATTTATGCTAGGATCGAGGCCGAGGCCACGCAATTTGCGCGGGCCGGCTAAATGGGAGATGAAGCCATGCGACGCCGCGATATTTTCCGCGTCGGTCTTGCCGGGGCCGCCGGGCTTTTCGGGCTGCGCCCCACCAAGGCGGCAGCCATTGAAGTCAAGGCCGTCGAAGAGGAAAGGCAAAAGGTCGCCTATCACCTCAGCGATCTCGACAAGGTCAATTTCGTGCTCGGCAACATCAAGAACCACTTCGAAGGCACCGACCGCAAGGTCGACATCGCGCTTGTCGTGCACGGCCCAGCACTTGCCGCCTTCAAGTCGAAGGGCATATCCGCCGCCATTTCCGGGCGTTTCGCCGGCCTTGTCCAGGATGGGCTCAGCCCGCACGCTTGCGCCAACACCATGCACGGCATGGATATCGGCCTGGCCGACCTGCTCGACGGCTTCCATGCCGCCGACAGAGGCGGTGTCGTCAAGCTCGCCGAATTGCAGCGCCAGGGCTACGCCTATCTCAGGCCATAGGCTTTTACGGACTTGAACGCGAGGACTGGGAGGGCCTACGAAGAGCAGGCCGAGTCCCCCGGAGGAATAGACGTGCCAGCCACCACCACCCTTGTCAGCCCCTCTCTGGTCATCCCCGACCTTGCCGGAAAGGCGGTGCTGGTCACCGGCGCCTCGACCGGCATCGGCGCGGCGCTTGCACTTGCCTATGCCGCGCAGAAATGCCGTGTCGCACTGCACTACAATTCGAGCCGGGTGGCTGCCGAAAACTTGGCGGCGACCATTCGCAACGGTGGCGGCGACGTGTTCCTGACCCAGGGCGATTTCTCGATCCCCGCCGATGTCGAGCGTGTCGTCGAGGACAGTGCGCAACATTTCGGCCGGCTCGACGGCCTCGTCAACAATGCCGGCGGCATGCTCGGCCGCGTGCCCTATGCCGAGCAGACCGAGGCGCATTACGACGCGGTGATGGACCTCAACGCGCGTTCCGTGCTGACAGCTTCGCGCAAGGCGATCCCATGGCTGAAGCGGCAGGGCGGCTTCATCGTCAACACCTCCTCGATCGCCGCGCGCAACGGCGCCGGTGGCGGCGCCGGCCTTTACGGCTCCGCCAAGGCCTTCGTCTCCAACGTAACGCGCGGCATGGCCAAGGAGCTGATCGGTTTCAACATCCGCGTCAACGCGGTGGCGCCCGGCACGATCGCGACACCTTTCCACGAGCGCTACTCGACCGACGACCAGATGAAAGGCATGATCGCCACCATCCCGCAGGGCCGCGCCGGCACCGCCGAGGACTGCGTTGGCGCCTATCTGTTCCTCTCCTCCGATCTGTTGAGCGGCTACATCACCGGCCAGGTGATCGAGGTGAATGGCGGCCAGTTGATGCCGTAGACGGCGAACTGCATACTCCTGGTTGCGTAATCTCAACGGAGCAAAGCGAATGTACGGACTGATCGGCAAGATGCGGGCGACGCGCGGCCAGCGCGACGCGGTCATGGAGGTCCTGCTCGCCAGCACCGGCGCCATGCCCGGCTGCCTGAACTACATCATCGCCACCGACCCGGCCGACGCCGACGCGATCTGGGTGACCGAAGTGTGGACCGACGCCGAAAGCCATAAAGCTTCGCTGCAGCTGCCCGAAGTCCAGGCGGCAATCGCCAAGGCACGGCCGATCATCGCCGGCTTCGAGTTCCAGGTGGAGACGCATCCGGCTGGTGGGTTTGGGTTGCCGGCGAAGGCGGAATAGAGGGAGAGGCCGGCGGGACAGCGCCCCCCCTCTGGCCTGCCGGCCATCTCCCCCTCAAGTGGGAGATTGAATGTCACTTCGGCCTTCGCGGTCCTATTACCACCCAAGCCCTTTTCCCCCCGCAAAAAGGGTTCGCATTTTTTCGCGACCGGTCTAAGAGCCGATCTATGGATTCTTCCCCGAACCCGCCGGCCATCGAGCATCTGGCGCGGATCCACAAGGGCTGGCAGTGGCCGGTCCTGGTGGTGGTCTCGGTGCTGTTTGCCGGCGCGCTGGAACTCGCCAACCTGCCCGCCGCACTGCTGATCGGGCCGATGCTGGCTGCCATCGCTGCCGGCACCAACGGCGCCACGGTGCGCGTGCCGCGGGTTCTGTTCGGCTCCGCCCAGGCGGTCGTCGGCTGCCTGGTCGCCAGTTCCATCTCGGCCGATATCTTTCCCGTCTTCTACAAGGAATGGCCGCTGTTCCTCGGCGTCGTGATGGCGACGGTCGCGGCATCCAGCCTGCTTGGCTGGCTGATCAGCCGCTGGCGCATCCTGCCCGGCACCACCGCCGTCTGGGGTTCATCGCCGGGCGCCGCCACCGCCATGGTGCTGATGGCCGGTGCCTTCGGCGCCGACCAGCGCCTCGTCGCCTTCATGCTCTATCTGCGCGTCATCTGCGTCTCGATGACGGCGGCCCTGGTGGCCAAGCTTTGGGTCGACACCTCAGGCATCGAGGTGCCGGCCATCGTCTGGTTTCCGCCGGTCGACCCGAAAGGCTTGGCCGCGACATTCGGCGTGGCGCTGGTCGGCGGCCTCGCCGGAAAGCTTTTCAGGCTGCCGTCGCCGTTCTTCCTCGGCACCTTCATTTTCGGCACCGTGATCCATCTCGGGCTCGGCGTGACCATGCAGCTGCCGCCCTGGCTGCTCGCCTTGAGCTATACAATGATCGGCTGGAGCATCGGCCTGAATTTCACCAGGGCCATTTTGCGCCACGCGGCCCGCGCGCTGCCGCAGATCGTCGGCTCGATCATTGCCCTGATCGTCTTTTGCGGCGGCCTCGCCTTCCTGATCAGCCGCCTGCTCGGCATCGATCCGCTGACCGCCTATCTGGCGACCAGCCCCGGCGGCATGGACAGCGTCGCCATCATCGCCGCCGCCGCGCAGCATGTCGACATCTCCTTCGTCATGGCGCTGCAATCGGCACGCTTCCTGATCGTGCTTCTGGTCGGCCCAAGCGTGGCGCGGCTGATGGCGAGAAGCCTGCGGGAGTAAAGACCAGCCGGGCAGTGCGTCAGCTGATCACCAGGCCCGATATACGCTCGCCGTCCAGCGTGAAGACCATATCGCCGTCCCCGTTGAAACCGTTGCCTTCGACGGCGATGCGAACGCGGCAGGTGCCGTCCTTCGCTGCGATGCCGAGGATGCGGAGCCTGGATTGCACGCCGATATTGTCCGACTGGTTCCAGCGCGCAATCTGCTCGCGGCCCTTGAACGACCGGCCCCAGTCGCTCAGGAAGGCGTCGGGCGTGAAACTGTCCAGGAAGGCTTCGCTATCGCCGGCATTGGTGGCTTCGACAAAGCGGCGGATCGGATCGGGTGTGGTCATGTTTCCTCCTGGGAGGTGCCGGAAATAAAAAACCCGCCTCGACGGCGGGTCCTCGGCGCCAATCAGCACCATAGCCAGATTAGTAGCATAGCTGCCGGCACAAAGCAAGAACAAAGTTGCCCCACCCTCAACTTTGAATGTTGGCGAAAACCAAGGCGACATCCAATCTCCCCCTTGCGGGGGGAGATCGGCAGCTTCTGCGACGGCGAGGCTCCCACTTGCCTCGCTTTGCCCGCTCCTGTATGAAATCCGCCATGAGCCCGCGCGCCACCTCTTTTGCGTCCCGCCCGACCGGCATTGCCGGCCAGACCGTTCGCGCGCTTGCCTCCACCCTGCTGCTTCTCGGCCTTATCGGCGATCGCCGGGTTCGCTGAAGGAGCGCCCGGCGGTCGAATTGCCGCTCACGCGCACGCTCCTTGGCCAGTCACAAATTGGCACGTCACATCAAGCGAACGAAATTCTGGTAAAGGCGCCGCTCGCCACCAATCCGCCTGAAGCTGGATCCGCGAGCCGCCGGGAGAAACGACGATGAACGCACGAGAAGATATCCGCCTGAATGTAGAGGAAATCAGCAAGCCTGCGGTAAAGGGCATGCCGGACGCCGCCCGCAAATACCAGCCCTATCCGACCGTCGGCCTTGCCGATCGCACCTGGCCTTCGAGAGTGATCGACAAGGCGCCGATCTGGTGCTCGGTCGACCTGCGCGACGGCAACCAGGCGCTGATCGATCCGATGGGCCAGGAACGCAAGGCGCGCATGTTCGCCCTGCTGCTCGACATGGGCTTCAAGGAGATCGAGATCGGCTTCCCGTCGGCCTCGCAGACCGACTTCGATTTCGCCCGCTGGTGCATCGAACAAGGCAACGTGCCCACCGACGTCTCGCTGCAGGTGCTGGTGCAGTGCCGGCCGGAACTGATCACCCGCACTTTCGAGGCGCTCAAGGGTGCCACCAACCCGATCGTCCATTTCTACAATTCGACGAGCGAGCTGCAGCGCCGCGTCGTCTTCGAGAAAGACGTCGCCGGCATCAAGCGGATCGCCACCGATGCGGCCAAGATGATCACCGACATGGCGGCGAAGGCCGGCGGCGGCTATCGTTTTGAATATTCGCCGGAGAGTTTTACCGGCACCGAGCTCGAAGTGGCGCTGGAGATCTGCAACGCCGTCACCGAAATCGTCCAGCCGACGGCGGAAAACAAGCTGATCATCAACCTGCCCTCCACGGTCGAGATGTCGACGCCCAACATCTATGCCGACCGCATCGAATGGATGTGCCGCAATCTCGACAACCGCGAGAACCTGTTGATCTCGCTGCATCCGCACAACGACCGCGGCACCGGCATCGCCACCACCGAACTCGGCCTGATGGCGGGCGCCGACCGCGTCGAAGGCACGCTGTTCGGCAATGGCGAGCGCACCGGCAATGTCGACATCGTCACGCTGGCGCTCAACATGTACACGCAAGGCGTCGATCCCGGGCTCGACTGCTCCGATATCAACCGCATGAAGGACGTCTACGAATACTCCAACCAGCTGAAGATCCCCGAGCGCCATCCCTATGTTGGCGAGCTCGTCTACACTGCCTTTTCCGGCTCGCACCAGGACGCCATCAACAAGGGCATGAAGGCGCTGCGCAAGGCCAACACGCCGCACTGGGAGGTGCCCTATCTGCCGATCGACCCGGCCGATGTCGGCCGCAGCTACGAAGCCATCATCCGCATCAACTCGCAGTCCGGCAAGGGCGGTATCGCCTATGTGCTGCATGCGGATTACGGCCTCAACCTGCCGCGCAACCTGCAGATCGAGTTCAGCCAGGCCATCCAGGCGATCACCGACGCCGAAGGCAAGGAGGTGCCGGCCAAGCGCATCTACGAGCGCTTTCTCGACACCTATGTCGACCAGCCCGGCGCGCGGCTGAAGTTCCTCGACCACCACACCTACCCCGACACCGAGGTCAAGGGCCGGCGCGTGGTCGAAGCGGTGATCCTCGACGGGGGCAAGGAGGTGACCATATCCGGCACCGGTACTGGCCCGATCGACGGCTTCGTCGATGCGCTGTCGCGCCACGTCGGGGTGCCGATGTCGGTGCTCGATTATTCCGAGCATTCCATGCAGCGCGGCTCGAATGCCTCGGCCATTTCCTATGTCGAGATGGAACATCCGGGCGGCAAGCTGTTCGGCGCCGGCATCAACACCAATATCGTCGCCGCCTCGCTCGAAGCCGTGGTTTCGGCCGCCAACCGCATCGTCGGCCGGAAGGGCGGCTAGCCGAAACTGCCAGGCCCGCGCCATCAGCCACCGGATATTTATCCGGTGGGTACGCTATCGCACCATAAGCACATGCTTGTAAGGCGGCGCCAGCGCTATATGATCGTACCTCAACCTGTGCCGAATTCGAAGGGATCGACACTTGCAGCATACCACGCCTGCCGCCCCCGCAGTGCGCGAAACGTTGGAGCGATTGCTGGCCAGCGAAACGTTCGGACGATCCGAGCGCGCGCGCAAGCTGCTCCGCTACCTGGTCGAGCGCGAGCAGGCAGGCGAAGCCGACCGGCTCAAGGGCTTCTCCATAGCGATGGACGTCTTCGGCAAGGACGGCGATTTCGATCCGTCGACCGATGCGGTGGTGCGGGTGCAGGCCGGCAGGCTGCGCGAGCTGCTGCAGCAGTACTTCGCCAACGAGGGCGTTGCCGAACCGGTCCGCATCGCCATTCCGCGCGGCGGCTATGTTCCATCCTACGAACTCAATGCCATTCGCTTGCCGGCGGAGGCCGAGGCAGAGAGCAAGCCGCAGCCGGCGACAGAGGAGGCGGCGACGAGCGCCCCGCCCGGATCCTCGGAGGATGCCCGCAACCGGGCACATCCGGCTGCATTGCTGAGCGTTCCAGCGCTCAGCCCCGCTGCACCGTCGCTGCAGCGCCATTTGCAGTTCTTCTGGCTGGCGATCGCGCTGGTCATCCTCATGCTGGGTGTGCTGATCCTTCGCCAGGGCAGCGTGGTGTTGCTGACCGGCGGCGACACGGCGGTCGAGACCGCGGTGGCGACCGGCAGCATAGCGGCGCCTCCGGTTGAAACCCTCCCCCAGGTTTACATTGCCATCAAGGCCGACAGCGACGTGGCTCGCCGTGTCGCTGCATCACTGCGCGCCGGCCTTAGCGGCTTCGATACCATCAACTTCATCGGTCGTGATGCCGACAGCCCGCCCGATCCACTTACCGACGCCGCCAGCTTCGTGTTCGATGTCCTGCCCGGGCCGCGCAGCGGCGACATTATGCTCGAGCTGCAGAGCGTGGCGACCGGCCGCGTGCTGCTGTCACGCAACCTGACCGCCGGCGACAGCGCAAACACCGCTATCGAGGACCAAATCTCCGGCATTTTGAGCTCGGCTCTTCCCGCCTCGGGCACGATCTACAATTACATCGAGCAGAGCGGCATCCAGACCGGGCTGACGGCGTGTCTGGTGCTCAACGGCAAATATTATCTCGACCAGAACGCGCAGACGCACGAAGCCGCCTACCGCTGCCTCGAAGATCTTGCCAACCGGGAGGCGAAGTCGTCGCTCGTCTATTCGGAACTCGCGTCCTTGCATCTGGAGGCGGTCACCGACCATTATCCCTACCCCGCCGACGCGACGATGGAAAAGGCGATGATGTTTGCCCATCGCGCCATCCAGATGGGCCCCACCAGCCCCTATGCGCACCGCGCCCTTGGTTATCTCAATTCGCGCATCGGCAATTCCGAGGAATCGATCCGCTGGATGCGCAAGGCTTACGAACTCAATCCTTACGATCTCGCAATGGCCGCCGCCTATGGCTACGGGCTCGTTTTCGCCGGCAGGTACAGCGAGGGCACCCCGATCCTTGCTCACGCGGTGGATATCGCCAGCGCCCATCCGACATGGTGGGATTACGGGCTGTTCGCAGGAGAGTTCATGATGGGCGACATGAACAAGGCGACGCTTGCCAGCGACGGCTTGCGAACGACGGAAATGAAATCGCATTATCTGGCGGCGCGGCTGATCGGTGCCAACGCTGCCGGCCGCGAAAAGCTGGCAAGCAGGCTGCTGCAGGAATTGACCACAAAATTCCCGAAATTCGCAGCCGATCCGCGTGCAACGTTCGTCGAGCGCAGATATCCCGCCGATCTGACCAACCGACTGGTAGAGGCCCTGCGCGCCGCCGGGCTTGGCGGTGCCAGCTGACGTCTTCCGGCGCGCGAACGACGTCAGCTGATCGCGAAAATTTTACTGGCCATCCGCACGGCCAAAGCGCAATTCAGACACGATTGAACCGGCCCAAACCCATCGCGGCATAAAGACCAATCGCGGCACAAAGACTGATCCCCCCGGCATCCGGACTGATCCCGGCACAAACCCATTAAGTTTGCATGACCCGATCCCTTTACGCTGCCGAACGGGGCACCGGCCCGACGACGATTGTCTTCCTGCATGGCTTCGGTGGCTGCCACGACGACTGGCGCGATGTGGTCGCGTCCCTGGCGCCCGGCGCGCGGACCTTGGCCTATGATCTGCCGGCTCACGGGCTGTCGCTCGATTTTCCGGACGGCGGTCCGGCCAGGATCGCAGCCAGTGCCGTCCTTGCGGACCTTTCCGCACGCGGGATAAAGCGGGCCCATCTCGTCGGCCATTCGATGGGCGGCGCCGTGGCCGCCCTGATGGCATTGAGCGAGCCCGAAAGAATGGCCTCGCTGACGCTGTTGGCACCGGGCGGTCTTGGTCCTGAGATCAATGGCCCGCTGCTGCGCCGCTACGCCGCCGCTGCCGGCACCGACGAAATCCGCGCCTGCCTTGCCGCCATGTCGGGACCGCAAAGCCACCCCCCGCAGCACCGGGTCGATCTCCTCAACGAGATGCGCCAGCGTCCCGGCCAGTTGGGGACACTTGTCGAGCTCGCAGCTGCAATGACCAGGGATGATCGGCAAGGTGTCATCCCGAGCGAGCGGCTTGAAACGCTGAACATGCCGGTGATGGTGGTTTGGGGGACGGACGACGCGGTGCTGCCTGTCAGCCAAGCGGACGGCCTGCCGAAGCGTTTTCATCTGCACCACGTGCTGGAAGCCGGCCATATGCTGGTCGAGGAAGCGCCCGGCCTGATCGCCGAGGCCATCCGTCGCAATATGCGACGCCGCAGCAGGCGGCTTCGTCCGGGATTCGCCGCTGCGGCGAGCTGATCGGTCTTCGCACAGGCACGGCGGCGGCGCTGGTGCTGCTCCAGCGAACCCTTGCCCACCCATCGATCTCGCAAGTGCATTTTGCCGGCGGCTGTGTTAATTCGGTGTTAACCAAACCCGCGAGGCAACGCCGATGAAGGATGCAGGCGAGAACATCACCCAGATCGATCAGTCGCGAAAACTGTCCGATGCCATTCGCGACGTCAAGAACGCCTTCGCCGACCGCGACGACGTCGTCATCGACATGCGCGAAGCGCATCGCATGCGGCTCGATTTGCTTGCCGCCGAACTCGCCCCGGTGTTCGGCGACGTACCCACCGACATGGACAGTTTCGACTTCGCCGTCTCGTCCGGCCTGCAGCCAAGGCTGTGGATCGACGCCGTCAGCCATGTCGCCATGGGACGCGACCGCCGCACCTACCGCTTTCTCAAGGACACGCGCATCGGCCGCGTCGTGCTCGCCGAGTCGACCGAGATGAAGGTCGTTGCCGATCAGGTGACGCGCTATGTCGCCGAGCGCGTCGTCGAACGCCAAAGGATGATGGAAGGCGGCATCGAGCAGGCCGTCGCCGGCCTGAAACGCGCCCTAGTGGTGGAAGCCGAGCCGCCGCTGCATGTCCCTGCGCGCAGCAACGGCTGGTCGGCCTTCTTCTCGGGCCTGGGCCTGATCGCCGCCGGCGCCCTGGTCGGCCTGGCGATTTCGCTCGTGCTGTTCTGGGACCGTATTGTCGCAATGAAAATCAGCTTCTAGAGCCGTTCAGCGTTTCACGGAAACGCTGAACCGCTCTATCTCTTTGTTTTGACGCAATTCCGGACGGAAAACCGTTTCACACTTTTCCTGGAATTGCTCCAGCCATCGACGCCTCGGCTTCGACGCCAAGCTCCATTGTCTGCAGGTCGCTGGGCGGCAATGCCGGCCCGGTCAGGCCGCGGCGCGTCAGCCTGATCCGCCAATTGTCCTTTTCACCGTCGATGTCGAGCAGATTATATTGCGCCGGTGCATGCGAACTGCCGGGGGCCTGCCCGGCGGCGGCGACCCCGACCACCGGGATTTTGGCCTTGCGGGCGCCGATGAAGAAGAGCGACGGCACATGCGAATGGCCGTGCAGCACAAGCTCGGCGCCGTGCCGGTGAAGAACCTTGTGGAAGCGCGAGATGCCAAACAGCCGCTTGTTCTGCGAAACGGCGCCGCGCACCGGCGGGTGGTGGATCATGATCACCCGGAACAGGCCGCGCTTGCCTGTGGCGTCGAGCATGTCGCGCAGCCTTTCCGCCTGGCCTTCCAGAAAGAAGCCGTTGGCCATGAACGGAGCCGTGGCGCGCGCCGTGGAGACGCCGATCAGCGCAGCATCGCCGCGCACGCGCAGATAGGGAAAGGTGTTGCGGTCGACCGGCGTATTGACGCCGTCGCCGGTCATCCATGCTGCCCAGGACCGGCAGGTCTTGTCGAAGGCGCCCGGCACATAGGCATCATGATTTCCTGGCACGACCGACACGTCATTCGGCGAGCCCAGCGTCTCCAGCCAGTGCTTGGCCATCTCGATCTCTCCGTCGAGCGCCAGATTGACCAGGTCACCGGTGATGGCGAGATGGTCCGGCCCGCTGGCCTTCATGTCGGCGACGATCGTGTCGATGACGGCGTCGTGCATGTGGCGGCGGCGGTTACGCTGCCAATTGACGTAACCGACCACGCGCTTGGAGGCGAGATCGCGATAGGTTACATCGGGAAGCGGCCCCAGATGGACATCGGAAATATGCGCGAGCCTGAACATCTTTTCTTCATAGGCGAGGCGCGCGCGGCTTTCCACTCACGGTTTCGCGGACGATGACGCCGGATCCGGAGCAAGCCCTGCGCCAGACCGGCTGGCCAGGCTTCAGGGCAAGGCTGTTTCACCTGTACTTCGTACTGCGGCGGCCGATGACGCTCGGCGTGCGCGGCTTGATCCACGACCGCCCCTCCAATTCCATCTTCCTCATCCGCCACACCTATGTCCCTGGCTGGCACCTGCCCGGCGGTGGCGTCGAGTTGGGCGAGACGATGATCGAAGCGCTGACGCGCGAAGTCTTCGAGGAAGGCAACATCGCGCTGACCGGACCGCCGGTGCTGAAGTCCCTGCATTTCAACCGCCGCGCCAGCCGCCGCGATCATGTCGGTCTCTATCTGGTCGAGGAGTTCGATCAGCCAGCACCCAAGCTGCCCGACCGCGAGATCGCCGAAGCCGGCTTCTTTCCGCTCGACCGCTTGCCGGAAGGCACGACACCGGCGACGCTGCGGCGGATTGCCGAAGTTTTTGAGGGGAATTCGGCATCGCCTTACTGGTAGATCATCTCTCCAACAGCTTTGGCTGCTTCGGTTTAGGCCGGCAACATCCATTGTTCTCCGAGAGGAATATATATATTAGGCGATAAGAGAAAAATGAAACATAGCCAAAACGACAGGCTTAGAATCGTACTATATATCTCACTTTACACGGTAATTACTGTGACAACAATTCTTGCTACAGCCTTAATTTCGACAATGGTCCTTGGGATAGATCCATCCAGGTTGGAAAAAAGTGGAAGAGGCATCCAGTTCGCAATACAACTTTTTGCGGCATTCGTGACATATTTCGTTTTTATAAAGCGACATGCTCGGCTTTTTACTCGCACTGAATTCTGGAAAATGGTCGGCTTCTCAAGCCTGATAGAAATGGGTTTGGGAATGGCCGTGCTTCTGCTGTCGGGATCGTTTCGCGCAATCCCGCTCCAGATGTCGGTCCAGATCGTCATGATCGGCGGCATCGTGGCGTTCCTGGCAACGTCGCTCGGCTACTCCAATCGATTTGGAAATACCACATTGAAAGCTGATCTCGTCAGAAGGGCAAAGATGGACTCAGAAACCTTCCGCTAGGGCGCCGGTCTCACGCCGCCTTCCTGAACCTGTTGCGGTCGTGCAGCGCGCCATAGTCGAGCTCAGGCCCGACCGGCACGATGCGCGTCGGGTTGATGGTCTCGTGGCTGCCGTAATAGTGCGACTTGATGTGGTGCAAATTCACCGTGCCGGCGACGCCCGGCACCTGGTAGAGGTCGCGCAGATAATTCGACAGGTTCGGATAGTCGGCGATGCGGCGCAGAGTGCACTTGAAATGGCCGACATAGACCGGGTCGAAGCGGACCAGTGTCGTGAACAGCCGCCAATCCGCCTCGGTGATGCGGCCGCCGACGAGATAGCGCTGCCTTGACAGACGGTCCTCCAGCATGTCGAGCGTGGAGAACAATTCGCCGAACGCCTCCTCGTAGGCTGGCTGCGTGGTGGCGAAGCCGGCACGATAAACGCCGTTGTTGACCGCGGGATAGACCAGCGCATTGACCGCATCGATCTCGCCGCGCAGCGGTTGCGGATAGAAATCGAGCTTGGCATCGCCCCATTCGTCGAAGGCCGAATTGAGCATGCGGATAATCTCGGAGGATTCGTTGGAAACGATGGTCTGCTCGCGTTTGTCCCACAGCACGGGAACGGTGACCCGGCCCGAATAGCCGGGATCGGCCCTGGTGTAGATCTGGTGCAGGAAATCGAGGCCGTAGAGCGTGTCGCCGGTCGCGCCGTCCTCGGCCAGGAACGTCCAGCCGTCGGCGCCCATGAAATGATGGACGACCGAGACGGAAATCACGTCCTCGAGTTTTTTGAGCACGCGAAAGATCAGCGTCCGATGCGCCCACGGGCAGGCGAGCGAGACATAGAGGTGATAGCGGCCGGGCTCGGCCTTGAAGCCACGTTTTCGCCCTTCGGCCGGGAAGCCGTGGCGGGTCACCCAGTCGCGCCACTGCGACTGCGCCCGCACGAATTTGCCGCCGCTCTCCCCGGTATCGTACCAGCGGTCCTGCCATTGGCCTTCGACTAGCAATCCCATGAAATGTCCTTTCGCGTTCCTGCCTGATGTAGGGCATGAAATGGACCTGCCGAAATCGCCAGCGCTGAACAGATCGTCAACAGCTGCGTCGTCGAGCGCAACCGGCCGATTGCGGCGGCTGAAAATTGGTGCTAGCGGACAATCCGCATGTTCGACTTTGCCCTGATCCGGTTCGACCGACGACGAAAGAGCGCCCGCGCTTGATGAAGCGCTGACTGGCGAACGCTGCCGCTTGCAGCAAACCTTTCCTCGCATACCGGAACGCAAAGACCATGAGCCTTGCCGACGTGAAATACCTGCCGGAAACTCCGGCGCATGATCCTGAAATCGAAGCCATCAATGACGAAGCCTTCGGGCCGGGCCGTTTCGTGCTTGCTGCCTACAGGATCCGCCAAGGTGGCCCGCATGAACGGGCTTTGTCCTTCGTGGCCGTCGACGGCGCAACCGTCGTCGCCTCGGTACGGATGACACGCATCGCCGCGGGCGCCGGCCGCGCGCTGATGCTAGGGCCGCTCGCCGTGCAGCCGGCCTTCAAGAACCTCGGCATCGGCCGCCGGCTGGTGGCAATCGCGCTCGAAGCCGCTGCCAAAGCCGGCGCGCCGGCCGTGATGCTGGTCGGCGACGAACCCTATTACGGTCCGCTCGGTTTCAAGAGGCTGCCGCGTGGGCAGATCTCGATGCCGCGTCCGGTCGACCTCGACCGGCTTTTGGCGCACGAGATCGTGCCGGGCGCAGTGGCAAGGCTGGTGGGCGAGGTTTGCCACGCCGACCAGGCGAGGATTGGCGAGCACATCGCGGCGATGGCGTGACCATGCCGGCGCTGTCGCACGGTGGCTTGGCAGAATAGTCTGGGCTCGGAGGAGGACGTCGAGATGAACCCGAACGGCCAGATTGCGATCGTCACCGGTGGCGGCTCCCGCCTTGGCGAGGCGACGGCGCGCGCTCTTGCCGCCGGCGGCGCCAGGGTTGCCGTCCTCGATCTCGGCATCGAGCGGGCGGCCAAGGTGGCGGCCGACATCGGCGGCATTGCCGTCCGATGCGATGTGAGCGACGCGGAAAGCGGTGCCGCTGCTGTCGCGGAAGTGGCTGAGACGCTCGGCGAGCCGCGCATCCTGGTCAATTGCGCCGGCATCGTTATCGGCATGAAGACGATCGGCAAGGACGGACCACATCCGCTCGACCAATACCGCAAGGTGATCGAGGTCAATCTGATCGGCACCTTCAACATGATCCGCCTGGTTGCCGACCGGACCGCGAAGCTCGAGCCGCTGCAGGGCGGCGAGCGCGGCGTCATCGTCAACACCGCATCGGTCGCCGCCTATGACGGCCAGATCGGCCAGGCGGCCTATTCGGCATCCAAAAGCGGCGTCGTCGGCATGACGCTGCCGGTGGCGCGCGATCTCGCCCGCTCCGGCATTCGCGTCTGCACCATCGCGCCCGGCATCTTCAGGACGCCGATGATGGCCGGCATGCCGCAGGAGGTGCAGGATTCGCTCGGTGCGGCAGTGCCCTTCCCTTCCCGTTTGGGCGAGCCTTCGGAATATGCCGCACTTGCCTTGCACATCATCGAGAACCAGATGCTCAACGGCGAGACCATTCGCCTCGATGGCGCCATCCGCATGGCGCCGAAGTAAACGCGACGGTGGTGCTTTGGACGAACCCAGGAAAGACGTGATCCGCGCGACCGACGCCGAGGCGATCAGGCTGGCAAAGACGCTGATCCGCAGCGCCCGTTTCGGCGCGCTGGCAGTGCTCGAGCCAGGAACCGGTTCGCCGCTGGCCAGCAGGGTCGGTGTCGCCACCGACATCGACGGCACGCCATTGATCCTGGTGTCGATGCTGTCCGCCCATACCGGCGCTATCCTTGCCGACCCGCGCTGCTCGCTGCTCGTCGGCGAACCCGGCAAGGGCGATCCGCTGGCGCATCCGCGATTGACGCTCGTCTGCCGCGCCGTACGGCTCGAACGCGGATCGAACGAACACGCCCGCGCCGAGCGGCGCTACCTCAACCGCAATCCCAAGGCGAAGCTCTATGCCGGGCTCGGCGACTTCTCGATCTTCCGGCTCGAACCGGAGCGCGCCAGCCTGAACGGCGGCTTCGGCAAGGCCTATCTGCTCGAACGCGCCGATCTGGTCGCGACGGGAGCAATCGTTGAAGAGCTTGCCGCCGGCGAGCAATCGGCACTCGACCACATGAACGCCGACCATCTCGATGCGATTGCCCTCTACGCAAGTCATTTCGGCGGGGCCGAGCGCGACGGCTGGATCGTCACCGGCTTCGACGCCGACGGGATGGATCTCGTATCCGGCGACAATGTCTGCCGGGTCTTTTTTCCCAATCCGCTGCAGGCGGCACGCGACCTCAGGCCTGTCCTGGTCGACATGGCAAAGGCTGCCCGATCGGCAAATTGATCACAGCCGCACAGTTAATCGGCTTGCATGGAAAGCAAGCCTTGAGATTTGAGCGAAATGTTCTACCTTTGCGAGTGACGCTGAATCGCTGGCGTGCATCTATAGGGAAAGTCTATGGAATCCGACGCTATTGCCCCCATAGCGGCGGATGAGCAGGAAGGCATGGGGGATCTATGGTCTCGAACAAGCTAGTCGCCAACGCCGGAGCCGCGGCCGCGTTTCTGACGCTGATGGGCAACGAAAAACGTTTGTTGATCATGAGCTATCTGGCCGAGGGCGAAATGTCGGTCGGCGCCATAGCCGAGAAAGTGTCGCTCAGCCAATCCGCTTTGTCGCAGCATCTGGCCAAGCTCAG
This sequence comes from Mesorhizobium sp. M1163, assembly GCF_040318415.1. Lineage (NCBI taxonomy): Bacteria > Pseudomonadati > Pseudomonadota > Alphaproteobacteria > Hyphomicrobiales > Phyllobacteriaceae > Mesorhizobium > Mesorhizobium sp. M1163. The sequence goes on along the minus strand of NZ_JAMYMF010000014.1, from coordinate 46,529 downwards.
GGCTTCCGACCTTGTCGAGACCCGTCGCGACCGGCAAATGATCTATTATTCCTGCAAATCCGGCGCGGTACGCGAACTGCTGCACATGCTGGACGGCATTTTCGGCGAAGGTGAACTGTCGCAGATGGCTCACCGGCTGCGTCGCGCCGGGACCTGATTGGCCGGGGCGGCCGGAGCGGAGGATGCCCCGCCAAGTCCGTTTGGCCGGCAAGTCCGCTTTGCTGCCAAGTCCGCCTGCTACTCAGCGCGCTCGTCGGCGGCCTGCGCAATCTCGTCCTTGAACTCGACCTTCGTGCCCGGCTGCACCATGGAAGCAAGGTCTTCGGCATCCCAATTGGTCAACCGGATGCAGCCATGGGAAAAGGTCGTGCCGATCTTGCCCGGTTCGGGCGTACCGTGGATGCCGTAGCTTTCGATGGAGAGATCGATCCAGACCAATCCCACGGGATTGTTCGGCCCGGCAGCGATGGTGAAGGGCCGCTTGGTCTTGACCCCCTTGAAAGCGAAGTCCGGATCGTAGTGATAGGTAGGGTTGTGCACCACGCGCTTGACCTCTGCCGTGCCGCTTGGCGCCGGTTTCTCATCGCTCCCAATCGAGGCGGGGTAGACCGCCAGCCATTTGCCGGCACGGTCGAGCACACGCACCAGGCGAGCGCCCTTGTCGATCTCGACGGCGGCAACCCCGGCGGCAGGGTCGCCCCTGCCGACATCAGGCACCACCAACGTCCTGCCTGGTTTCCTGAGACTGGTGCCAGGACTAAGCATTCTCAACAATTGTTCGCTGATATGGAAGCGCTCGGCCAACTTCTCCACCGCATTGCGGTAACCGAGCCGCCGCAAGCGGGCCATCCTCTCCAAGCGGGCCGGAATACGCTTGGTGAAAGGTCCGCGCACGTCCTTGCGCATCACCTCATAGGTCACCAGCACCGGCCTGGCGGAGGTTGCGATGAGTTTGCTCCAGGTCTGTGGATCGAGCTTGCCGTCGGGCGGAAGTCCGTTTGCCGCCTGAAACGCGGCGACGGCCTTGGCGAAGTTCTGGGAAAGACGACCGTCGATCAGGCCCGGCGAGAAGCGGGCGCGATCCAGAAGGATCTGCGCCTTCAGCAGCATCGGATCGACACCCTTCGGTTCGCCGATAGTGAATTGGGCCTGATTGACGGTGGCTGGATCGAGCTTGGCTGCGCGAGCCACGCCGCATGCGAGGGCAAGCGTGGCGGCGAAGACGAGGAGGAGCCTGATCATCGATGTCCTCCCAGGACTGCAGCAGGAGCCCGCTTCTATGACGCGGCATGGCCCTGTGTGGTTCCTTCGCCCGATCGAAATTCTGAATTGAAGCGGCTTGGCCGAAGGGCCGTGCCGCGGAATCAAGTATTTCTCGTCGCCAGGGGGCCTCGGCCCGGCGTCCAGTGATTGGGCTTGACCGTTCGAACGGCGTGCATCCATTTGGACGCTGAGATACGGTCCGAGCTTCGGATCCGGCATCATGCCTTCCGAAACCGAATCCCGATTCGCGGCCGATGCCATGGTCGGCCGAGGAAGCCATGAATCCGATCCGCATAGACGACCCGCAGGATCCCCGCGTCGCCGCCTATCTCGACATCCGGGAGCGAGATCTTGCCGGCCGGCAAGGCCGTTTCGTCGCCGAAGGCAAGGTGGTGCTCGACACGCTGCTCGCCGCCCGGCGCTTCGAGGCAGAATCGGTGCTGGTACTCGAAAACCGGCTGGCCGGCCTCGATGACGTCCTCCGCAAGGCGCCTGCCGGGCTCCCGATCTATGTCGCATCCAGCGAAATCATGGACAGGATCGCCGGATTCCACATGCATCGCGGCATATTGGCGATCGGCCGCAAAGGTGCGGCCATCTCCGCTGAGGCCTTGCTCGGCGCGCTGCCCGCCCGCGCGCTGATCGTTGTGCTGGTCGGCATCGCCAATCATGACAATATGGGCTCGATCTTCCGCAATGCCGCCGCCTTTGGCGCGGATGCCGTGCTTCTCGATCCGACCTGCTGCGATCCGCTGTACCGCAAGGCAATCCGCGTCTCGGTGGGCGCCGCCTTGAAAGTCCCCTTCGCCTCCTTTGCCGACGCCGCCGGCTGCATCGCCATACTCGACCAGCAAGGCTTCAGCCAATTCGCGTTGTCGCCGCGCGGGCAAATCGACATTCGCGATGCCAAGAGAAACGAGCGGTTGGCTCTCTATCTCGGCACCGAGGGCGAAGGCCTGCCGGAAAGCCTGCTTGCTCGCCTGCAGACGCTGCGGATCGGTATGGCGCAGGATTTCGACAGCCTGAATGTCGCAGCGGCGTCAGCCATCGCACTTCATCATTTTTCCGGGGCCTGATGCATGGCGCGCAAAAGTGTGCAGCGGTTTTGCGGTAACGACATGCATCAAAACAAGAACATAAAGCGCGTCGCATGAGGCCGGTCGAACACGACGCGCTTTAGAGCCGGGCGTCTCGCTCTTGCGCTTGCGGCGTCTCAGTTGGTCGATGCGGCCTTCTGCAGCGCCCGCACGCGATCGGCAAGGCTACGTCCGCCGCTCTCCGGCCGCGCATCCTCAGGCGCTGCAAGCGCCTGGGCGATCGGCGAATCCGGGCCGTCGAGCTTGGCCGTCAAGGCGACGACTTGCGCTGCCAGATCGTTCATCTCTTCGCGCAATGCCGCGCTGGCGCTGCCGGTATCGTCTCCGGCGTGTGATTTCGATGTTTCGACGGCAGCAAGATCTGTCTTCAGCCTCCTGTTCTCGCGTGCCAGCGATGTCAGCCTGGCCTCCAGCCGCTCGCGGTCGGCATCGAGCTTGGCGCTTGCCTTTTCGATGTCGCCGTTGGCGGTCGCATTGACCTGGCTTCCTGGCATGCCGGCAAGGGCCGCCGCAGGCGGGCTTTCAGCGCCTTTCGCCCTTTCGCGAAGGCGCACCAGTGCCTTTTCGCGGCGCTCCAGCCTGTCCTCGCGATCGGCCAGCGTGGCGAGCAGGCGTTCGACCTTCTTTTCCAAGTCGCCGGTTCTTTTCTTCTCGGCCTTCAGCGCGTCCCGCAAAACCTTGCTTTCGGCTGTCAATTCCTGGCTGCGCCTGTCCGCCTCCTTGCGCTGGCCGCGCAGCAGCGAAATGTCGCTTGCCAGCTTCTGCAGCTCGGATTCGCGCGCCACCAGCTCGATCTGCCGGCTGCTGGACGAAAAACTGGCGTCGTCATACATGTGCTCCAGTTTTCGCAGTTCGAGCCCGCGCTTTTCGAGCGCGCGCTCGGTCTCCGCAAGCCTCTCCGACAGCTGCTGCAGCTGCTCATCGCGCTTGCGAAGCTCCTCGCTCCTGGTTGTGAGGTCGGCGACGACCCGGTTCTTGTCCTGCCGCTCGGCCGCCAATTCCTTCAGGGCTTCGCGGTCGCGGCCGATCTCGACCAGCTGTTCGGCGGCTTTCTCGCGCAATGACTTGATGGTCATTTCGAGCCGGCGCGCCGAAACGGCGAACTCGGCGCGGACGCGATCCTTGTCCGCCTGGATCTCGGCCAGCGTCAGCGGCATCGAACCCTCGACGCGCCTGCGCGTCAGCGCCACCGCCCGCCGCCAGACGGCCGGGGCAATCATCAGCGCCAGAAAGCCCGCGCAGAGAAAGCCGAGGACAAAGAACAGGATCGACTGGACCAAGATGACTATCCGTTATGCATGGCCGGCCGTTATGGGCGGCAGGCAATGGTCAAAGTTCGACTTTGCCATCTTCGCATGACGGAAATCCGGCGCCGCGGCAAGGGTCTGCCGCGGCAAAGCTCAGACCGTGGGATCACAGGGCCAACCGCAGTGGCGCCATCGTGCAGGTCAGAACGGATTCCAGGTCGCGCGTTGGGTGAGCTTGAGGTAGCCGAGATTGACACCAAGACGGGCGCCGACGCCGGTACGGATCGGCACGAGCAGCACATTGTTGTTCTTCAGCACGTTGAAACCGACGCCGGCGATGACATAGGCAGAGCCGGCGACGCCGCCAAAGCGGTTATAGAGGCTGCTCACATCGTCGAGATTGTAGACCAGCATCATCACGCGCGAGCCCTCGCCGCCGAAATCCCAGCCGAGCGACGGGCCTTGCCAGAACACTTTGTGATCGCCGGCATTCTTGGTGTAGAGCGTGCCTTCGCCATAGGTCAGGCCACCGATCAGCGCCCCGGACCCCTCTTCGCCGAGCAGATAGCCGTTCGGCAGGCCATAGGTGGCGAAAATCTTCTCGACGACCGTGGCGAGCCCGCCCGATGTCGCGCCGAAGAATTTATGACCGGAATCAACGATCTCCTGGGCGGTGTACTCCTGCGCCCGCGCGGCCGATGTCGAAAAGGCGACAAGGCCGATGAGCGCGATCGTCATTGAGATGACACGGAAAAAAGTCCGGTCGTAGAATCGGGAAACCATGCTTCCAATCTCCGTCAGGGAGCACTTTCGCCGACGCCTCGCACCCGTACGGCTCTTTGGCGGCCGTTAAGGATGACTGTTAGGGGCAAACTATGCCGTAATCCTTTTTCAACCATTAAACTCTCACATGAACATGGCGGTTCGAAGGCTGTTTTCGCATGCCCGCGCAGCACCCAGGCTGCGTGAACACACCATTTTCGACAATGATAATTTTGGATTTGTTGCTGCACGCACAAGCGCTGTGTATTCACAATGCTTGGGAGAGAGCGTGATTCGTGTGGACAGGCGTGATCATGATCGCCCGGTCATTTTGTTGTGAAATTTGCAGGGATTTTTGCCGATGGCCGAGCTTTTCACCCTTTCCGCACCCGACCTGGCAGCGCTGCTGTGCAGCCGGGTCTGCCACGACATCATTTCGCCGGTCGGCGCCATAAACAACGGGCTTGAGCTGCTCGACGAAGGCGGCGCCGACGAAGACGCCATGAAGCTGATCCGCCAAAGCGCCAAAAACGCCTCCGCCCGCCTGCAATTCGCCCGCATCGCCTTCGGCGCCGCCGGTTCCGCTGGCATGCTGATCGACACCGGGGACGCAGAGGCTGTCGCCATCGCCTTCCTGAAGAACGAGAAGCCGGAACTGGTCTGGAACGGAACCCGCGCGCTGTTGCCCAAGAACAAGGTCAAGCTGCTGCTCAACCTCATCCTCGTCGCCAACGCCGCCATTCCGCGCGGCGGCAGGCTGGTGGTCACCCTGGAGAACCTCGAGACCGAGCCGCGCTTTGCGCTCGCGGCGAGCGGCCCGATGCTGCGCGTGCCGCCCAAATTCCTGGAATTGCATTCCGGCCACAGACCGGAAGAGCCGATCGACGCGCATTCGGTGCAACCCTATTACACGCTGCTTTTGGCCCGCGAAGCCAACATGACGATATGGATCCATGCGACGGCTGACGAGATCGTCCTTTCTGCAGCCTGAAGTTCTGCTAAGAGCGGGGAAAGTATTTTCTCCAGGTCATATTTGCGGCGTCGTCTTAACATCTGTGAGATCGGCTTGCAGATTGATCGCGTGAAGCATTGCGAAAGAAGATTTCGCTTACAACACCTTCAGGAAAATTTTACCTAACGGCTTTTCGGCTTCTTTACCAGATCGGCCTATGTTCCCCGGCAGATGCCACGACGCTGCCGGTTCGCCGCATGGCAAAGAGGGTCCGGGAATGAAACGCTGCATGTTCGTCGACAATTCGAGCGTCATCAGGAAGGTTGCAAAGCGTATCCTGGGCGGCTCCGGCATGATGGTGATCGAAGCCGCCAGCGGCCATGAGGCGATCGAGATGTGCACTGCCGACATGCCGGACATCATCGTCGTCGACGGCGCCTTGCCGGACATGCAGGCGCAGGACCTCATCCGCCGCGTGCGCTCCATGGAAAGCCCGGTATTGCCGCAAGTTCTGATTTCGCTGGTCGAGGTCGACGTCGGGGCGATCATGCGGGCAAAACGCGCCGGGGCCCAGGGTTACCTGCTGAAGCCGTTCAACCGGCCGCAATTGCTCGAGTGCTTCCGCGCCTTGAAGATTGCCGCCTGATCAGGGCCCGTTCCATTCCGATGAAATCGGGATGAGGCTCTATCTTATTGTTTTATTGCGTTCTTTTTCGAAAACCGGCATTCACTTTTCGGGATCAGGCGCTGACGCGGATATCTTCCGGCTCACGCAGCACATAGCCGCGGCCCCAGACGGTCTCGATGTAATTCTGCCCGCCCGATGCGGCGTCGAGCTTCTTGCGCAGCTTGCAGATGAAGACGTCGATGATCTTCAGCTCCGGCTCGTCCATGCCGCCATAGAGATGGTTGAGGAACATTTCCTTGGTCAGCGTGGTGCCCTTGCGCAGCGAGAGCAGCTCCAGCATCTGATATTCCTTGCCGGTCAGATGCACGCGCTGGCCACCGACTTCAACGGTCTTGGCATCGAGATTGACCACCAGGTCGCCGGTGGTGATGACCGACTGGGCATGGCCCTTGGAACGCCGCACGATGGCATGGATGCGGGCGACCAGTTCGTCCTTGTGGAAGGGCTTGGTCATGTAATCGTCGGCGCCGAAGCCGAGGCCGCGCACCTTGTCCTCGATACCGGCCATGCCGGAGAGGATGAGGATCGGCGTCTTCACCTTGGACAGGCGAAGTGTCCTCAAAACTTCATAACCCGACATGTCCGGGAGATTGAGGTCGAGGAGAATGATGTCGTAATCGTAAAGCTTGCCTAGATCGACACCCTCTTCACCAAGGTCGGTCGTATAGACATTGAAACTTTCCGATTTCAGCATCAGCTCGATGCTTTGTGCGGTTGCACTGTCGTCTTCTATCAGCAGAACGCGCATTTCATTCCCCTTTTCTGCTGCCGGACCATTTCACGACCCGTCCAGGACCGGAGCAGTGATTGCCTGAGCAGAGGCTGCCATCGAATGGTTAATAAAACCTAATTCCCCGTCCATGACGGTATCAGATTTTTTAACCCCTTTCTACACCTTGTTGAATCCAATAATGAATCACAGACCCAAACCGTTAATGCAGCACATTAATAAGCCAGACTAAGTGACTCTTCGGACTCGTTGGCCGGGTTTCGCGACGAGTAGCAGAATTTTTACCCGCCCTTAAGTCCTGAGCCGTATGATTAACAATGCCCGTAAACGAATGGTTACCGCCGGCAAAAAACTTTAGGAGTTTGTTTCCCATAGTTCCGGGAAAGCCGGTGGAAACGGGTGAAGCCTGGGCCTTGCCGGGTGAATTGGACGATATGTGCAGGTGTGCGTTTCCGGGAGTACCGAATCATGAAGTCACGTGAAAACCTCGTTCGGCTGAAGCAATTTCAGGTGAGCGAGAAGCGGCGGCAGCTGCTGCAGCTCGACATGATGATCGCCGAGTTCGAGCGCATGGCCGTCGAGCTGGAACTTCAGATCGCGGCCGAAGAGAAGAAGGCCGGCATCACCGACATCAATCATTTTGCCTATCCGACCTTCGCCAAGGCGGCACGCCTGCGCCGCGACAACCTCAGAAATTCGCAAAGCGACCTCGCCCAGCAGCGAAATGTCGCCGAATCATTGCTGAGCGAAGCCGAAGCGGAGCTTTCCAAGGCCGAGATGCTCGAATCGCGCGACACCAAGGCGCGCGACACGGAAGCCGGCGGCCGCAGCGCCATGATCGGCTGAAAACAAGGCTTTAACGCGCGTCGCGCTTGAGCGCTATTGCTGTGCACCGAACGGTGCCGGCCTCAGGCATCCAGATCTCTTACTGTTCCGCCGCCCGCGCGCGGGCGTTCTTGATGTCGGGCACATGCTGCTCCGACCAGGCTCTGATCTGATTGAGCAGTCCTGCCAGGTTCTGGCCAAGTTCGGTCAGCTCGTATTCGACCCGCGGGGGAATGACCGGGAACACCTCGCGCCGCACCAGGCCGTCGCGTTCCAGGATACGCAGCGTCTGCGTCAGCATTTTCGGCGTGATGCCTTCGAGCTTGCGCGCCAGTTCGCCGTTGCGGAGCCGGCCCCGGCGCAACGCACAAATCACCAGGTGGACCCATTTGCTGGCGAGCGTCTCGAGCACCGCGTGCGAGGGGCACGTCCGTCGGAACGCGTCATAACCGGAAGGGAAAAAATCTTCGCTATCCATGGGGTGTGTATATATCAAAAAGGTACATACTAGACAAGAGAATATTACTATCCAAATGATAGTGGCATATCAAACCAGCAGGAGAGAGCCTCCCATGCGTGCCATTATCCAGAATTCCTTCGGCGCACCCAACGTCCTCGTCATTGCCGATCGTCCCGCGCCATCACCCGAGGCCGGCGAAGTGCTGGTCCGCATCGAGGCGGCCGGCATCAATCCGGTCGACGGCGCAGTGCGCGGCGGCCACTATCCGCTGCTTGGCGAGCCGCCCTTCATCCTTGGTTGGGACGTTTCGGGAACTGTCGAGGCGCTGGGCTCCGGCCTGTCCGGCCTTAAGGTCGGCGATGCCGTCTTTGGCATGTCGCGCTTTCCCAAACAGGCGGCAGCTTACGCCGAACTCGCCACTGTCCCGGCTGATGAGCTTGCGCCGAAACCTGAAGGCATAGACCACGCCCAAGCCGCCGCGCTGCCGCTGGCCGGCCTGACGGCCTGGCAAGGCCTTGTCCGCCATGGCCGGCTCAATCCTGGCCAGCGCGTGCTGATCCACGCCGGAGCCGGCGGCGTCGGCCATCTGGCGGTGCAGATCGCCAAGGCGCGCGGTGCTTACGTCGTCGCGACCGCCAGCCCGGAAAAGCTCGATTTCGTCCGCTCGCTCGGCGCCGACGAGGTGATCGACTACACAGAGGATGATTTCACCGGAAAGGCTCGCGACATCGATCTCGTTCTGGAGCCGTTCGGCGGCGAGCATGCGGAGCAATCGCTAAAAGTGCTCAAGGCCGGCGGTGTTCTGGTGTCGCTGCTCGATGTCAGCGATGCCACCAAGGCAAAGGCCAGGACGCAAGGCATCCGCGTCGAGCGCATGTCCGTGGTGCCCGACCGTGCCGCTCTGGTGGAACTCGGCAAATTGATCGACGCGAAAAAGCTGGCCGTCCACGTGGCAAAGGCGTTTCCGCTCGAACAGGCCGGTGCCGCCCATGCCTTTCTCGCCACCAGGCCGATCGGCAAGGTGGTGCTGACGGTCTGAAATCCCAGATCGTCGCTCCGGCAAACTTTAAGGGCGCGGATCAGCGCCCTTATCGGACTAATGCCGGTATTGCTGGATGCGCGTGGTGCGCAGCCCGGCAAGGCCGTATTCGTCGATCGACGCCTGCCAGGACAGGAATTCCTCGGTGGTGAGCTTGTAGCGCTGGCACGCCTCTTCCAGGCTCAAAAGCCCGCCACGCACCGCCGCCACCACTTCCGCCTTGCGCCGGATAACCCAGCGACGTGTGTTCGTCGGCGGCAGATCGGCGATGGTAAGTGGGCTGCCGTCAGGCCCGATAACGTATTTGACTCGCGGTCTAATTAGATCGGTCATCGTACTCTCTACAAAAAACTCAAAGACCCAATCCCCACCACATTACCGCCACAGCTTTAAAATTTGGCTAAGCAGACCCTAATGGATAGGTAAGGATCATGAACGCCGCGTTAGTCTTTTCATCGGCATTTGAGATATCTGCCGGCACGCGCATTGAACCCGGCTGGAAAAATGAGCCGGCCTGCAAAGCTGGCGCGGCCGGGACGCTTGACCTATATTCCGGCCATTGGCATTGAAGCGCCGCGCAGAACGAAAGAACCATGAACAGCCTCGATCTTCCCGGACGCCCCGAAAACACCCGTGTCGTCGTCGCCATGTCGGGCGGTGTCGATTCGTCGGTTGTTGCCGGTCTCTTAAAGCACGAGGGCTACGACGTCGTCGGCGTCACGCTGCAGCTTTACGACCACGGCGCGGCAACGCACCGGGCCGGCTCATGCTGCGCCGGCCAGGACATCGACGATGCCCGCCGCGTCTCCGAGACGCTCGCCATCCCGCATTACGTGCTCGATTACGAGGAGCGCTTCCGCAAGGCGGTGATCGACCCGTTCGCCGAGAGCTATGTCGCGGGCGAGACGCCGATCCCTTGCGTCTCCTGCAATCAGACGGTGAAATTCGCCGATCTTCTGGCGACCGCCAAGGAACTCGGCGCCGATGCGCTGGCCACCGGCCACTATATCCGTTCCGGCGCCAATGGCGCCCACCGCGCGCTTTACCGGCCGGTCGACGCCGACCGCGACCAGAGCTACTTCCTGTTCGCCACCACCCAGGCGCAGATCGACTATCTGCGTTTTCCGCTCGGCCGCCTGTCGAAGCCTGAGGTTCGCGCCATCGCCGAGGAGATGGGACTGACGGTCGCCGCCAAGCAGGACAGCCAGGACATCTGTTTCGTGCCGCAGGGCAAATATTCCGACATCATCGCCAAGCTGAAGCCGGCTGCCGCCAATCCGGGCGACATCGTCCATATAGACGGGCGCGTGCTCGGCCGCCACGAAGGCATTTTGCGCTACACCATCGGTCAGCGCCGCGGCATCGGCATCGCCTCCGGCGAGCCGCTCTACGTCGTCCATCTCGACGCCGACCGGGCCCGCGTCGTGGTCGGCCCGCGCGAGGCGCTGGAAACCCACAAGATCTTCTTGCGCAACATGAACTGGCTGGGCGATGGCCCGCTAACCGATATCCCGGCGGCCGGGCTTGAGCTTTTCGCCAAGGTGCGCTCGACGCGACCGCCGCGCCCGGCGGTGCTGCATCACCGCGCGGGCGTCACTTCGGTGGAGCTGGTCGACGGCGAGTCCGGCATCGCGCCCGGTCAGGCTTGCGTGCTCTATTCCGACGACGGCAACGAGGCGCGCGTGTTCGGCGGCGGCTTCATCGAGCGCTCCGAGCGCGGCGCCGAAGCCGAGGCGATGCTGAGGCGGCTTGCCGTCCAGCCGGCGCGGGTTCCCGCCGAATAGACGGCGCTTTTCGCTTAGGGCCTGGTGTGGGCGACGGTGCCGGCGGTCAGGATGCGCAGCACTCGGATGGCTTCCTCGCCGCTGGTGCGCGGTTCGGCCCGCGTCTCGATGCAGTGGATGAAATGCTCCAGCTCGCGCGTCAGCGGCATGCCCTCGCCGACCGCCACATAGGACGGCTCGTTGGCGGTGAACGCCCATTGGCCGCTGTCCTGCCACACCGCGTGGCGGTAGACGGCAAGCTTGCGCTCCCACGGCTCGACATCGTCGAACACCGCCATCGCCTTGGTGCCGACCACGGTCAGCCGCCGTTCGCGGTAAGGGTTGAGCCGCGAGGCGAACAGATGGCCGCGCAGGCCGTTGGGAAAGCGCATGTGCAGATGCGCAAAGTCGCTGAGATTGTCGAGAAGGGCAGCGCCTTCGCCGCGCACCTCGACCGGCTCGGTGCCGGTGATGGCGAGGATCATCGACAGATCGTGCGGCGCCAGATCCCACAACGCATCGTTTTCGGTGTGGAACTTGCCGAGGCCGAGCCGATGCGAATGGATGTAGCGGACCTCGCCGAGCTCGCCATTGTCGATCAGCGCCTTCAGCGTCTCGAATGCGGGATGGAAGCGCAGCACATGGCCGACCATGAAGACACGGCCATTGTCGGCGGCCGCCTGGACCGAGCGCTCGGCATCGGCCACCGTCAGCGCGATCGGCTTCTCCACCAGCACGTCCTTGCCGCCGAGCACGGCGCGCACCGCCATGTCGGCATGGAACTGCGGCGGCAGCGCCATGACGATGGCGTCGACATCGTCGCGGGCAAACAGCGCCTCCGGCTCGATCGCCAGGCAATCCTGCTCGCTGGCAAAACCTTCCGCACGCGCAGGGTTGACGTCCGAAACCGCGTGCAGCGCGCCGAGCGCCTTGAGGGTGCGGATGTGGTTGCTGCCCCAGTATCCGCAACCGAGGACTGCAATGCGCGGTTTCATCAATTTCTGACCATGGCTTTCGTGGGCGAGACATAGCGACGTGCCTCGCCGAACTCAACCCCGGCCTGTGCGCCCAAATGTCTGCCTGGCAAAGCTTTAGGCGCCAGCAATATGCCGGCGCGGCAGCCACTTCGATGCTTGACAGGCTTGGCCTCGCAACCTTATATCCGCGCGACCTTGGCGAACGCGCCGATATGCCTGCCGATTTAAGCTGGATTTCGGGCCTTCGCCGCCCTGGCGGGGTAGCTCAGTTGGTTAGAGCACGGGAATCATAATCCTGGGGTCGGGGGTTCAAGTCCCTCTCCCGCTACCATCGCTCCCCCCCGAACGGAGACGCGGTGGCTCAGGCCCTGGTCGACCATGTTGGACAGATATCCATCGATCAGGATCGACGGCTGCTCACCCGCCTTTGGCGGGTAGACCGTCACTGTGGTCACGACGTCGCGGACGATCTTCTTGGCCTCTTCAGAGACGAAACCGTTGTCGCCGATCGCCGCGGCGAGCGCTTCGAGATCTCTGATATAGCGGGTGACCAGCGCCGGCTTCAGCGTAACGACCTTGGGCGGCTGCGGCGTCACCGCGAGCTCGCCCTCGAGGCGCTGGCGCTCAGCGCGCAGCTCGGGCAGGCGCTGCTCGGCCTCGGCTTCGGAGATCATACCTTTGACGTAGGCGTTCAGCACCCGGTCATATTCGCGCTTGGCAGCGTCAAGCCGTTGCGCTGCCTTTTCGCGCGAGGCGCCCTGCCCCGAATAGAGCTTTTGATGCTCATCATTGTAGGCGGCGACATAGTGGTCGATCAGGGCCTTGTCGTTCAGCCTGGCGCGCAAACCGTCCAGCACCGTCGCCTCGATATGATCGACGGCATAGGGCCGCGTGTTGGTGCACGAGCGCGATTCCTTGGCGCGCGTGCAGACGATGCGGGTCAGCCGTCCCATCTTGTCCTTCACCGACATGCCCGAGCCGCAGGCGCCACAGCGAAGCAGACCTGAAAGCAGCCGCGTGTTCTTGCGCTGCGGCGTCTCGCAACGATTGCGCGGCTTGCGGTTGTTGATCGCGGCGAACAGCTCGGCCGGCACGATGCGCAGATGCTCGGCGGCATGCTCCTGCCACTCGGACTTCGGATTGACGCGCGACTGGCGCCGGCCGCTATCCGGATCCTTGACCATGTGGACACGGTTCCAGACGATGCGGCCGTCATAGATGGCATTCTGCAGAATGCCGTAGCCTCGCTTTGGGTTGCCGTTGATAGTCCCACCCGACCAGTAGCGACCGCGCGGCGGGGCAATGTTGTCATCGTTCAACCCGCCGGCGATGTCGCGCGGCGTTCGGCCGGCCGCATACTCCTCGAAGATGCGCAGCACGATCGCCGCTTCTTCCGGCAAGATCGACAGTTCGCCAAGCTTTCCCGGCACCGGCGCATAGCCATAGGCCTTGCCGCCGGCGCTGCGGCCGTCGCGCACCACGCCGGCCGTGCCGCGCCGCACCTTCTGCGCAAGATCCTGTAGATATAGCGCGCCGACCAGGCCGCGGATGCCGATCTGCACGATGTCTGCCCGGCCGTCATGCACGGCGCGGATTTCGATGCCGAGATGGGTGAGCCGCTTGTAGATGCCGGCGAGGTCTTCCTGGTCGCGCGACAGGCGGTCAAGCGCCTCGACGATGGGGACGTCGAACAGGCCGTCGCGCGCGGCGTCCATCATCGACAGCACGCCGTCGCGGCCCATGATCGAGGCGCCGGAGCGGGCGCGGTCGTGAAAGACGGTGGCGACGGTCAGCTGCTGCTTGGCGGCATAGTCCGAGCAGAGCGCTACCTGGTCTCAATCGACCTGTCGGTCTGCAGGTCGCTTGAATAGCGGGCATAGAGTGCCGCTCGTTTCATGGGTGTTCTCCTGGCGGCGCTCATAAGCGTCGCGCGCCGCCTGACGCGCAAGGGCCTCGACGAGGCGCGCCAGCGCCGCGGGCAGCGAGGAACCGCCGCCACAAGAGACGAGGAACCGCCGCCACAAGAGACGAGGCGGCCTTCGAGGTCGAGCGCGAGTTCACGTGCTTCATCGCCGAGACTGATAAGTACCGGTGCTGATGCCGCGACGGTTTTACAATCCCGCCGTAACCCGTTGATATCATACAAGCGACTTTCCGCCTGTTTTACAGGCAAGTCCTTGGAATCGGGTCGAAAGGGCTAGCTTCCCAAGCTGAACGCCTATCTGCCCTCAGTTTGAATTGGAAACTCGATTCTGCTATGAACCGGCAATGACCAAGACCTACTGGAAGACCATTGCAAAGCGCGCCTGGCGGGAAAGTCTCGCATCGGTCAGATGGAACAATTGGGAGCGCATTCTAGTTACTCTGGCTCCGCTTTTCGCTGTGTTTTTTGCCACTTGGTATTTCCTTGGCGATATGTCCGGAGCGCTAGTAAAGCTTGTGGCGGCCGTAGGTATGACAACGGTGCTGGCGGCGATTTTCTTTGTGTCGAAACTTCTTACTGTGCCCGCGAAACTGCAGGCCGAAGTTGAAGAGAGATTGAGCGCGACGACGAAGGCCGTTGATAAAGATGCTGCTCAAAAGGACCTAATCGCCAATCGCGTTGAAATCGTCCGGCAATTTGCCGGACTGTACGTCCTAAGCCACGACGGCATAACTTCTCGTATGATGGCAGGACTAGAGCTTCCTCCTGCCAAGTGGCTAAACACAGAATTGGCTAATGCAGGCCACAACTGGCGAGTTCGCAACATCTCCGGCTCCAATTTTGAGATGGTCGAAGATTGATTGCCGCTAACACTGGCCTCGGTCTTTGATAGACCATGGCCTGGGGGTTCTGGTTTCAACTTTTGTCCATTTTCGTGCGAATTCGGCCTGACGAACAATCGAAACTGTCGTTGATCAGAATGGCCTTTTCACTGGCCTGTCACGCCGGCATTCTAACCGCCCCGCTCTGACACAGCTTAGTGCGGGCTAAACGGACAACCTATCAATGAGGCGAACAATCACTTCGTCGTCTACTTTCTTCTTCCGGGCTCCTAACGGTAATGATTCAAAATGTGTCGCCGCCCGTCTGCGGCCCGCCGTTTCGCCCGAAATCAGGGAACGATATCGGCCCCCATGTATTAGAAACCAATGGACACTATGGAACCCCACGGCCACGGGATGGCGGCCGATATTTTGACGTCAGAAGTTGCCAACGCCAGGCAGCGCATTCATCGGACCGAGCTCGCGCTTCAACGCACTGAAGAAATGCTGGCCGAGAATCTCGCGATGTGCAGAAGAATACAGGCCGCGCAACGGCGCGTGGTAGAGGCGAGATCGCGGCTGACGAAGATCGATCCCTGCAGCGCTGACAGAGTTCGCACGGGTCACGCAGCGGTCCCTCCGGGCTGACTGCCACGACAGGACTGCCTGATCATCTCGACTTGGACCGCAGACCAGAACGCGCTTTCTAGTTGCCTGACTTTTCTGCCGAGCGATAGGCGTTGACGAGCCGCTCGACACGTTCCCGCGTCACGGTCTTCCACTGGTCGGAAGGTTTGTCTTTGCCTTTTGCGGGCAGGTCTGCCGACTGAACCAGGTCCGGAGATTGAGCAGGTCGACTGAGCAGCATCATCGGACGATCTCGTCCCGGCCTTCCGGCCAGCCCTTTGCGAGCGTAAGGTCGGACATCGGAACGAAAGTCGGCTCCGCGAATTCTACTGCGAGATAATTGGAATCGTCGCCCATGAGGCTCGCGACCCTCCACCTTGAAACTGCGAGATACGGCGACGTATTTCGCGCAGCAAGGCTCGCGCAGCTGAGGCGGGAAATGGTGAGGCATATCCAGCGCACAGACGCCTCGGCTCAAAAAGTCGAGCAAGCGCTGGCTAGGTTGGCCGAAGCAAACGCACCCATGGACCGGCTCGCGCGGCATCAGTAGGGCCACGCTCATGTCCGCCTCCGCATCGGCACGATGTTGAGACGGCCGCGCACATAACTGATTTGCTCGAGACCTGATCGACATGGTTGGCACCGATCGTGCATCGCTGCTGCAAGAAGCCAGGATTCTGAAGGCGCATGGAGGTCTACTTCCTGACCGAGTCCTGCCAGCCGAATGGTATTGGAACATTCGGGGGGAAGCAGCAAAACGGGCTCCCGCTACCATAAACGTAATTTAGACCCGCCCCTTGGCGGGTTTTTCATTTCCGTCGCCGAGCTGGGTGCGCGCGGTTTCGCGGCTGACGCCGAGTGCAATTGCCACCGCAGCATTCTCCCGTTGACCAACCGGATGGACGCGCCGAGATGATGTCCTTCATTCCACGCTTCGCTGGTCGGAGAAAACCCGAACGGGCACGAGGCGTGCTATTCGCTGTGGCGGTGAGCCTGACAACGTCGCTCTCGGCCACGGCGGAGCAGGTTTCCTCGGTGGATCTCGAACTGGTGTTTGTGTCGATGTATCGTCTTCAACGAGCGAGACGGAACAACGGCTGCAGCGGGAGGGATATGTCAACGCACTGCTCGATGCCGAAGTGTTGCAGTCCATTAGAATCCGGCCGGCGTGGTAATGCCCATATCGGTCTCCTTCGACCAATATGAATCATAAGCCGTCCATCAAAGGAATCCTGAATCCCTTAATTCGCGACTGACTTTAGCCCGGTGGCGGGGCAGCCACAGGGTGGACATTTCAGCCCACATGGAAAATGATCATGTTGCCATGCACAACACTGCAGTGCTCTGATCTCGACGAGAAGCCTGAGCGTAGAAGCGGATCAACCGACCTCCGGTCCAGCGAGCGAGGACGCAAATGGACACCCCAGAGAATGGGCAATTGCATCGCGACGCGGGCGGGCGACCCCGTCGATCGGCCGGCTGGCTTGCCCGCGCCGCCATGTCGACGGCATTCCTGCTCGGCATGGCTTTCAGCAGCACTGTGTTTGCGCAGGACCAGCAGCTTCCCGTGGTGACGGCGGCCAAGCCGGTGGTCCGTGAAATCGTCGAGGACGACGAGTTCGTCGGGCGCTTCGAAGCCGTCGACCAGGTCGCCATCCGTTCGCGCGTCAGCGGCTATCTGGACAAGGTCAGCTTCCAGGACGGCGCACTGGTCAACAAGGGCGACCTGCTCTTCACCATCGACCAGCGTCCGTACCAGGCGGCTTATGATGCCGCCAAGTCGCAAGTGGACGTCGCCAAGAGTCTGCTCGAATTCTCCAAGATGCAGCTGGATCGCGCCGACGAACTCGCCAAGACCGGCAATATCTCAACCGCGACGGTCGACGACCGCCGGCGGGAATACCTTTCGGCGCAGGCGCAGATGCAGGGCGCGACGGCTGCGCTGACGACGGCCAGCCTGAACATGGAATTCACCGAGATCAAGGCGCCCTTGTCCGGCCGCATCGACCGCCGGCTGGTGTCGGTCGGCAACCTCGTGCAGCCGGATTCCACCTTGCTGACGACCATCGTTACGCGCGATCCGATCGACTTCTATTTCGACGTCGATGAGCGCCTGTATTTCAGCTACGCCCGCGACGCGAAGGAGCGTGGCGGCAGCATGCAGGAAGGCGCCGGCGGGCTCGAGGTGGTGGTTCGCGTCGCCGACCGCGCAGAGGCGGTATTCAAAGGCAAGCTCGATTTTGCCGAGAACCGGATCGACAACGCGACCGGCACCATGCGGGTGCGTGCAAGTTTTCCCAACGCCGACGGCATTCTCCAGCCAGGCATGTTTGGGCGCATCAACGTGCCGGGGTCGCTGCCGCATAGCGGCGTGCTGGTGCCCGACAAGGCGATCGGCGCCGATCAGGATCGCCGCATCGTGTTCCTGGTGGATGAGGCCGGGATGGTGTCGGCCAAGCCTGTGCGCACCGGCCCGCTTCTCGACGGCTACCGAGTGATCCGCGCGGGCCTGACCGGCGACGAGACGATCATCGTCAACGGGCTGATGCACGCCAGGCCCGGCACCAAGGTGAAGGTCGAGATGGTGACGTTGCCGCCCAAGGCCGAGACCGCCGAGTTGCAGCAATGAGGTTCGCACATTTCTTCGTCGACCGTCCGATCTTCGCATCGGTCGTTTCGATCGTCCTGCTGATCCTCGGCGGGATTGCTTATACCCAGCTCCCGGTCGCGCAATATCCCGAGATCGCGCCGCCGACCATCGTCGTTCGCGCGCAGTATCCGGGCGCCGACGCCGAGACGGTCGCAGCGACGGTGGCAACGCCGATCGAGCAGGAGATCAACGGCGTCGAGGGCATGCTCTACATGTCGTCCTATTCATCGGGCGACGGGGCGATGGCGCTGACCATCACCTTCAAGCTGGGCACCGATCTCGACCAGGCGCAGGTGCTGGTGCAGAACCGCGTGTCGGTCGCCGAGCCGCGCCTGCCCGAAGAAGTCCGCCGCCTCGGCATCACCACCACCAAGACCTCGCCCGACCTGATGATGGTCGTGCACATGCTGTCGCCCGACAATACCTACGACCAGCTCTACGTCTCGAACTACGCCCGCTCGCGGGTGCGCGACATACTGCTCAGACTCGACGGCGTCGGCGACCTCATCATCTTCGGCGAACGCGAATATTCGCTGCGCATCTGGCTCGATCCGGAAAAACTGTCCGCCCTGGGGATGACCTCGGGCGATGTGGTGCAGGCGCTGCGCGACCAGAACGTCCAGGTGTCGGGTGGCTCGATCGGCGCGCCGCCGACCAGCACCGGCACGGCGTTCCAGTACACGGTCACCACGCAAGGCCGCTTCAACGACGCACGCGACTTCCGATACGTGATCGTCAAATCGACCGACGACGGCCGTCTGATCTCGCTGCAGGACGTGGCGCGCATCGAGCTCGGCGCCAAGGATTACGTCACCAACTCCTATCTCAACGGCAAACCGGCCGTGGCGCTCGCCATCTTCCAGCGGCCGAGCACCAATGCGCTCGCCGCAGCCGCGGAGATCCAGGACAAGATGAAGGAGCTTTCCCGCGACTTCCCGAAGGGGTTGAGCTACGACATCGTCTACAATCCGACCGAGTTCGTCGCCGAGTCGATCCAGGAGGTCTACAAGACAATCCTCGAGGCGATGCTGCTGGTCATCATCGTCATCATCGTCTTCCTGCAATCGTGGCGCATGGCGATCGTGCCGATCGTGGCGATCCCCGTGTCGCTGATCGGCACGCTGGCGGTGCTTTACGCCGCCGGCTTCTCGCTCAATATGCTGACGCTGTTCGGCCTCGTTCTGGCGATTGGCATCGTCGTCGACGATGCGATCGTCGTGGTCGAGAACGTCGAGCGCAATATCGCCAGAGGGCTGGCGCCCAATCCGGCGTCGCACCTGACCATGGACGAAGTCGGAACGGCGGTCATCGCGATCTCGCTGGTGCTGATAGCCGTGTTCGTACCGACAGCCTTCATCCCCGGCATTTCTGGGCAGTTCTACCTGCAGTTTGCGATCACCATCGCGGTGTCGACGGCGATCTCGGCATTCAATTCGCTGACGCTTTCGCCGGCGCTGGCGGCACTGCTGTTCAAGCCGCATCACGCCGCGGCGCCGCCGCGCTTTTTCTTGGCGCGGTTCGGACGGGCGCTCGCCGACGGCTTCAATCGCGGCTTCGACAGCGTCGCCCACTGGTATTCGAGCATCATCCGCGTGCTGGTCGGGTCGTGGATAACGATCGCCGCCATGCTGGCCGTTTTCGCGGCCCTCATCTACGCCACGGTCTACATGGTGCAGGCGGTGCCGCGCGGTTTCATTCCGTCGCTCGACCAGGGCTATGCGATCGTCGTCGTCCAGTTGCCGGACGGCGCCTCGCTGTCGAGGACCGATGCGGTCATCCAGCAGGCGTCGCAGATCATCCAGAAAACGCCAGGCGTCGACTACGCAGTCGCCTTCGCCGGCTTCTCCGGCGCGACCTTCACCAACGCCAGCAACGCGGGCGTGATCTTCGCCAGGTTCAAGCCGTTTGACGAGCGACTGAAAGCCGGCCAGTCGGCGACCCAGGTCATCGGCAATCTGTTCGGCAGCCTGCAAAGCATCAAGGAAGCCTTCATTATCGCACTGCCGCCGCCGCCGATCCGCGGCGTCGGCAATGCCGGCGGCTTCAAGCTGCAGATCCAGGAGCGCAACAGCGCCGACATGCGGCAGATCCTGGCGCTTGCCAACGAAATCGCCGGCATGGCCAACAAGACGCCGGGGCTGACGGGCGTGTTCACCACGTTCTCCGCGTCGAGCCCGCAATTCTTCCTGGCGATCGATCGCGACAAGGCGCGCATCCTGAACGTGCCGATCCCCAACATCTTCGAGACGCTGTCGATCAATTTGGGCACCGCCTACGTCAACGACTTCAACGCTTTCGGGCGCGTCTACCAGGTGCGGGCGCAGGCCGACCAGGCGTTCCGCCTCGATCGCGCCGACATCTTGAAACTGAAGGTGCGCTCGGCGACCGGCGCGCTGGTTCCGCTCGGCACGTTGATCGAGATCCGCGACGTCACCGGCCCGGCGCTGGTCCAGCGCTACAACATGTACGTCTCGGTGCCGCTGCAGGGCAACGCCGCGCCCGGCGTTTCCACGGGCGACGCGCTGGCATTGATGGAAGGGATCACGGCAAAGACGCTGCCGGCCGGTACCTCCTATGAATGGACCGAGCTCGCCTATCAGGAGCGCAACACCGGCAATGCCGCTGTCTATATCTTCGGACTGTCGGTGCTGTTCGTGTTCCTGGCGCTGGCGGCGCAATATGAAAGCTGGGTGCTGCCGTTCGCCATTGTGCTGGTGGTGCCGCTCGGCGTGCTCGCGGCGTTGCTCGGCGTGTCTTTCCGAGGGCTGGACAACAACATCCTCGTGCAGATCGGCCTCATCGTGCTGATTGGGCTTGCCGCCAAGAACGCGATCCTGATCGTCGAATTCGCGCGCCAGGCGCAGGAACGCGGCCTGTCGGCCGCCGAAGCTGCCGTCGAAGCCTGCCGGCTCAGGCTGCGGCCGATCCTGATGACCGCTTTCTCGTTCATCCTCGGCGTCGTGCCGCTGATGATCGCAACGGGCCCGGGCGCAGAAATGCGCCAGTCGCTGGGCACCGCGGTGTTCTCCGGCATGCTCGGCGTCACCTTCGTCGGCCTGTTCCTGACGCCGGTGTTCTACGTCACGCTCAGGTCGCTGTTTTCACGGCGCAAGCCCGGTGCCGAGGCCGAGCCTTCGGGGCCGGCAGAGGCGCCATCGGAGACGGCCGCCGAGTAGGGTTACGAATTCGCCGCGTCGGGCGCGGCTTATCACTCCAGAAAATCGGCGGCGCGGTAACGGCCACGATCTGCGCGACAACCGCGACCTCCGGAGTCCTCGCTTGCGATGTCTGCTTTCAGGACGCGGCGAAGCTGATCTCTCTGACCGAAATCAGGCGCGAAGCTGCCTTTCAACACCGGACCAAAGCGCTGGATTTTGATTCGTTTAAGATATCTGGCACGACCGAAGAGATTAGACTGCTGGCCCCCGAATTTGATTCCCAGCAGACGGCTCTACTCAACCGCAGCAACGAAGCCTGAACTGGTAAATTATAGGGTCTGGGGAAAGGCGGTAGCGCTCTCCCGCTACCATCGCCCCCCGAACGGAGACGAGGTGGCCAAGGCCTTGGTCGACCATGTTTGACAGGTATCCATCAATCAGGATCGATGGCTGCTCGCCTGCCTTCGGCGGGTAGACTGTCACGGTCGACACGACGTCGCGGACGATCTTCTTGGCTTCTTCCGAGACGAAGCCATTCTCTCCGATCGCGGCGGCGAGCGCTTCCAGATCGCGGATGTAGCGGGCGACAAGCGCCGGCTTCAGCGTCACGACCTTCGGCGGCTGCGGCAGCACGGCGAGCTCGGCCTCGAGGTGCTGGCGCTCCTCGCGTAGCACTGGCAAGCGCTGCTCGGCTTCGGCTTCCGAAATCATGCCCTTGACATAGGCGTTCAGCACGCGGTCGTATTCGCGCCTGGCGGCGTCGAGCCGCTGGGCGGCCTTTTCGCGAGGCGCCCTGCCCCGAATAGAGCTTTTGATGCTCGTCATTGTAGGCAGCGACATAGTGGTCGATCAGCGCCTTGTCGTTCAACCTGGCGCGCAACCCGTCGATGACCGTCGCTTCGATATGATCGAGCGCATAGGGCCTGACATTGGTGCATGAGCGCGATTCCTTGGCGCGCGTGCACATGATGCGCGTCAGGCGACCCATCCTGTCCTTGACCGACATGCCCGACCCGCAGGCGCCGCAGCGCAGCGGGGTGTGCCGGCGCAAGTGCCTCACGTCGGCGATTTCCTGCCTCGATTCTCCTCTGAGGAAATGCTAAATTAGTCATTGCTTGGGCAAAGAGAGGGAGGTCTTTATGCGTGCATTTGCAATTTTTCTGTTAGGCGGCGCTTTGACTAGTTTTGTGTGTGCGTCCGCATGGGCCGGCAAGCTGCCGAAGGACGCGGTCGAATTAACCGCAGCCGAGGTCAAGGCGATATATTCAGGCAAGACGGGTGTTTATGACGTCTCTAGCATTTACTATGCATCTGACGGCACAACCAAAGGAATCTTTGGCAAACCTAAGGTAACGGCAACTTTTAAGGGCACTTGGAGCGTAAGTGGTAATGAGATGTGCGCCAAGAATAAGCCAAAGGGTGATCCAAAAATCTACAGGGACTGCAACAAATTTTGGCGTTCTGGAAAAAGGATATATGACCTTTGGTCTGTCCACTATGATGGATCAAAGCCGGATCTAAAGAGCGGGTATGTTACCACTACCGTTAAGAAGCTTAAGGACGGAGATTTAGTGGCGAAAAAATACGCTGCTGCAGGCGGGGAGTGACAAAAGCGACAGGAACACGCAAGGAAAAAGCCCGCCACCGTGAGGCGGCGGGCTTAGCAGTTCCGTCTGGGTGCCGGTTCAGTGGCGCCCAGCGGGCCCTTCAAGGAACTCCATGAAGTTTTCCACCGCTCTGTCCGCTGGCGTTGACCGGGAGTTGCAAGCACTGAGAATGGCGGCGGCGATTTTCAGCATATCGGTGCGACTTCCAACAATCTTTGACACCACGGCATTTTCTGTGCCGCCGTCATAAGTCGAGCGCTGCAGGACATGCAGCGTCAGCCTGAGATTGTCGCCCATAAATTGGAGTGGGCCGGCACCAGTGACGAACGTGTCAGAGACGCAGAACGGTTCGACGGTCGGGACGGCGCTCATGATGCCGCCTTTCTGGCCTTGGCGTCGGCCATCGCGTTGTCGATACACGCTCCAGCCGCTTCGTTCAGACGTTCGGCGAGGTCGCGGGCGATCATGGCCAGCGCGCTTATTTGGTCCGCCAAAGCGACCCTCTTCCCGTCGCGCTCGAACTCCTGTTCCATGGTCTGGCCATAGAGCACTTCGAGCAAGTGGTGCAGGTTCCCAGTATCGAATTGCAGGTCGTCGAGGTCATCTGAAGGCGCGGTCATGACGCGGCGCCCCCGAGGGTTTCGTAGTAGGCGTTCTTAACCTTCCGCGTCATCTGCTCTGCAATGGTGGCAATGAAGAAAAGGCGCTCCCCCTCGCTTGGGTCAGAACGAAATTCCCGTCAGGTACTGTGGAAAAGACCTCCAGCATGGTCAGCAAGACGTCGGCCACGTTGTCCGCGTCACAGATCAGCGGCTCCAAATCGGCGAAGGTCATCTTCTCCTTGGCGGCGCTCATTTTGGGCAGAATCTGAACTTGGAGTTGGCCAGCAGTTCTGTAGCCGAAAGTGGAGTTGCGGCTCCGTGGCTCGGAAGGTCAGAGCCGGACCTTCAAGCGCCCCGCGAGCATCGGCATGAACGTGCCCCGAACCGGACTTATCCCAAAAGTCCGAAATGCCTGCTCTCGAGCCAAATCTGGCGATCCGCTTCCTGGCACAAGTGTGCGGCTGTCGATCCGTTGCGTCATTCGGTCCTGTACGCAACGCCGGATCAAAGCGCTCTCCTCTGCAGCTGTTGTTTGGGATCCCGGGCTCGTGCCTTGTCGCCGAAACGGATTCCGGCGTAGGGCGAGACCCCCGCAAAGCCGACGTTGACGTCGCGGCAGACGTTCGTCGTCTGCGGGTCAGACTTTTCGTTTCGGGAACTGCGCGATTGCGCCAACTTCGGACGTTCAGCTTCCCTACTGCTACGGCAGGTGTGATCCTGGTTAGAAGCCTCAGCGCACCGTTCACGTCGAGAGGTGAGCGCATCAGCCTAGCGACTGGACCCCTGGCCAGGGGCTCTCCTTCGTTCACGTGTCGAGACCAGAGAAAGACGATGAACTCCGCAGACTAATTTCTCTCTCTAGTCTGCGATGTCCTTCTAAGTCATTGAAATGTTGGCGCGCCCGGAGAGATTCGAATTCCTGACCCCAGATTCGTAGTTTGCAGCTACGCCGCGTGCCGGCGAAAATGGAAGACGCGTCTTCGATAGTGGGTATTGCGATGTAGCGGTCTCCCGCTACCAAATTCAGATATTTGTCCAGCCCGGAGACATGGGTAACAGTTTGTACCTAAGACATGGGTGACAATCTCGTGCCGAACGGATTGCCGATGGTCTGCAACGTCCTCTGTTCCAGGTCGAGATATCCCAGATCATAGTGCATGAAGCTGACGAGCCAAATGCCTCCGGCCAAAAGCCAAAAGTGTTACCCATGTGTCCGGTACAAAATGTCACCTATGTCTCGGGTCGCTCAGCCTGCCATATGCATCGAGATCGTAGCCGAATGCAGCCATATCGGGCGTGGCGCTGTAGCCGAAGGCTGGTGAGGTCGGAATCAGAAAGGCACCTGCGCTCAACGGCCATTCGCCCGGCGGACCCGCCAGATGACGTTACCGACGTCGTCGGCGACGAGCAGTGCGCCAGTCTGATCGATAGCAACGCCGACCGGACGGCCCATCGCCTCGCCATTACGCCCGATGAAGCCAGTGAGCACATCTTTCGGAGGACCGCTCGGTTTGCCGCCATGGAACGGCACGAAGATCACCTTGTAGCCGCTGTGCACGCTTCTATTCCACGAGCCGTGCTGGCCGACGAAGGCGCCGTTGCCGTAGGTCGGACCGAGCCGGGCGCCTTTGGAGAAGGTCAGTCCCAGCGAGGCGGTATGAGAGCCCAGGGCGTAATCGGGCTTGACCGCCGTCGCCACGAGATCGGGGCGCTGCGGCTTAGCGCGTTCGTCGACGTTCTGTCCGTAGTAGCTGTAGGGCCAGCCGTAGAAAGCGCCGTCACGAACCGAGGTCATGTAATCCGGCACGAGATCGTCACCGATCTCGTCACGCTCGTTCACGGCGACCCAAAGCTCGCCAGTTTCAGGATTCCAGGAGAGCCCGTTCGGGTTGCGCAGGCCCGAGGCGAAGACCCGCGTGCGGCGGGTCGACCGATCCACTTCAAGGACAGTGGCGCGGTTCTTCTCCGCGGCTATGCCGTTTTCTCCAACGTTGCTGTTGGAACCAACGGTGACATAGAGCTTGCGTCCATCCGGACTTGCGATCACGTCCTTGGTCCAATGATGGTTGAGGTCCCCGGCCGGCAAGTCGATGATCTTTTCCGGCGACGTGCTGACTCGGGTCTGGCCATTGGAGTAGGGGAAAGCGACGAGCACGTCGGTGTTCGCGACAAAGAGCTTGCCTTTGGACAGCGTCATGCCGAAGGGCGAATTGAGGCCTTCCGCGAACGTCGTGCCCACATCCGCAATGCCGTCGCCATCGGTGTCGCGCAGCAGCGTGATGCGATTGGCGCTTTTGGTCGCGGCGCCAGCCCGCTTCATAGCCAGGTCCATGAAGACCTTTCTAAGACTGAAGCCTTCGTCATGCTTGGCAGGGGCATTGGTTTCAGCAACCAGAACGTCGCCGTTCGGAAGCACATGCAGCCAGCGCGGATGGTCGAGGCCGGTGGCGAAGGCGTTCACTGTCAGCCCCTTCGCCGGGGTCGGCATACCTCCTTTCTGCCAGCCTTTCGCCTCGGCGATGTTAACAGTCGGGATCAGCGTCGGTCTTGGTTTCGGTAAAGTGGGGTTGGGGCCATAGCCAGTTATTGCCCCGGTTTTTTGCGCCGGGATGCCGGCGCAGCCTGCCATGACGGCGCCCAACACCGCTACGAGTACGCTCCCTCGGAAGCCGGCATGCATCGGACGTCCTCCGCATGGATATGTGTCGCGCTCTTTGTGCAAACGGAAGTCAGTGGCTTATTCTTCCAATTGCTTCGAAAAAAACAGCGGCGCTCGTGATCCGAGGGCCAGGAATTCGCGACAGATCTGCTCTCGGCAGAAATATGGCGCGAGAAGATTGTGGCAACCGCGCGAATATCTGTCGCGCAATATGAATCTCAGATTCGTATCGCGCGAAATCGATACGGCTTGCGCTTTTCGGTATCGAGTTGCTCATGGGCCAACATGCGTTCGAATGGAACGAGACCGTGAACGGCGGGACCCACAATGACCCGCCGATTGCACCAGCCGGTGAAACAGCTGTTGTTGCTGCTTAGCAAGACGCTGCAAATCTGCTAAAGTCTGCGATGGGAGGAGACGGATATCCAATCACTGCCGATAGCACAGCCAAATGTAGCTAAGGCGACACCCGGCGCATCACTTCCGCTCGCCTATTCCCTCGCGACGCTCTGCTGGCTCCTGTCCGCCGGCGTCTATATTGCCGCCAAGTGGGTTGCCCCCGAGATGCCGCCTTGGGCGCTCTGCTTCTGGCGGCTGGCGCTCGCCTGCGCGATCCTGCTGCCTATCGTCCATCGTCATCACGGGGCGATGCTCGTGCTGATCCAATCCCGGGTGATCGAGGTGCTGGTCATCGGCGCCATCGGGCTGACCTTGTGTCAGGGCATGATCTACACGGGCCTCAACTACACCAACGCGACAACCGCCGGCATCATCATGGCGCTGTCGCCGATCATGACCATGGTGCTTGCACGCTTCGTGCTTGGCGAGCCCCTCGGTGTCTGGAAAGCGCTTGGAGCGCTGGTCGCCCTGGCTGGGATGGTGGTGATCGTGGCGCGCGGCGACCTTGCCGCGCTGATGCAGCTACGGTTCAATCCCGGCGAGTTGTGGATCGTCGGCAGCGCGCTTTGCTGGGGCCTCTACACCGTGCTGCTGCGTCGCGCGAAATTCGGCATTGAGCTTCTGCCGATGGTGGTCCTGCTGCTGGGAGCCGGCGCGCTGGCCGCACTGCCTCTCTATCTCTGGGAACTGTTTTCCGGGGATCGTTCGGCGCTGCATGCGAACGGCCTTCTGGCCCTCGCCTATGTTGCCGGCCCGGGCGGCGCTCTGATGTACTATCTCTACAACCGCAGCGTCGAGACGCTTGGCGCCGGGCGCGCCAGCATGCTGCTCTATCTGCAGACCGCCTTCGTCGCCGTGCTCGCTTATCTGTTCCTTGGCGAAAGCTTGCACGACTACGATCTCGCCGGCGCCGCCTTCATCGTCGCCGGCCTGCTGCTCGCCACCGCGATCAAGCCGAGGCAGCGCACGGTGCGTGTCGCGTAGCGAACCTCAGTTCCGCCGCTTCGGCGAGCAGTTCGTAGAATCAAAGCACCACCCGAAGCGAAGCCGGATCATTGAAGCCGGCTCTGTACCGCGCCTTGGCCCACGCCGCCCGTTGATTAATGCCGTTCGGCCATCAAGCCAAAGGGAGACGGCGCTCGTTCCCGCCCATCCTCGAGCTCGAGCATCGAATCGAAATAAGTTTTCCAGCGCGTATCGTGAGTCACAACGCAGATCGCGACATTGCGGCTGTCCGCCAGATGCCTGAAAACCTTCATCACCATCTCCGCCCGTGTACCATCCAGTGCGGCGGTAGGTTCGTCGGCCAGAATAACGGTGGGATCGTTTGCCAAGGCCCTGGCGATTGAAACGCGCTGCTGCTCGCCGCCGGAAAGTTGGGAAGGATAATTGGAGCCGCGATGTTCAATGCCCAATGCGGCGAGAAGCCGGCTGGCTCGCGCCTGCGCCTGCTGGCGACCGACATCGTTGACCTGCATGGCGATGGCAATGTTTTCGGCGGCCGTGAGAAAGGGGATCAAGTTCGCTTTCTGGAACACAAACCCAAGATGGCTCCGCCTGAAGGCTCGTAGCTCGTTGAGCTTCGCACCGGGACGCGAAATCACCTTGCCGTCGAACAGGACCTCTCCCGTGGTCGGTGTCTCCAGCAGACCGGCGATCATCAGCAGGGTCGTCTTGCCGGAGCCGCTGGGCCCGACGATGCCGGTAACGCTGCCGGGGCTCAAGGTCAGCGAACCTGCCGCCAGCGCGGTGACCGGCGAGCCCCCGCTCTGGTAGACCTTGCTGGCGTTCCGAACCTCCAGCGTGGCGAGGCGGCGCTTCGACATCAGGCCAACACTTCCTGGGCACGGACCGCGAGCGCGCGACGAATCGCAAACCAGCTGGCCGCAAGGCTGAGTGCCATCAGCACGAACGACAACACGCCAAGATCGGATTCGGTGATCAGCACAGTTCTTGGAAACCTCGGATAGATCGTAAACGAGATGGCTATGGCCAGAACGAGGCTGCAAAAGCCGATCAACCCCGCCTGCTGTGCAATCATGCCGATGATCACCCGGTCACGCGCGCCGATCAGCTTCAGAAGTGCTATCTGCGCGACCTTCTCGATCGTCATCGTATAGATGGTCAGTGCTATGACGGCGCAGCAGATCAGCAGCGTCATCGTCGTGAAAGCCAGGATCTGGACGCGGAGCTTGCCGAGGCGGCCGTCCAGTAGAAGCGTTTCCTGGTCCTGCTGCGTGAGGACCTCGACGTCGCCCCAGCGTTTGATCGAGTCACGCACGACCTCCTTGTCCGCGCCCGGGAGAGTTTCGACGATGACGGCAGCGACACTTCCGGTCTCGTCGCCGAGACCCATGCGCGTCTTGCCCTTGGCCGCACGGTTGAGGAGGATCGCCTCGCTGGGCAGCAGTTGGTTGATGACCTGCGCGTCCGGGATGGTGACGAACAACAATCCGTCGCCACCCATGTCGACCTGCCCGGTCGACACGCCGACAATCGTATAGCTATCTCGTCCAAGCCGGATCTCGTCACCCACAACCAGGCCGAGAGTCTTGTCGGCGATGGCCTCATAGCGATTTGATTGGAAGTACCGGCCGGCGATCAACGGTATCCAGCTGCCACTGTCGCTTGGATAGTCCACACCAGTGACCGACATGCGCAGCGGCAGCCCGTCAATTTCGAACTGCTGGTTGTATTGGATGAACCGCCGCGTTGCCGCCACACCGGCCACACCGGCCACGCGGCGATCGAGATTGGCCGGAACGGCGGAAGATTCGGCGAACGGTCCGGACTTTCCCCCTTCGACGACCCAGAGGTCGGCACCAATGCCGTCGATCACGATCAAGGCTTCGTAGACGATGCCGCGATACATGCCCAGCATGCCGATCGTCGCCGCCATCAGCAGGCCGACGCCGAAAACGGTCAGGATGAACCTCAGCAGGTTATGCCTGATATCTTTGACCGCGAGATTCACCTGCCCAATGCCTGGAGGTTAACCGCCTGGTACTGGAAGCGGCCTGTCGGACTGAGCACGACATCACCTACCTTTAGGCCGCGCGTGATCTCGATATCGGTGCCGCTGGAGTAGCCCAGTGAAACAGGAGCCCAATAGGCCCGCCCGTCATGTGCAATCCATAGACCCACCCGTCCCTGGTTTCTCGCCAGGAACCGCTGTGGCACCGCAATGCCTGGTGACGGCGATTCCGCTTGGATGGTGACGCTTGCACGCTGACCCACAGCCCAGTTCGCCGGCACCTCACGCAATTTAAGATCGACCGTAAACTCGCGGGTCTCTTGATCGACCTGCCGGCCGATCCGCGCAATGGAAGCAGCGTAGGGTCGTTGCGGATCCGATGAGAAGGTGACTTTGGCTACTTGCCCCGGCCGAAGCGACCCCATTGCGGATTCGTCGAAGCGTGCCATGACCAGCAATGACGTCGGGTCGACAATCTGCATCAGTTCGACGCCCGGAGAAAGCAGGTCCCCCACCGTGCGGCTGCGGGAAACCACCACCCCGTTGACAGGCGAGCGTATGGAGGTTTCGCCGAAACGGCTTCGTATCTGCTCGACCTCGGCGGAGGCGGCCGCGACCTGGGCCTTTGCGCGCTCGATGCTAGCGGTCGCTCGCGCCAATGCGGCCTCGGCTTGCTTCTGGGTACCTTCGAAGAGGTCGAACTCGGCCTGAGAAATCGATTTGCTGGCGAGCAGGCTCTTCCTGCGATCCAGATCTGCCTTTGCAGTACGGGCGGCGATAGCCAGCCGGTCACGCTCCAATTCGGCCTCGCGCACGCTCTCCGCCGCAGCCCGGTCGTTGGCGACCGCGGCGGCAAGCTGATACTCGATTTCAGTCGCGTTTAGCGTGGCGAGGATATCGCCGGTCTTCACCTCGTCATTCCGGTCGACGCGAACGTCGGCCAGGAATGCCTGGATCCGTGCCGTCACGATGACCTGGTTGGTTGCACCAAGGAGGCCGGGTCCGGCGATTTCACGCGCGATCAGCCTTCGCTGGGCGACATAGGACTCCACCTGAGCAGGCCAGATATACCAACCAGAAAAGAGCCCGACTGCCGCCAGAACGGCAAACAAAATTAAGATGAAGCGAATCACGTATCTTTACCTGCACCGGCTTCCACCGGCCCCGCTGATCCTGGATCGACGCATCGCTATATCGCCGCCTGCTCGGCGGCGTCGACCGCCGGTTGCCCGGCCAACAGCCGTTCGATGACTTCCCTTAGGATATCTTCTGCTTCCGCATGGTCATAGCCTAATTGGTCGAATATCAAGGTCAGACCGAGACCGTTCGCGGTCGGAAAGGTACGCAGATCCATCTCGCTGGTACGTGGTTTTTCTCGTCGCATGTCAGGCAGGGGCGTCACTTTGAACATGCCGAGATCAAGCTCGCCACTGGCATGGGCCCTTTGAAGCGGGGCCGACTGCGTGGCGCGTGTCCATCTGTCGACTGTTTGGGTGCCGGCGACGAAGAGGGAGGTATAGGACCCCTTGGCCACGACATCGTCATGCACGTCTCCGAAGTAGTTCGAATCCATGAAGGGCGCGAAATGGATAGCCTCTTCGATCCCTTCTCCGAGCGAACCGGCCAACGCTTCGATCGTCTCGAACCGCGACAGCCGCACGCGCACGGGCACGTCCGAGGCGACGAAATTGACATAGTTCTCCAGCCGCCGGTCGTGGCGCAAGGCTGCTGGAACCTGCATCACCATGTCGTCCACGCCGCCGCGCGCCCCGATGGTCTGCGCAAAGGCCGCGATGATCATGGCCGTTTCCGTCGTGCCGGCTGCCCTGGCACGCTTGCGCAGCGCATCCTGCTGGTCGCTGGCTATCGAGAGCGTCACGTCCTCGCTGAGGCTGCAATCGATCAGATTGACATTCGTCCGCCAGCCTTTCGCCTTGCGCCCGAGATTGGGAACCTGCGGCAAGGGCTCGACGAATACCTTGCGCAGGAATGCGTCGCGCCGCTCGAACGAACCGGGTTTTCCGACATGGTCGAAATCCCGGATGAACCGGTCGATACTCATTTCCACCGGATCAAGAGGCAGCCCGAGATAAGCCTTGACTGTCTCCTCGACGATGAGGCCGAGGGAATAGCCGTCAACGACGAGATGATGTGCCTTGGCGACGATAAGGTCGCTCTCGGAGCCGAACCGGATGATCGTGACACGGAACATCGGCGCCTCGATATCTATGCCTTCCTGCGCGAGTTCGGTTGCGCGCTCCATCGCTTCGGCCTCGTCGGCGACTTGCTCGACCCTGAAGAAATCGGTCGGCGTCCTTTCCAGATACGCGCCGTATCTAGCCCCCTTGCGGAAGAACCGGGTACGCATCACCTCGTGGCGCGCCATGACCGTTTCGATCGCTCGTCTGAGACGATCGGCGTCCATCTGCGGCCGGATCTTGAACTCCTTGCTTACAATGAATGCGGCACGCGCATGCGAAGTCGCGTCTGGATGTTCCTGGAAACGCAGTAACCCCAGTTGTGTGCTGGTCACAGCAATCTCTCTTTCGACGTTGGGCACGCCGTCGAGCGGCGAGCGCTCGACGTCCTGGCTTCCACTCGGCTGACCAGACCACTCGCGCAGCCTCCAGCCCGTTGCGGTGGGCAGCAGGCGGCCTGACGTTTCGAACTCGGAGGAAAGCTCGTCCAGAAACTGATCGAGTAGCAACCGCGCTGTTGCTTCTTCGACGACGTCGAGATCCACGCTCAGCCGGCAGACAACACCGGCGTCGCTTGCCGCTGCGGACAATTGAATCTCGTGCGCGGATGCGGGGATCGCATCGAGAGGATGGTCCAAGGCGGCGAGCGCCGTAACTTGGCTGCCGTCGAGAAAAGCGAAGCCGAATTGGCGCAGCGAAACATGGCGGATGCGCAGATCCTCTTCGAGCGCCAGTTCCAGGGACGACGTATCCATTGACCGATGCGCGTGGCCGTTTGCGTCGGCACGCTCGACCTTCCTCAGCAGATCGTAACCGAGTTCATTCATGGCTCGCAGGACAATCGGATAGGACCCATCCAAGGGGCCTATCAATCCGCTTGGTGCTCCCTCCCCGCGCTCGCTATACCAGCGGTCGACGACGATTGATTGGAGCGAGAGGCGGTTTGCCAAGGCCTTGGCATAGGCGGTCAGAAAGCGCGCGGCCGGCAACTCCGATCTCGACGCGAATGCTGCTGCGGGAAGCGTAATTTCCAGCAACCCGACACGGCCCCTGTTCGTTCCCATACCGGCGGGAGACGAGGCACGACTGCGGCCGGGGATCGGTGTGATCGCAGACGCGTGGTGAAGGATCTCCTTCCAGTAGGCGAAATCGCGACGATACTCGCTCGATCCGGGCACTGGATGAACTGCGCGCGCATAGTCGGCAAAACTAGGCGCTGCTTCGACCGCTTCCGCTTCGTCTTGCACAAGCTGCGCGAGCAAAAGGTGAACCGACAACATGTCGGCAGCCGCGCGATGAGCCCGGATTTGCAGGTCGTGACCGCCATCCTGCCGCTGCCACGCGCCGATCCGCCATAGCGGACCAGGCAGTGCCACATCGCCCAAACGACCGCCCGGCGAAAGCACTTCAACAACAGGTTGAGCCTCGAAGCCGATCTCTACGGCGCCGGACGCCGATATCGCACCCGTCATCCGGAGCGCATCGTGTCTCTCGACCAGTCGCGCCAATCTTGTCGCAAGCGCAGCCAGCGACACGCCGGGCTCAATACTCGTCTCGACCAGGATCTGATTGTCGGCCTTTGCGACGGCCGACGACATCGGCCGTCCATCCAGCATCATCGCATCGACCTGGCGGCCCAGAGGCCGGAAGGCTTCCTGCGCTGTAACGCCATCGGAACTCGATTGTGCGGCCAGGACCTGCAAGGCGGACGCCTTCAGCTTCGCCTCGAAAGCGGAAGCG
Source organism: Mesorhizobium sp. M1163 (assembly GCF_040318415.1). Taxonomy (NCBI): domain Bacteria; kingdom Pseudomonadati; phylum Pseudomonadota; class Alphaproteobacteria; order Hyphomicrobiales; family Phyllobacteriaceae; genus Mesorhizobium; species Mesorhizobium sp. M1163. The sequence continues at coordinate 13,367 of NZ_JAMYMF010000014.1, read as the reverse complement.
ACGAGGCGCGACAGTCCCGCGATCGTCGGCGCTTGCAGGAACTTGGCGACAGGGATGTCGACTTCGACCTGAGCCTCGACGCGGTTTTTCAGCTCGAATGATGAGAGGGAGTCGAGACCTAGCTCACTGAGCTTGCGGTCATCCGCCAAGGCGCTTGCCTCGACCTTGAGGACTTTCGCCACTTCGCGCCGGATCATGTCGGCGAGCAGGTCGTCCCACGCCTCGCGTGGCGCGGCTGCAAGCTCGGCCTGAATGCGAGAGCGCCCTCCGGTTCTGTCTCCAAGCAGCGGCGAAATCCTCGGATTCGTCGCTGCGCCAGGGTTCGTGCGCGCGATCGCAGCCCAGTCGATATTGGCAAAGCCGAGATTCTCCGATCTGGCGCGCACGAGATAGGACAGGGCCGCCGCCGCTTCAGAATCCTGAACCGGCTTGATGCCGACACTATCGAGATAGTTGGTCATTGCTTCCGACCTGGCAACGAATCCACTGCCGGCGATCATGCCCCAAGCGGTCGACGAGCCGGCCAGGTTGCGACCCCTGCGGTACGTAGCGATTGCGTTCAAAACAGAGTTGGCCGCTGTGTAGTTGGCCTGCCCAGACGAACCGATAACCTGCGCGATCGAAGAGAAATTGACGAAGAAATCCAGTGGGATATCGTGTTCGACGACGGCGACATGCAAGTTCCACCCTCCGGCTATCTTCGGCCTCAGCACGCGGTCGATCTTGCCTGCATCGAGCTGCGAGACGAAAGCGTCCTCGATCACCGCGGCGCCATGCACGATGCCGCGCAGAGGAGCGTCACCCCCAGCATATTCGCCGATCAGCCTGGCAACGGCGGTAGCATCGGTCACGTCCAGCGCCGCGCGAACGATGCGCGTGCCGCGTTGCTCCATGATCTCGATAGCCACAGCCGCTTCGGCATCTGGAACACCGCTTCGATTGGCAAGGATGATAGTCCCCGCGCCTTTCTGACTGAGCCAATCGGCGATCGCAACGCCAAAGCCTTTGAGCCCACCCGTGACGAGGTAGGAGGCCCGAGCGGAGACGGCGAACTGTGCGCCGAGGTCAAGTTCGATGTCCACGGAAGGTTCGTCGAAAGTGACGATCACCTTGCCGATGTGCAGCGCTCGCGAAAGCATGCGCATGGCTTCCGCCGTGCGCGATGCCGGGAAGCGAGTTGCCTCCAGCGGCTTGTAGACGCCGGCGGCAACCTTTGCCTCGACCTCCGCCAGCAATTGCCTGAAGAGGCTCTCCCTCTCCACGGGGAGCGCCGAGAGGTCGATGACCGAATAGGCGTTGTTGCGATAAAGCGAGCGAAGCCCGATCGGCTTGTCGTCGGCGAGATCGCGCTTGCCGATTTCGACCATCCGGCCGAAGGGCGCCAGGCACTCCAGGCTCTTGTCGATGCCGTTGCCAGACAGCGCGTTCAGCACCACGTCCACGCCGCGGCCACGCGTCAGGGACCGCACCTCGTCGGCGAAATCGAGAGCGCGCGAATTCATGACCCCGTCCACGCCCCATTTCTTCAGGAAGGCGCGTTTTGTGTCGCTACCTGCAGTGCCGAAGACTCGAGCCCCCACATCATGCGCGACCTGGATGGCGGCGAGGCCGACACCACCCGAAGCCAGATGGATCAGCGCGATTTCGTCCTGTGCCAATCGGCCGATATGTTTGAGTGCGTAGTGAGCGGTAAGGAACGCTGTCGGGAGGGTCGCGGCCTCGATCAGATCGATGCCGTCGGGTACGCGCATGGCGAGATCCGCCCGGAGCTTGGCGAAGCGCCTGAGATAGCCCTTGCCCATACCCATGATGCGATCGCCGGGCTTGAGGTTGGTCACCCGTTCGCCGACCCTGCGGACGGTGCCGGCGAACTCCAGCCCGAGATTGCGCCAATATGCCTCGTCACTCTCCAACTCGTCCGGCAAGATGCTGGTGGCCGCCATAATGTCGCGGAAGTTCAGTCCGACCGCGGCGACCTCGACCATGACCTCGTCCGAAGCCAATTCGGGATCAGCGATTTCGCGCAGTACGATGTTGTCGATGGTACCAGGCCCCGTCATGGTGACGGCGAAGTTGGAAGAATCCCGCGCCGTCTCCAGCGTCCGCCGCAACGGCGCCACTTCGTGCAAAGCCAGCTGCTCCAACCGCGGGACGTAGCGTTCGGCGCCGCGCAGGACGAATTCCGTCTCTGCGGTTTCCTCCAGCACGGCACCTGAAATGCTCACCCCCGAGTGCAGCGATGTGGGATCCGCATCGATAAGACGGATGCCCAAACCTTTGAACTCGTTTGCCATTGTGCGAGCAATGCCGATTAAGGCGCTCTCACTCAGGCCTGAAAGGCTCATCGGCTGGTCACCTTGCACAAGCCGGCTGCCGGACGTGACGACAACCAGTTCGGGCCGCGGTTCGGACGAACTGTGCAGCCGGTCGATGACTTTTCCAAGCGTGATTAATTGGTGGACGATAGGCGTGATCCTGGCGAGAAGCTCGTCCCCGCCTGCTTTGTCGTCGAGTTTTTCGGGGGCGGCGGCGCTGAACAGGATGCCGCCTTTCCCACCCGATTGGGTCATGAATGCCCGGATCGTGGCGAGCGCTTCATCCGCATCGAGGTTCAGGAACGGCGCCGGGTTTGCGACCTCGACCGTCGCTCCACGGCTAACCAACTCAGCCAATGTCGTTTCGAGGCGCTGCGTTCCATCACCCACCACCAACCAGTGGGCGCAACGCAATGAAGGCGCTGCGGGTTTGGCTTCCTGCTTCTCGAAATGCTCCTCAAAAACACTGGAGCCCGAGCCGGCACCCTGCTTGGCCCTGCTGCCCCTGACCTTGCCCAGCGCCTTTGTCTGAAGGTTGTCGAGAACGATGAGCGGCTGCCCTTCCGGCGAGAATACGCTGAACCGCATTGAGTACGGGTCGAGACCCGGCTGGATGTCGACGATCACCTCGGGCGTCATCGGAGCGCCCAGCAGGATCTTGCGCGCGCCGGTTGGCAGGCGCAACTGATACTGGGCCTTGTCTTCATTAGCCGGCGGCAGCGATTCACCTGGAACCCACACGCCGTCTCGATGCGAAGCCAGGCCGATGCCGGCCTGGAGCACCGCGTCGAGCAATCCGGGGAAGGCGAAATACTGCTTCGACAAGTTGGGGTCCTTGCTCGACAGCCTGGCAACTAGGCGGTCGCCGACAATGTCGAGTGCGTTCACCGACTGGAAATAGGGACCGTATTCAAGCCCGTGCCGTTCGGCGAGACGGTAGAATTCCGTCTTTTCGACAAGGTTCGGGCGATCCAGCAGGAGGTCGGCGGGAGCTGGTGCAAGTTCATATTTGTGGCTGAAGCCATAAGCTTCGGCACGAGTCCTCCAGCCGTCGTCCGAACCCCGATGGAGCGTGGAGATGCGCAGCCTGCTACCGACCGGATCGAACGTCGTCGTAAACAATATGACGTCGTCCTCTGCGATGGAAAGCGCTTCGTACAGTTTGAAATCACGTAGCTCCACGGAGTCAGATCCGAAATGGTCGCGCAGCGCGGCCCCCATGATTTCGATGTAACCGACGGCCGGGAACAGGCAATCGCCGCTGACGCGATGGTCAGCCAGGAATTTGAAGCCTCTAAGCGTGATTTCGTTCGTCCAGGACGGCCCCGCGGTGAAGTCGCGCCATCCAAGCAGTGCGTGGCGGGGTGACTCGAAAAGGAAGCTCTTGGTTTCCTCGGATGTATTCAGCAGGCGCTGGTTGTTCCAGGGTAACTTGGGAACGGCCACGTGGCCACTCGAGGATTTCGGCCGGTCGAATTCGACGCCGGCAACATGCAGGCTGCCCTCGGCCCGCGCCAGCGTCCAGAAATCGTCAGTTTTGCGATCGAGCGAGTTCACCGCGGCGGCGTCTGCGCCGCGCTCCTGCGAGATGCCTCGGATGAGCGGCGTTAGCGTGCGGTGCGGACCGATTTCCAGGAAAGTATTAATGCCGAAATCGAGGGTGAAATCCAATGCCTTGGTAAAGCTGACGGGTTGGCGCAAATTGGCCCACCAGTAGTCGGCGTCGAATTTCGTCTCGAATATGCCGGTGACGGTCGAGATGATCGGCAGACGGCCTTCTTTCCAGCCGACCGGACCCAGTTCGCCGAGGAACCATTCCTTGCAGTCTTCCAGATGCGCGCTGTGCCATCCGAAATCCATGGTCATCCGGCGGGCCGTCGCATCGGGATAGGCTTCCGCGACCTTGGCCAGTACGCCAAGCACCGCGTCCTCCATGCCGGAAATCGTTTGCGCGATCGGGCCGTTGTAGGCGGCAATGACGACGCTTTCGTCACCGGGGAGCAAAGGTTCGAGTTGCTGAACCGTCAGCCCTATCGTGGCCATTGCACCGCGCCGCTCGCTCTTCAGCGGTATGAGGCCGCGTTTGGCGATGATGCGAGCCGCCGTCTCGATATCGATGATACCTGAAACGTAAGTGGCCGCGACCTCGCCGAAGCTGTGGCCGATCAGAAGCTCAGGCCGTACGCCGGCCTTTATCCAGCGTTCGTAGAGGGATATCTGCGTAGTGAAGATGGATGCCTGGGTGACGTCGGCATCGTTGATGCGGGTCTTTTTCTCGTCCCGCAGCATCTCCTCGACGGTCGACCAGCCGACCATCGGACGCAGCACTTCGTCGAACATCTCGGCGGTTCGGCGAAACGCACGGTCTTCCTTCAACAGGCGGCGCGCCATGGCCCACCACTGGCCGCCCTGGCCCGAGAAGGCGATGGCGAGCCGACGGTTGGATGCCCTGCCGGTGATGATGGTTGGCCCTTCCGCGCTTTGCTCGATGGCTCCCTTAGCCAATGCGCGCAGTTGGGTCTGGAGCGCGGCGCGCTCCGGCTCGACGATGAGCGCAGCCCGTTGGGCGAAGTTATCGCGCGCGCTGCTCAAATGGGCGGTGATGTCTTCGACCGGCGTCTCCGCAAGGGAGCCTCCCTGCTCCAGCGCATCGGCTAGACGGCCGGCCCACAGTTCCAGTCCCGCCGTGCTGCCGGCCGAGATCGGGACGGCTATCGGATGGCCGGCTATCACCGGCCTTGGCGCACGGTTGGCGTTGGCGGACAACCCCCGCCATCCTTCCACGGCGATGGAGGCATTGGTACCGCCAAAGCCGAAGGAGTTGACGACGGCCAGGATCGGCCGGCCGTGGTGGTCGATCGGCGTCGGCTTCGTTGCCACAGCGATGTTGAGCGCGTCGAACGGAATGCTCGGATTCGGGCGCTCGAAATTCCGGTTCGGCAGCACGATGCCCTTTCCCGCCGTCAGCACCGTCTTGATGAAACCCGCAATGCCGGACGCCGATTCGAGGTGGCCGAGATTGGGCTTGAACGATCCGACATAGGCCGGTTTTGGGCGTGAATTCACACCGAATACGCGGCCGATAGCAGCCGCCTCGATTGGATCGCCGACCGGCGTGCCGGTTCCATGGGCCTCGACATAGTCGACATCGGCCGGATCGATGGAGGCGCCTTCCACCAGCGCCTCCAGCATCGCTTGCTGTGCTTCCCCGCTCGGAGACGTCAGGGTCGGCGTATACCCGTCCTGATTGACCATCGAATGACGGATCACGCCATAGATCCGGTCGCCGTCGGCAATTGCCCGGTCGAGAAGCTTCAGCAACACGAACCCGCAGCCTTCGCCGCGCACGAACCCGTCCGCCCTTTCGTCGAAGGTGTAGATACCGCCGGTCGGCGAGAGCATGTTGGCGCTGGAGAATGCGATGAACGGCCCTGGATCGAGCATGCAGTTGACGCCGCCGGCGAGCGCCGTTTCACAGGTGCCGGTGCTCAGGTGGCGCACTGCCTGGTCGATGGCAACGAGCGCCGACGAGCACGCCGTGTCGACGGCGATACTCGGCCCCTTCAGATCGAAACGGTGGGATATTCGGTTGGCCGCGATCGAGAACGCCGAACCGGTGCCGGCAAAGATGTCGCCGCCGCCAACACGTCCGCGGCGCAGGTTCTGCGCGAAATCGTTGGTCGAGATGCCGATGAACACGCCGGTGCGTCCACGGCGCAGATCGGCCAATGTGAGATCGGAATCCTGCACGGCCTCGAAGGCCACTTGCAACGCCAGGCGCTGCTGCGGGTCCATCGTTGTCACCTCGCGGGGCGACATGTCGAAGAAACTCGGGTCGAAGCCGAAAACGTCGCTGGCAAGAAAACCACCCCAGCGCGTCCGCATCTTTCCCCGGGCATCGGGCTCCGGATCATAGAAAGCATCGACATTCCAGCGATCTGCCGGGATATCGACGATGCCGCAGTTCTTCTCCAGGAGAAAGTTCCAATACGAGTCCGCGTCCTGGATCCCTCCGGGGAACCGACAGCCAATCCCGATAACTGCGATTGGCTGTGTTGACTCAATGACCTGCTGAGGGGCATCGCCCCCACGATGAATGTTCATGCCCAGACCCCCGCCTAGTATACACCGTGGATTGCCCAACCCCCGGCGCATTTAAGTCACGGCGTATTTAAGTGCATGTCCCAACGGAAGGTCCAAGAGCAAAATTCACCAGCCTAGCATTTTTGTCGCAAAATGTGTCATTTAAGCCGATCTGACTACTTTTTAGGCTAATTTGACTAGTTATTAAGCCGATCTGATTGCTTTTGAAGAGGACCCGTCCGCTCGATCCTCGTCGCCAATAACAGGGGTCACCGAGATCCGGTTCCGGAGCGTCAAGGCAATCCCAAGTCGAAATCGAAGCGGCGTGCGACGGCCTGAGGACCGCGTGCACTCCAGGCGACAGCGGCCACGTGGTGCCCGCTTGGGCGGAACTCAATGAGCCTGAGGGGTTCAACCAATTCCAGCGGCGGCGAGAGGATATAGGCTTCGCCGCTCCCGTCCATCCCTATCTCGAGTCCCTCTCCGGAGAGGCCGACGCCGACAGCCTTGAGCGCGGCTTCGCGACAAGTCCAAAGCCGGCAGAACATGAGGCGGCGGGCCTCTGGCGCCAGCGACTCAAGTTGTGCGATCTCGCCAGGCGCGAACAGAGAACGGGCAATGGACATCTCCCCGCTCCTCGAGGCGACGCGTTCGACATCCACGCCGACTTGCCCGGCGGCAGCCACGGCCACAAGGGCAAGCTCCCCCGAATGCGAAAGATTGAAGGAGAGGCGCCCGTCAGCAAGGAACGGCTTTCCCTGCGGGGTCTGCCGCAGATCGAGCTCTCCCGGCGCCCGACCGGTGTAAATGGACAGCACCCCGCGTAAGCCGGCATGAGCTGCCAGATGGCGCCGCTGATCCTGCTCGAAAACAAACCGGCCGCCCCTGGTCAATTCAGCTGGATTGAGCACGGCCAGGTCCGACTGCGAAAGGGGAGCATCGAGGGCGACCCGCCACACATGGACGTCGATCCCGAGAGCCGGCACCACCCGCCCACCACCGTGCGGCAAGACAACTCCGCTCTGCTTCATCTTGCAGTTTTCTCGGCCGGGCGAGGGGTGGGGCTTGGCCTGCTGCAGCAATATGGCATTGACAACCGCTCCCAAGCTTGCCCGTTAACACCATAAACGCACGCGACCCTTATAACACCTCTCGGCACGCTCATCATCAGCCACGCTCTAACGCGCCAGAGTGAACCAGTCCAACGGCCGGAGGGACTTGGCCGTGTTGCGGGTGCGCACCGATGTGAAACAACGAGTCTCAAAGCACCGATCGATGCGAAGCCGGATCATCGCAGTCGGCTGTTGTGGCGCAGCACGAGGCCGACCGCGCCGAGCAATGCATCGTTCTCCGTGTGCTTGCCAACGATTATCCGCGTGCGCAGCGCGGGCGCCACATCGCGGGACTTGATGAGCGTGTGGCGCTCATATGACGCGATCAGTGGCGCCAGGAGAATGTCGCCCGCCAAGGCCATGCGGCCGCCGATGATAGTGAGCGGCGGATTGAGCACCGAACCGATCAAGCCGAGCCCACGGCGAACTCGGCGGTGTCCCTCGATCATCCGCAGCGCCCTTACGTCGCCCTGCTCGGCCATCATGATCACGTCGTCCATCGTGACCGGCCGCCGCACGATGCGCGAAATCTGCTCGAGCGGCCGGGCAAAGCTGGCATAGAGCTCCAGGCATCCGCGATTGCCGCACCGGCAAAGGTCACCGCCGGGATCGATGCTGATGTGCCCGAATTCGCCGGCGCCGCCGGCGATGCCGCTCACCAGCCGGCCGTGCTGGACAATGGCCCGCCGACGCCCAGATCGACCTTGAGGAGCACGAAGTCGTCTTGGCCGACGGCCGCACCCCACATCAACTCCGCAATGGCCGAGCAGTTGCTCTCATTTTCGGCGAAGATCGGCTGTTCGAGGGTCGGCCCAAACAAGGTCGGAACGATACTCGCGCACAGCACACCGCCGCACCTAAGGCGCTACGCCTTGACCAGCGACATTGGTCGATCCCGTGTCAGTCGATCCGAATGCTTGAGACCCCAGTGCGCAAGCGGAGCAAGAGCGTCGTCCAGCTCCAGACCCAGGTCAGTCAACGAGTATGCGACGCGAGGCGGAACCTCCCCAAAATCGTGTCGGTCAAGGAGTCCGTCCGCCACCATCTCTCGCAAATGCTGGATGAGCATCTTCTCGCTCATGTCGGGAATGAGGCGACGCAACTCGCCAAACCGCCGCGGCTGCTTCCGGCAAAGCCAGAGGATCGTGCCTTTCCACTTGCCGCTGATCACAAGGAATGCCGGCCCCAGGCCGCAGGCTTCAGGTAAGTTCGTTGCCATCACATCGCTCCGATAAGGTACCTACAAAATAGTAGGTACTTGCCAAAACGGCGGTAAGTCAATCACCTTGCGCCTCCCTCGTGGCGTTATCGCGCCGCAGGCAAGCAAAAGGACTTTCCCATGGATATCCCATCCAAGAATTTTTCCGCCGCACCCGATCCACGACGCTGGATTGCATTGGCGGTACTTTGCGTAGCCTTCTTTATGGTTTGCCTTGACGGACAGATCGTCCTCCTCGCCTTACCCTCGATCGAGGCACAACTCGGTTTCACCCCATCCGCGGTGCAGTGGGTGATGAGCGCCTACATGCTGGCTCTGGGCGGGCTTCTTCTTCTCGGGGGTCGAGTATCGGATCTGTTGGGTCGACGGCGCCTGTTCATGGCGAGCACAGCTGCTTTCCTTGTCGCCTCGCTGGCGTGCGGGCTTTCCGGCAATCCAGGATTTCTCATCGGTGCCCGGGTTGTTCAAGGAATTGCCGCTGCCGTATTGACCCCCAGCGCCCTATCGATCCTCATGACAACCTTCGAGGGAAATGAACGGAATCGGGCCCTGGGGCTATGGTCCGCGATGGGAGCCGGCGGGGCTACCGCCGCGCTGCTGGTGGGTGGACCGCTTGCCGATTGGCTCGGTTGGCGCTGGGTGTTCTTCATTAATGTCCCCATCTGCGCCGTGATCCTGGGGCTCAGCCCGTTCACGCTGCGCGAGAGCCGTGCTAGCGGCACCCGCGGTGGCTTCGACCTCGGCGGCGCCGTGACGATTACCGCGGCGCTCGTGGCATTCGTACTGGCGATCACCGAGGTTCCCAGCGTTGGCTGGGCCCATCCGCAAACCCTGGGCCTGTTGGGTGCAACGCTGGGACTGCTCGGCGCATTCGTGCTGATCGAAAGGCGGGTGAATAACCCGCTTGTTCCCCTTGCCATCTTTCGGTCTCGCTCATTTGTCGGCGGGAACCTGACCATGCTCTTGGCCGGGGCGCTCGTATTCGGCATGGCACTTTTGGTGTCGCTTTATGCCCAGAAGGTCCTGGGCTACTCGCCGCTTGTCGTTGGCCTTGGCACGATGATCTATGCAATCCTGTCGATCGTCTCCTCAACACTGACGGGTAAATGGATCGGTCGGGCCGGGGCGCGTGCGATTGCCGTGATCGCCATGCTCTTGATGGGCGCTGGGTGCGCACTCTTCACCTTCATCGTTCCCGAAGGCACCTACCTCGCGCATCTGCTTCCGGGCTTGATTGCCTTCGGGCCTGGTATCGGAATGGCTGCCGTTGCCGGTTCCGTTGCAGCTCTCTCGAAGGTCAAGGAAGCCGACGCAGGCCTCGCGTCCGGGATAAACAGCGCGATGTTCCAGATTGGCGCTGCTCTGGGGGTAGCCATCACCGCCACCGTCGCCGTCTCGATGACGGGGACGTCGGATACCCCGCAGCACTGACCGCAGGGTATGCGGCGGGCTTTTGGGCCTGCGTGATCATCGCCGCCACCGGTGCAACGCTTGCGCTGCTCCTTCTTTCGCGGGACAGAACGCCGGCCCCTGCGCCGGTGCACGTCGGGGTATGAGGAATTGGGGAGCCGCCGTCGCGGCTCCCCAACCAGGTGCGCAAAAGCGAGGCGGCACAGCCTGCGACGGGCCATATGGGTTGCATCATACAAGTCAATATGTAGGCTGTGCCGATGCTTAGACGCGTCTACGAAACCAGAACTGCTCAGCAGCGCGCCCCCCGGCCCGATCGAGTTCCGCGACGCCTATGCGCCGCGTCGACGACGATACGCTGGCTGACGTCGCCGACGTGGTTGCCCAGCCTGGCTCAGCGCGGCCAGAGTTGTGCATAGATATTTGAGGTCCACATGCCGCTGCTTGGCGGCAACGCATCGAGGAGAGCAAGATGGTTATTCGTCAATGGCGCGCTCGCGCCGCGGCGTCCAATCCGCACGGTTATCCCAAGCACTTCAGAACCAGTGTCCTTCCGGCACTGCTCCAGACGGCCGGATTTCTCGGAGCGCAGTTGAGCGTGCGCAAAGTTGATGCCGAAATCGAATTTCAGGTGCAGACCCGGTGGCAATCGATGGAGGCCATCGGCAGATTTGCCGGGTCAGATGTCGAAAAGGCGGTCGTCGAGCCGGGCGCTGTCGCCGAGCTGCTCTCCTTCGATCCGCGTGTATGCCACTACGACGTCATTGAGGACGCAGGGAAGTCGTCCGGGTCAAGCGGAACCTGACCGAGTGTTCCAGCCATCATTCCGTGCAAAACTCGGATTCCAGCCGACGCCGGGAGTGTATCCTGCATCGCCGCGCGAGGAGAGGATGACGAGCCGCTTGCCGGCGGGCAGCGAACTCCGAAGCTGGATTCATTTTGGACGCTGGTGCACCGCCTCCCCCGGAGGCCGAGAATGTCGGCAGCGGCGAGGGATATGGCGCCATCCACGACGGCTTCACCCGCCTTTCCCGCTCTTTCGCCGGATCAGCTCGAAAACACCTGAAATATCTTCATCTCCGAATCCGCTTCCCACCCGTTTGCGGAACAGGTCCAGCATGGGGTTGAGCAGATCGGTGGCGACCCCCTGCTCCCGGGTAGCTGTGAGGATGTTGTCCAGTGAGGCGGCCTGCATCCCGAGGTTCGACACCACATTCACGCCATGCCTGCCGCTGTCGATCTTCTCCGCATATCCCGGCAGCTCGCCCATCATCGCGGTCATCCATGGGCCAAGGAGCTTGAGGAAAGCGCCCGCGCCGATGCCTTCGGAATCTACGAGCGCGGTAGCGTGGAAGAAGCCGGCGAAAAGGCCATACATGCCGCTAAGAAGGGCCAGGTCGTGCAGCGATGCCAGCCCGGCATCCCCGCCGAGATAGTTCGCGGCGCCAAGCGCCTCAAGCGTCCGGGCGTGCGCATCGAAGGCAGCTTTGGAGCCGCTGTAGAGGATAAGCGCATGTTCGCCGCCGATCATCCGAGGCGTCGCCATGATGCCGCCGTCGAGATAGACGGCGCCCAACTTGGCAATCCGCTCGGCCGTGGCGCGCGCCTGTGCCGGCGTGCCGTTGGTGAGATTGACCAGCGAACGCCCGGAGAGCGCCGATGCCGCATCATCGATCACCGAATCCGACGCGGCATAGTCCAGCACGCACATCACGGTGACGTCACTTGCGGCGGTCGCGTCGGCGGCGGACTTCACCTCGCGCGCGCCTTTGGCAACCAGTGATGCGGCCTTGCCCGGCGTGCGGTTCCAGACCGTGACCGTGTGGCCCTGCGAAAGAAATCGGGCGGTCAGCGCCTGCCCCATGGCCCCGAGGCCGAGGATCGAGATATTGGCCATGTACGTGCGTCCTTCTACGTTCCGAATTGCAGCCCCGCCCCACGGCGGCGGCTACAAAGAGATGCAATATTGGACGCAGAAGCAGTAGTGGGTTATCTATAGACCTATCGTCCACATTTAGGAACGATGAGAGCTCCGGATGCTGAATCTCAACGACCTCCTCGTTTTCGTTCAAGTAGTTGATCATGGCGGCTTCGCTGCGGCGGGGCGTGCCCTGGGCATCCCCAAGTCCACTCTCAGCAAGCGGCTCTCCGAGCTGGAAAAGGCGATTGGCGTGCGTCTGGTCCAGCGGACCTCGCGCAGCTTCACCGTGACCGAGATCGGCCGAGATTTTCATCGTCATGCCGCCGCCATGCTGATCGAAGCGGAGGCGGCCGAGCATGTGATCAAGGGTCGCCTTGCGGAACCGAGCGGAACGGTGCGGATCACGGCATCGCTGCCGATCGCCCAGTTCCGTCTAGCGCCGATCCTCCCGCGTCTCGCAGCGAGCTATCCGAAGGTCCGCATCATGCTCGACGTCTCCGACAGGTTCGTGGACATCGTGCAGGAAGGTTTCGACATCGCCATCCGCAACCACTTCGCCCCGTTGCCGGATACCGAACTCGTGCAACGTCGCATCGATTACGACCCCGCCTGGCTCGTCGCCTCGCTCGACTATATTCGGAAGAACGGCATGCCTTCTCGACCCGAGGAAGCGAACGGGCTCGATGGGATTATGGCATCGTCGTCGGAGAGGGTCTGGACGCTTCACGATGGGCAAGGCGTCGTTGCGGAGGTCACGCCATCTCCGCGCTATATCGCCAACGAAACCGTCTCCTTGCGGGAAGCCGCGAGGGCCGGGCTCGGCGTGGCTTGCCTGGCGGGCAGCTTCTGTGCGCCGCTGATCGAGTCCGGCGCGCTTGTCCGCATCTTACCGGACTGGACAGCGCGTGGCGTGGCGACGACTCTGCTGATGCCGCATCGTCGCGGGCAGCTCCCCTCCGTTAGGGTCGTTGCCGACCATCTGATCGCTGAACTCTCGCAACGGCCACAAGGTGCAGACCCAATCAATGCAGACTGATAGTCGTTGGGCGGGCACGTTGGAATCCTAGGCCGATCGCTGGGGTGTCGTGGGCGCCGAAGTGTGATGTCCGCTTACGTGCGACCAGACCCCACAATGTCGCAAAATGAGGGCCGAGCCGTCATCGCCTCAAAAGGGGCTGGCGTGCTCTGGCCGGCGCGTGCGCCGTATGCGGCGGCAAATGGCGGGATAGTGTCCTGAAGGTTCTGCAAAAAGTTTTGGAGAGAGAACGGCGCTTGCTCTGAAGGGCGAGCGGCCATGGCACGGTGGT
>NZ_JAMYMF010000013.1:0-149383 GCF_040318415.1 Mesorhizobium sp. M1163 | reverse complement strand
TCCCATCAGCCATCGCATCAAGAAATGCGCCTGGAACGACGACTATCTCATCAATGCCATCACTCATATGCGATAGCCCTGCCCTTGCGGGGGAGATGGCCGGCAGGCCAGAGGGGGGTGCTGTCCCGCCAGCCTGTCTACGGCATCCAGCACAACATTTGCGGTTTTCCGCACAACGCCCGCACGTCCTTTGCTCCATGGTCTCGCTTCCAGGAGGCACCCATGAGCATCGTCGTTTTCGACCCCGACAGCACCGAGGACGTTGACTTCAAGGACCGCATGCGGCATCCGGCTGCGGCCGATCCGGCCGGCGGCATGTGGTTGTCGGATACCGAGCCGTCCTTCATCAATGCCGACGCGCTGCGCAAGGGGCGACTGGCCAAGCTGCGCGCGTGGATGCGCGAGGCCGGCTATGGCGGCGTCGTGCTGTTCGACCCCTACAACCAGCGCTACGCCACCGGCTCGCGCAACATGTTCGGCTATTTCCTGCGCAACTCGACGCGCTACTTCTTCATCCCGACCGAAGGGCCGATCGTGTTGTTCGAATATCCGCAGAGCTACCATGTCTCGATGGTGCTCGACACGATCGACGAGGCGCGGCCGTCGAAGCTGGTCTGGTCTTCGGTGTCGGGCCGTGACGACGAAACAGCCGGCCCGTTCGCCGATGAGATCGCCGAATTGCTCAAGGCGCATGGCGGCGGCTCGATGAAGCTCGGGCTCGACCGCTGCAGCCATCTGCAGGCACTGGCGTTGGAAAAGCGCGGCTGCGACGTCCGGGATTGCCAGGGCGAGATTTTGGCGGTGCGCGCGGTCAAGACGCCAGAGGAAGTAAAATGCCTGCAGGTGTCGATGGCTGGCGCCGAGGCTGCGGTCTATGCGGTGCGCGAGGCGATCAAGCCCGGCGTATCCGAAAACGAGTTGTTCGCCATCATGTATGGCGAGGTGATCCGCCAGGGCGGCGAATTCATCGAAACCCGTTTGCTGACCTCGGGCCAGCGCACCAACCCATGGTTCAATGAGGCGAGCGGCCGCAAGATCAGGCCGGGCGAACTTCTGGCGCTCGATACCGACACGATCGGCTGCTACGGCTATTATTCGGACTTTTCGCGCACCTTCCGCTGCGGCCCGGGCAAGCCGACCGATTATCAGAGATCGCTCTACCGCATGGCGCACGATCAGGTTCAGCACAACATCGGGGTCGTCAAGCCGGGCATGGCGTTTCGCGAGATTGCCGAAAAGGCCTGGAAGATCCCGGACCGCTTCGTCGACCAGCGCTACACCTCGGTCATGCACGGCGTCGGCATGCATGGCGAGACGCCGTTCATCGCGCATGCCATGGATTACGAGACCTATGGCCGCGACGGTGTCATCGTGCCCGGCATGGTGGTCAGCGTCGAAAGCTATATCGGCGAAAAGGGTGGCCGCGAGGGCGTCAAGCTGGAGGACGAGATCCTGATCACCGAGACCGGCACCGAACTCCTGTCGCGCTTTCCCTATGAGGACGATTTCCTTGACAGGCACGTTTGAGTGCTGACAGGCAGTTTTGCATGAAAAGCCCGATCTCGATCAAGCGCGGCAAGGCGGCGGCGGTGTTCATCGATCTCCAGGAGGAGCATCGGCGGGACAAGCGCTATCTGGTCGAAGGCTATGGCGACATTCTCGCCAACGTCCAGCGGCTGCAGCAGGCGGCTCGGGCCAACAATGTGCCCCTGTACCACTGGGCCTATATCGTCGATCTCGCCACGGCACGGCCGTTCCACCCGGTCGAGGCCAACGGCAAGTCGGCGTTTTCCGACAAGGACGATCCACTGACGGCGATCTGTCCGGAAGTGGGCCCGGCGACAGGCGAGACGATGCTGGTCAAGACCGATGCCAGCGCCTTCCGCGCGGGGCCTGCCGCCGAGCGGCTGAAGGCCGATGGCGTCGAGTGGCTGGTCGTTGCCGGCGTCTGGACCGAGGCCTGCATCGATGCCACCGTAAAGGACGCGGTGGCGCTCGGGTTTCGCGTGCTGCTGGTCAAGGATGCCTGCGGCAGCGGCAGCACGGCGATGCATCAGACGGCCATTCTCAATCTCGCCAACCGGCTCTATGGCGGCGCCGTCACCACCACCGACGGCGCCTGTCGGCTGCTGGCCGGCGAGACGGTCGAAGCCTGGCAGGTCGAGGGCTCGGTGCCATTGCGCTTCAGCTACGAAAACGCCGCCCGCCTCTACGCCAAGCTCTGAGCGGGACCGCGCCGCGATGATCACCGAGGCCGATCGACCAGAAACGACAGAGCGCGGAAAATACCAAACGCTGCTCGATCCGGAGCTGTGGGCTTATATCGACCGGGTCAATGAGTCGTATCCGCCCGAGATCGTCTACATGCCGATCGACAGGCAGCGGGCGGTCTATGACGCCATGTGCCGGGCGTTCCGCGAGCCCTATCCGTCCGGTGTCAAGGCCAGCGACAGCGCGGTTCCTGCCATTGACCATGCGATCCCGGTCCGGCGTTACCAGATGGCGGGCACGGCGCCACAAGCGATGGTCGTCTATTATCACGGCGGCGGCTTCGTCCTTGGCGGGCTCGACAGCCATGACGACATCTGCGCCGAGATTTGCGCCGGCACTGGCTTTCCCGTTCTGTCCGCAGACTACCGGCTGGCGCCCGAGCATCTGCATCCGGCGGCCTTCGAGGATGCGCTGGCCGTATTCGAATGGGCTGCGGCGACGACCGGCATGCCGCTCGTACTCTGCGGTGAGAGTGCCGGCGGCAATCTTGCCGCCGCCGTCGCGCATGCGACGCGCCGCCATCCTCGCCATGCGATCGGCCAGGTGCTGATTTATCCCGAGCTCGGCGGTGACGAGCTAGACGGCCCCGAGCTGGACGGCAAAGCGCGCGCCGGCTCCTATGTCGAGCACGCAGAGGCGCCACTGCTGACATTGCGCGACGTCGAATTCTATCGGCATATCCGGGCAGGGAAGGGGCAGTCGCCGGACGACCCGACATTTTCGCCGCTCGGCGATACGGACTTCTCTGGCCTGCCGCCGACCGTCGTCATCACTGCCGAATGCGACCCGCTGTCGGCTGACGGCAAGGCCTATCGCGATCGCATCCTTGCCGCCGGCGGCCAGGCATGGTGGCGCGAAGAGCCGCGGCTGGTGCACAGCTTCCTGCGCGCCCGCAAAACCGCACCGCGCGCCGGCCAGGCGTTTGAGCGCATAATCGCGGCAATAGCCGCGCTGGGCGGAGGTGATTGGCCTGAGTGACGCGGACCGTCCTCCAATCTCCACTGTCGCGGAACAGCGCACAACAACTGCGGAAACCCGAACACTGCTTCGGTCAGGCCAGCCCTATCATCACGCCACGTAAGGAGCCCGCATCCGCGATGCGCCGGCCCGACAGGGAGGATTTACGATGAAGTTCATGCTGACCGACCGGAAATTGCATCCGCAGGCGGAGCCCGTCGCCGATGGCTTCAAGAAAGGCCAGATGAACCGGCGCGAATATCTCGCCACCATGGCTGCGCTCGGCGTCAGCGCTGCCGGCGCGCTGGCGCTGGGCGGGCTTGCGCCGTCACCGGCCAGGGCCGAGGAACCGAAGCGCGGCGGCATCTTGCGTGTCGCCATGAACGTCAAGGGCTGGAAGGATCCGCGCACTTTCGACGGCGTCGAGATGTCCAACGTCGCCCGCCAGTGCAACGAATATCTGGTGCGCTGGAAGCGCGACTTCACCTTCGAGCCATGGCTGCTCGAGAGCTGGGAAACCAGCGACGACGCCCGCGTGCTGACGCTGCATGTCCGCAAGGGCATCACCTGGTCGAACGGCGACACCTTCAACGCCGACGATGTCATTCACAATCTGACGCGCTGGTGCGATGCGTCCGTCGCCGGCAATTCGGTCGCCGCGCGCATGGGCGCACTGGTCAACGCCGATACCAAGAAGGCCGTCGACGGCGGCATCGAGCGCGTCGACGATTTCATCGTCCGGCTCAATCTGCCCAAGCCCGACATTTCGCTGATCGCCGGCATGGCCGACTATCCGGCGCTGATCATGCACCGCAGCTATGAAGGCGACGGCGATCCGCTGAAGGCATTGGCGATCACTACCGGGCCTTGCGAACTCGTCGCATGGGACGCCGAGGTCGGCGCCGAAGTCCGCCGTAAGGACAAGCCATGGTGGAAGGGCGACTTCTACCTCGACGGCATCAAATGGGTCGACTACGGCTCCGATCCCAACGCCATGCTGTCGGCCTTCGAATCGGGCGAAGTAGATACCGACCACGAAACCGCCTCCGACACGGTTTCGCAGACCGACTCCATGGGCCTGAGCAATTCGGAAATCGCCACCGGTTCGACCATCGTCGCGCGTTTCAACATCGGCAATCCGCCCTATGACGACATCAAGGTGCGCCGCGCCGCCCAGCTCGCGGTCGACAACGCCGCCGTGCTGAAGATCGGCATGGACAATCGCGGCAAGCCTGCCGAGAACCATCACGTCGGGCCGATGCATCCCGAATATGCCGATATCGGCCCGGCCGTCCGCAACACCGATCAAGCCAAGGCCCTGCTCGCCGAGGCCGGCAAGGCCGACCACGAATATGAACTCATCTCAGTCGACGTCGACTGGCAGAAGAGCACCGGCGACGCCATCGCCGCGCAGATGCGCGAGGCCGGGCTGAAGATCAAGCGCACTGTGCTGCCGGCCGCGACGTTCTGGAACGATTGGAGCAAATATCCCTTCTCCTGCACGGAATGGCTCGGCCGGCCGCTCGGCGTCCAGGTGCTGGCGCTCGCTTATAAGTCTGGCGCCGCGTGGAACGAGAGCGCCTATGCCAATCCGGAGTTCGACACTCTGCTCGACAAGGCGCTGGCGATGCCTGATCCCGGCGCCCGCAAGGAGCTCATGGCCAAGATCGAACAGAATCTGCGCGATTCCGGCGTTATCATCCAGCCCTACTGGCGCTCGGTTTACCGCACCTACCGCAAGGGCGTCCATGGCTGCGAGCAGCACCAGTCGCTCGAGCAGCATTTCGAGAAGGTCTGGCTCGATGCCTAGTCTCGCCGCTCGAAAGAAAGGCCGGCGTTAGCCCGTCGCGCCCGTCGCTGAAATCTCCTGCCCGAGCCGCACCGTTTCCCGGATCAGCAGGTCAAGATCGTCGCGACGGGTGCGGTGGTTGTTGATCGCCACCCTGAGGCAATGCTGGCCATGCACTGTCGTGTCGGAAATGGCGGCGATGCCTTCTTCCTGCAGCCTCAGCATGATCTCGGTGTTGAGCGCCTTCTGCCTCTCTCCCGTCTGCCCGTCGCCGCGGTGGCGAAAACAAACGATGTTAATGTTCACCGGTGCCACCAGTTCGAGAGCCGGTTCCGCCTCGATCAGCGCGCTGAGATGATGTCCCTGCGCAATGTTCTGATCGATCAGCCGGCCGAACTTTTCGATGCCGTGCTCTCTCAGCGCCATCCACACCTTCAGCGCGCGGAAACCGCGTGACGTCTGCAAGCCGAAATCGTGCAGCCAGTGGCCGGAGGCGAGTCCGCGCGGGGTCGATTCCAGATATTCCGGCGTCACCGCGAACGTGCCGCGATGCGCGGAGGCATCCCTGATCAGCGCGCAGCCGACCTCGAATGGCGCGTGCAGCCATTTGTGCGGATCGAGCGCGATTGAGTGGGCGCGTTCAATGCCGGCAACGCGATGCGAATTGTCCGGCGCAATCGCAAGCAGGGCGCCGATGCACCCGTCGACATGGAACCACAGATCCTCTTGTGACGCCAGGTCTGCCAGCGCTTGCAGATCGTCGATCGCGCCGGTGTTCACCGTGCCGGCCGTGCCGATCACGCAGGCCGGCTTGAAGCCCGCGTTACGGTCCTCGACAATCGCCGCCCGCAACGCAGCGATGTCGATGCGCAGCCCCGCATCGCTCGGGATGCGACGCAGTGCCCGGTTGCCGAGGCCGAGCGCCTCCATCGCCTTGCGATGGCAGGAGTGAAGCTGGTCGGAGCCATAGAAACGCAGTGGCTTGTCGATGCCGGCAACCCCGTGCTCGCGTATGTCGATGCCCGCCTTGGCGTTGCGCGCCACGGTCAGCCCGATGATGTTGGCCATCGAGCCGCCGCTGACCAGCGTGCCGCTGGCCGATTGCGGAAAGCCCATCATTTCCTTGCACCAGTCGACGACCTGGTTGTCCATCAACGCAGCGGCATGGTTCCCGCCGCCGAGATTGGAGCCCTGGATCGCCGCCAGGAAATCGCCGAGCGCGCCGGTGAAATTGCTAGAGCCCATATACCAGGACCAGAAGCGCGGATGGATGTTGCCCATCGGATAGGGCATCAGCTTCCCTGTGACGTCGCCGTAGATTTCGGCCAGCGGAGCCGGCGAACGCGGCAGCGGCGCCGTGAAGAAAGTCCTCACATCAACCGGCATCTCCTGCCACACCGGACGCTCTCTGACATCGCGCAGGTAAGCGACGGCATCGTCGACGATCCGATGCGACAGGACCTGCACGTCGGCCCAGTTCGAGGGGTCAAGCGTTTCCTCGGTGGCCGTGATGGCCAATCCAGGCCTCGTGTCCATACAGGCCGCTCCCGATGTGCCGCCGTCACGCCGGAAACTGGCAGCCGGGCGTCGACTGCGAAAGCGCAGTCTCCTCGGCGTCCATCTCGGCTTCGATGCCGTCGAACAGCGGTGTCGTCATGTAGCGTTCGCCAGTATCGGGCAGCATGCACAGGATCACCGAGCCGGGCGCCGCCTTTTCCGCGATCTGCCGCGCCACAGCGAAGGTCGCTCCGCCGGAGATGCCGGTGAAAATCCCTTCCTTCTGCGCCAGCGCCTTGGCCCATTTCATGCCCTCGGGCCCGGCAATCGGCACCACCTCGTCATAGAGGCTGGCGTCGATCGCCTCTTGCAGCACGTCCGGAATGAAGTCGGGCGTCCAGCCCTGGATCGGATGCGGCTCGAAGGCCGGATGGCTGGCGGCAGGCGCGCCACCGGCGCCGCGCTGCTGCGGCTTGCCGCTGCCGATCAGCTGCGCGTTGGCCGGTTCGGCGAGCACGATCCGGGTCTCCGGACGCTCCTGCCGCAGCACGCGCCCGACGCCGACGACGGTGCCGCCCGTGCCATAGCCGGTGACGAAGCAGTCGAGCCGCGAGCCGGCGAAATCGTTGATGATCTCGCGCGCCGTCGTCGCCTCGTGAATGGCGGCGTTGGCCTTGGTTTCGAACTGGCGGGCCAAAAACCAGCCATTGGCTTCGGCCAGCTCCACCGCCTTCTTGTACATGCCAAAACCCTTCTGGGCGCGTGGCGTCAGCACCACCTTGGCGCCCAGCATGCGCATCAGCTTGCGGCGTTCGATGGAAAAACTGTCGGCCATCGTCACCACCAGCGGATAGCCCTTTTGGGCGCAGACCATGGCAAGGCCGATTCCGGTGTTGCCGCTGGTCGCCTCGACCACGGTCTGGCCCGGCGTCAAGGCGCCGCTGCGCTCGCCTTCCTCGATGATGTTGAGCGCCAGCCGGTCCTTCACCGAGGCGGCGGGATTGAAGAACTCGGCCTTCACATAGATCGTCGCATGATCCGGTCCGAGATTGTTGATGCGGATCACCGGCGTATCGCCGACCGTGTCGAGAATGCTGTCGAACAGGCGGCCGCGCCCGGCGGTGGTTCTGATTTTCTGTTGATGCAACATGTCGATCTCCTCGCTTCGTCGTTGTCTCTTGTCGTCACGGGCCGGTTACAGACCGGTGGCTTGGGCGGCGAGGTTTCGAGACCTTGCCGCACTACATTTGCCTCCCGGCAATGTGGCCATGGCGGCATCCGGCGCGGAAATTCGCCGCCGGATGCACCGTGTCGCGTTTGGTGATAAAACAAAGGCCGACTGGCCAGCGTGGGAGCAGGCGTGGAAACGCACGTGGAATCCACCCGATCGAGCCTCGACGGCGAGGTGACCGGCCTTTCCGTGCGCCTGCTCGGCCCGCTGACGATCGCACGCAACGGCATCATCATCCAGCTCCCAAAATCGCGCAAGCTGCGTGCGCTGCTCGCCTATCTGGCGCTGGCGCCGCATCCGGTCGGCCGCAGCCGGCTCTGCGAGCTTTTGTGGGACGTGCCGAACGACCCGCGCGGCGAACTCCGCTGGTGCCTCAGCAAGCTTCGAGGCGTTCTCGACGAATCCGATCGGAGCAGGATCGAGGCACAGGGCGACACGGTCGCGCTCGACCTGAACGGTGTATCCGTGGATGCCGTGGAGATTGCCTCCGCCGCGACGAAGGGAATAGAGACGCTCGAGCTCGAACGCCTGCTGGCGCTTTCCCGGCTGTTCCCCGGCGATTTCCTCGACGGGCTGGAGATCGACCGCAGCCCGCATTTCAACAGCTGGTTGACCGCTCAGCGCCGCCGCTTCAGCTCATGCCACGCGGCGGTGCTGCAACAGCTTGTCGAGCGTCTCCCCAGCGATTCCGATGACGTGTCCGCGCACCTCGAAAAATGGCTGGAGCTCGCTCCGTTCGACGGCCGTGTGCATCTGGCCTTGCTGACGAGGCTCGCCCAGCGCGGCCAGTTCGGCGCGGCCGAGGAGCATATTGCGGCCGCCGCACGGCACTTCCAGTCCGAAGATCTGGATTTCGGACCCGTTCGCGACGCATGGCGGGCAATCCGCTGTCAGCACGGCGCGTCATCATGGGTGCAGCCGGCCGTTCCGCTCTCGGTACCTCCTATCATGCTTGCCGATCCCAACGCCGCAACGTCGCGCAAGGCTTCGCTTGCGGTGATGCCGTTTATTGAACAGGCCGGCATCGGCGGCGTTCCTGGTGGCCCTCGCGGAGGGATTGCCGACGGCCTGACCCACGACATCATCACCCGCCTGGCCAAGCTCAGGGATTTCTTCGTCATCGCGCGCGGCTCGGTGTTTGCCTTGGCGGAGAAAAACATCGCGCCCGAAGATGCCGGGCGGCGGCTCAACGTCGACTATGTCGCCACCGGCATGGTGCGCTGCCAGGCGGGCCGCGTCACCGTTGCTGTCGAGCTGGTCGAAGTGCGCACGGCCAGGATAGTCTGGGCCGAGACGTTCGAGCGCAAGCCGGACGACATCTTTGCCGTGCTCGATGATATCGGCAACAGCATCGTCTCGTCGATCTCGGCCGAGATCGAGACGGTCGAGCGCAACCGCGCCATGCTGAAGGCGCCCAATTCGCTGAACGCCTGGGAGGCCTATCACCGCGGCCTGTGGCACATGTACCGCTTCACCCGCGCGGAAAACGAGCAGGCCCGGCATTTCTTCGACCTGGCCTTGAAGCTCGATCCTACCTTCGCCCGCGCTTATGCCGGGCTCTCCTTCACTCATTGGCAAAATGCCTTCCAGCGCTGGGGCGACCGCGATCAGGAGAGCGCCATGGCCTTCGAGGCAGCCGGCCAGAGCCTTCTCGTCGACGATCACAATCCGGCCGCGCATTGGGCCATGGGGCGGGCGCTGTGGCTGCGCGGCGAGCAGGACGGCTCCCTCATCGAGCTGGAACGCGCCGTCGACCTCAGCCCTAATTTCGCGCTTGGCCACTATGCCCTGTCTTTCGTCCACTCGCAGTCCGGCGACCCGAAGGCCGCGATCGGCTCATCCGACCATTCCAGGCATCTGAGCCCCTTCGATCCGCTGCTGTTCGGCATGCTGGGCGCCAGGGCGATGTCGCATGTCCGGCTCGGCCAGTTCGATGAAGCCGCCGAATGGGCGCTGAAAGCAGCCGCGCGTCCCAACGCCCATGCCATCATCCTGGCAATCGCCGCGCATTGCCTTGCGCTGGCGGGACGGCTGGACGAGGCTCAAGGTTTCGCCGCCGCGTTGCGCAAGACGCTGCCGAACTATTGCGCCGATGATTTCATCGGCACCTTCCGCTTCGAGCCGGACGCCGAGGCGCTGTTCCGGCAAGGCGCCAAGCGGATCGGGCTGGGGTGAAGCAGGCGCGGTTAGCCGGGTTCTCTAAACCGCTCATCGCGGCTGGCCGCCCCAAATATCGTCATGTCCGCAGCCAAGGCGGCAATGGTCAGATTCGGTCGCAAAATTCATCGACCGGAGCGGATCAGACGGGCTCAACGGATTTGACATTGCCGTCGGTATCCACGAGGCAGCTTGTCTTCTTGCCGCCGGCATCGAGTTCGACCTGATAGGTCTTGGAATCGAGCTTGCTCGATGAAACCGGAAGTATCTTCGTGCTGTCGACGCCGCTGGCCTTGGCGACCGCATTGGCGCAAAGCAGCTGAAGGTCCGCCGGGGCCGTCTCGACCTTGGTCCTGGACATCTGGTCCTGCGGCGGCGGCGGTGGCGCGCTGACGCAAGCGCCAAGGGCTCCAGCCAGGAATCCGATTGCTGTCGCCCGGATCGAAGTTCTCACTGCATTTTTTGCCGATATTGCTTGTCCCTCTCCGAATGCCGCTCACACACCTTTGTAAAGTGCCGCCCCCTGCATGAGGACGATGACCTTGGCCCCAACCTTGACGCGCGATGCAAGATCGACGATGTCGTCGTTCCTCATCCGGATACATCCCGACGACACGTCGAGCCCGATCGTCCAGGGCTCTCCGGGGTGCCGAGTATCCGGTAGATCGTGTCCTGGTCGCGCTCATAGAGGTAGAGCGCCCTTGCGCCGAGCGGGTTGTCCGGCCCCCCCTTCATGCCTCCGGCATATTTCACCGCCTTTGGATCGCGAGCGACCATTTCGGCCGGAGGTGTCCAGGTCGGCCACTCCGCCATGCGGCCGACGCGCACGATGCCGGCCCAGCCAAACCCCTCCCGGCCCACGCCGATACCATAGCGCATGGCCTGCTGACCCAGCTGCACAAGGTAGAGAAAGTGCTGGTTGCCATCGATGATGATCGTGCCCGGCACTTCCGCGGTGCGGAACTTGACCATCTGCGGACGAAATGCCTCGGGCACTTCATTATGCGCGGCATAGTATTTGCGCGCCTTGGTGCGATCGTAGTCCACCCATTTGTGGGTTTTCGGGTCAAAAACCTGTGTTCCCGCAGCCACCGCCGCCACGGCGACAAGACCGAACGCTACCGCGACAATTGTTGCAAGGGAGCTCCGCTGGAGAGTGGCGCGCCCCACGGTCATCAGATTTCGGGTCATGGATTTGCCCACCCCTGCACCCGGGCGCCTTGTGCGGCAACCCATTGTTTGGCGTATTCGTAAGAATCCTGACGCTCTACCTGGAGCGCATAACTCATCTTGGTGATTTCCTCGGGCTTCAGCTCGACCCGTTCCAGGAACGCCACCACCTTCGGATATTTTTTGCGCAGCGAGGTGGCGTAGGCGATATGGAAATGGGCGGTATCCCATGACACCGGCGCGCTGGACTTCGAGACCCAGAGCGGGTCCTCTGACGGCAGTACGATCTTCCACCTTGCCGGATCGAAGGGCGGCTCGGTAAGCCGGACAATGTCGTGCAGCTCAAAGACGTAGTGCGGCGCGTAGCAGGCAAACACCATTGGATGATCCGTGGCGACCGCGGCATCGACAGCCGCCATTCCGGCATCCTCGGGCGTCTCCAGCAAGGTCATTGTCTTGGCATAACCATAGCTGTTGGCGCGGACGCGCTCGATAGCGGTTGAGGACCAACCCTCAGCGCCTATCCCGAGTTCGCCACGCCCGTCACCGTCGGTATCCAGCGCGGCGGTTTTCTTCGGGTCGCTGAGATCCGAAACGTCGTGAATTCCAAATTTGTCGGCTGCTTCACGCGTCGCGCATATGCCTTGCCAGGCCGGCACTCCAATGGGGCTGATGGCCACCGTGCCGGCCCCGTCCACATACTTCTTCACTAGATTATCCAGATTGGGCAGCCAGATTTCGGGATGAATATCCACCTCACCAGAATTGAGGCCGGCAAAGGCAATAAGCGTCCCCATCTCGCGCACATCGGCATCGAGCCCGAAATTTTCCTTCAGGCTGACCTTGAGGATATTTGCCGTCGCCTGGCCCGACGGCCAGTTCGGCATTGCAATGACGAGATCAGCCGCGTGGACCGGGATGTTTAGCGCCAGCATCGTCAATGCCGCCAGCGATACTTTCCGCAGGCACTGCCGAAATCGGTTGTGCATCTCTTCCCCCTCGCTTCGGTACTGAAATGAACCGGGACGGGAACAATCTGTCGCGGCAAGCACCGGGTTGTGACACCAGCCCCATCTTCCGACGGGCAACTGCTGAAGGTGCGGCAGTGCGTTAGCCAAAGAGAGCGCCTTCACGTGCCTTCCCTGCACGCTACCCGATGACAATCCGACTGGGAAGATGCTCACAACGCGGCCGCGGCGCCCCCACTGCGCCTCTATGCGGCACGCCGCAGCGTTGAAAAAGTCGAATGATTGAGCGGCGTTTCTTTCGGCCTGCGCAACGGCTTGGCTGGATTCGAAAAAAATACCACAATAGATTTGGATTATAGCGATCATATAGAAGCGATGCCGTCGCGCCTTTTTACAAGGCTGGGCGAGAAGTCACAATAACATATGAGAAACTACTTGCAATAACGCGAGATAAAGAGAATGAAGCTAAGAGCGTATTCCGCAAACTTGCTTCCGACCATATTTCAGCATCTACTAAGATAGCCGGCGCTGGTTCCGAATTATTAAGCATTTGCAAAATTCATCGCCGCAATATTGTGGTTTTTCCTTGCCGCAGGCCGAATCGGATGCAACTTTTTAGAAGCACAGCCGCGTCAGCGGATCGTTGAAACATGCTTGGGCGGACGGGGCACTAAGCATGGAGAGGAATATTGACATTCGCTAATGCGGCGGCCCCCGCCGGGAGCGTTCCCTCCCACGTAAGAGATTACCGCAACCGTCGGCTAACTCGTCGAATGCATCGTCCACAGCCGGGCTCTCGTTCGATGGCCGGCGAAGCTTTGCCCTCCTCCGATTGGCGCCAGCCTTCGCGGCAAAAGCGGCGATCGCCGCCTGCGATAGCCTTCCGATGCGGACGATCCGAGCCGCCAGCCAGTCGGAGGAATGAATCATGAAATTCGTAATCTATGCGGCCTTGGCCACTGCTTTGATGGCGATCTCCGGTTGTACCACCGACGACTACGATGGTTGCCGCGGAAGGGGCTGCCTGGTTGATCGGTCCCATAAAGGAAGTCGAAAGATAGACGACCGGCCGCAGTTCGACAGGACCGGCAATCCCAACTTCGATACCAGGGGCCGCTACATCGGCTGCCATGGGCTCGGATGTAAAGTCGACGATCCTGATGACGGGGATCAAAGCATCGACGACAGGCCGCAGTACGACAAGGAAGGCAATCCGAACTTCGATACGCAAGGCAACTACCAAGGCTGCCGCGGCATCGGCTGCAAAGTCGATACACCGGACGATGACAGTTCATCGGACGACGACGATTCCGATTAGTGGACCCTCCAATACGAATGAAGAGGATGCCCTCATGTTTGAATCCAACGGTCTTATCCCGCGATGTGCCAAAATCGTGATGATCGGTCTCATGGGGTTGGGAATGACGCTGACCTTCGCTTTCGCCGCGAATGGTGCCTGCGACGGCGTAAAGGTCGATGTGACGAAGGCGCGCAAGCAGGAATATGCCCCCCTCGTTGCCTCGGCGTTGGACAACAAGGTCAAGCCTGCTCGGGTGAAGTTCATCACGATCATGGAGAACGGCAACTGGAGCGCCGCCTACGTCTCCACGCCGGTGAGCGACGACGGCGTGATGTTCTTCCAGACGGTCGACGGAAAAAAGCAATTTCGCGACGTGTGGGGCGGCTATGCCGACCCGTCGGAAAAACCTGAACTGGTATCCTGGGCGAAGAAGCTCGGAGCGCCGCAAGATCTGGCAAAGTGTTTTGCCGAGGAAGTTACGGAATGACAGTGATGATCGCTGGAAATTGCCGCTGACCGTTGGTGCAGGGGGAGAATGATTGGTGAGCGCTCCGGGCGCCGGGGCTCTGAGATCGACTCCAATCATCAGCTGCAGGATGTGCAAAATGCAAACCGTTCGAAAATCCAGACTGATAATGCAGTTCGCCCGTGCATTGGCAACTTCAGTGAAAATGACGGCTGTTGTGAGTGTAGCTGTCCCGCACACGATCAATGTTGCGTATGCCAGCAAATATGATCTGCCGAAACCCTATGTTTCCCGGGCTCTTAACGCGGTCTTGATACCCATCAACCACGCCTCTCGGCACCGCTACCAGATCCCGCCCAAGCTTCGCGGCGTGTATGTCTTGGCCGTTGCACCCCATGGCGTTGCCGCGCGGCAAGGCATCCGGCCGGGTGACGTGCTTGCCACAGTGCGGCATCAACCGATTTCGACGCCGACCGATGTCGACCGACTCGTATGGGCCGCTCTTGCCGTGAGCGCTACCAGTTTTCTGTTTGGCGTGAACCGCGGAACAGAAGTCGCAGATGTCGTCGAGGTCACTACCAACATCACCGTCAACAACTTCAATACCAACATCTCGGTGAACAATATCTCGCAATGGACGAGCGTCGATAACCATGAGGAGTGGACGCAGATCGTCGATCAATACGACGACGAGATGGAGACAAGCCTCGAAGAAACAAGCTATCGCGAAGACGACTCGCTGCCCGGCGACGCCAGTCCAGACGCCAACGCGACTTCTGCCGATGCTGACGACGATTCCAACGATAGCAGCGCAGACACCGATGGCGATACCTCGGACGAGAGCACCGATGACAGTTCCAATGATCAGGACGATTCAAGCGATCAGAATGACGATGAACAGCAGTCGGACGATAGTGATGACGACAACACCGACGACGATAGCTCGGATGACAATACCGACAACAATAGTTCCGATGACCAGGACAATTCTGGCGATCAGAA
Organism: Mesorhizobium sp. M1163; assembly: GCF_040318415.1. Lineage (NCBI taxonomy): Bacteria > Pseudomonadati > Pseudomonadota > Alphaproteobacteria > Hyphomicrobiales > Phyllobacteriaceae > Mesorhizobium > Mesorhizobium sp. M1163. The sequence continues at coordinate 134,575 of NZ_JAMYMF010000013.1, read as the reverse complement.
CGACGATGAAGACTCAGCGGGCGGTGACGATGACCAAAACAGCACTAACACCGACGATGACAGCACGGATGGCGATGCGTCGGATGACAGTAGCGACGACAGTAATGGATCGGACGATGACGATTCTAACTAGCGGTCGTCCGGGCCTGCGGTTCTAAACAGAGCACAGTCGATGAAAACCTCGATCCTGACCTCTGCCATGATCTTGGCCATGCCAGCGTCCGTATTTGCCCAAGACAAGTGCTATGACGCCGCCAAGAACCAGGCCACCACGAACGAATGCGCCGACGCTGCATTCAAGGAATCCGACAAGAAGCTGAACGAGCTTTACAAGCAGATCGAAGCCCGCCTGAACGACGATGCGGATACCAAGACGCTTCTCGTTCAAGCACAGCGGGATTGGGTCAAATTTCGCGACGCCGAGTGCAGTTTCCAGACCGCAGGAGCGGCCGGAGAAAGCGTGATGCCAACGCTCATCGCGGAGTGCATGGACAGCCTGACGCAATCCCGTGTCAAAGATTTCGAGGGTTACCTGAAATGCAGGGAAGGCGATGCGAGCTGCCCCGTTCCGGCAGCGAACACATCACATGCCGTACCTGCCGTGGCCGATGAGAACGGCCAGACCGGCCTTGCCCAGGCTGCCGACCCGATACCTATTCCATTGCAACATGTTAGGGGCCACGGAAGCGCTGACGTCGTTTATCACAAGCTCGGGATTGCGTTGGGCATCAATGGTGCCAAGCCTCGTTTGTTCGAATTCGACACCGGGTCGGATGAGTTCAACGCCGAGATCGATTCGAGTGTCCCTGGCGTAGAGCCGGTGCACGGCAGCAAGCCCGAAATGTACGCCTATGGAGACGGCACCTATGGAGATTGGGTACAGCAGGTCCGGTTCGACAGCCTGTCCTATTACGATCCGGATGATCCCTCGGAGCCTGTCGTAACCTTCGACGGTGGCTATGGCGCCGGTCGGGTGGTGGATTACGTCTTCACCAAGGGTTTCGGCTATCTCAAGGATATGAAATTGACGCAAAAGCCCGTTGGCCACCGCGGCGATACGCCGGTCTATGCGGATCTTAATGCGCGCAAGAGCATGCAGAATGGCGAACCCGGTGGTTCGACGACGTTTTACGGCGTCTTTGGAGCCGGCGATTTTCTCGATGAGGGGGACGAGGCCGCCGCTCCCGCCAGTCAGACACAAAGCGGCTATGTGGTCTCGGCCAATGCAAATCTTGGAAAGAAGACGACACCGGGCTGCGCTCCCTGCCTGACGCTGAATTTGTCCCCCAGTCTGAGATCCCAGTTTACGGCCCTGATGCCCTGGGGCGAACTGGATTATGAATTCCGCCAGAGACGATTCCCGCGATCGGGCGCGAACGCATCCAATCACTACGAAGGGTCTTACCATTATACAATTTCTTTTGATCATAAGGGAAAGAAGCAATCGGTTGATTTCAGTGGACCTGTTTTATTGGATACTGGATCGTCGACCTTTCTCGGTATCACCACAGAAGGCTTTTTTAATAAGCTTCGCTCGAAAGGATTTAAGCTTGATGAATATGATTATACGGCAGTCGATTTTAAGATTTTGGGATTTGAAGATAGTTTCAACAACAAGGAATACAGCGATGTCGTTATGGATCGCCAAAGCGATGAGGAGGGAGGCAATGGAGTTGTTGTCGGGCTACCCTTCTTCCAGTCAAATTCCGCAATGTACGATCTGGAGAACAAGACGACCGCATATTCACCCTATTTTGTCAGCGCTGTTAACTTTACAACAGACGCGGCTGCCGAGGATCAAGTGCAGCTGAATCGCGCGACCGGCGATGCTGGAAGCAAAGGATGGCTCGGACTGGCCGGCATCATCTCCGGCGCCGGCGACTTCACGATCGAGAAGGACGCGGACGTGCGCATGACCGGGGCCAATACCTACACCGGCACAACCTATATCGCAGACGATGGGTATCTTACTCTGGCCGGGCCGGGCAGCATCGAGCATTCCTCGCGCGTCATGGTCGACGGTGTGCTCAACATTGATCAGAAAGGAAACTACCTGAAGCCCTGGGGAGTGGCGCACTCCCTGAACGATACGGCCATTCGCAACCTTAGCGGTAGAGGCGAGGTCTATCTGGGTGCGGGAAGACTGATCTTGACAGAAGCCGACGGGCAATTTGATGGAACGATCGCGAACTATGATGACGCCGGCGACAGCGGCGGCCTCGTCGTCGCCGGTGGCAAGCTGACGCTGAGCGGAAAGAACAAATATTCGGGCATGACCGAAGTGGCGTCTGGGGCGGAGTTGCGCGTGACCGGATTGTTGACCGGTGACGTTTCCGTCTCGGGACTGCTTGTCGTTGATGGGGAGGTCTCCGGCAAAGTCACGGTCAAAGAGGGCGGCAGACTGACCGGCTCAGGAAAGGTCGGCAGCGTCACGGTCGCCGAAGGTGGCAAAGCTGATCCAATGAAAACCAGATAATCAGGCCATGGGCACGGCCGACCGTGGCAATGACGGATAGCTGAAGAGAACATAGGTCGGGGCTGAGTAACTTAAGAGCTTGATCGCAACCGGAAAGGGAAATCGATGAAAATAGCGATATTGACTGCTGCCGTGGTTCTGGCTGCGCCGACATTCGCCCTTGCCAAGGACAAGTGCGCCGATGCCAAGGATCAGGCCACCATGAACCAGTGCTTCGGTGCCGAGTTCCAGAAATCCGACAAGAAGCTCAATGAGCTTTACAAGCAGATCGAAGCCCGCCTGAAGGACGATGCGGATACCAAGAAGCTTCTTGTTCAGGCACAGCGGGATTGGGGCAAGTTTCGCGACGCGGAATGCAGTTTCCAGACCGCAGGCGCGGCCGGAGGAAGCATGATGCCAATGCTCATCGCGCAGTGCATGGACGGCCTGACGCAATCCCGTGTCAAAGGTTTCGAAGGCTATCTGAAATGCCAGGAAGGCGACGTGAGCTGCCCTGTTCCGGCCGCGAACTGACACGTGCCACAGCTGATCTGATCACGATGATGTCGGCGGCGAGCGTGATGTCGCAGCCAGACATGAAAGGATGCGAGGGGCATCATCATTGCGTGAGAGACTTGAAGGAGGTGGATGGACCGTGAAACCCTATAAATCGTCACTCGCAATGACGATTGCGGCATCTGTACTGTTGGCATGTGTCGTGCCGGCAACAGCCCAGACTGACATGAGCTTCGACGTCAACGTCACGCTGTCCAAGAAGGCAGCTGCCAAGCTCGCGGCTGAAAAGGAGGGGATCGTTGTCTTCGCCTCCTATTACGGCGACCCGAAGAGGAGCGCCGAGAAGCGCGTAAACGAAATTGGCCAGATCGATCTCACGCCGCAGGACGAAGAGGTGGAGATACCGGGTACAGCGGGCCACGCCCACGTCAGCGGCGCAAAGGTCGACGCGAAGCGTCTCCCCTGGCTTGCCGGGCCGGCCAAGGTCAACGTCAACGTTGCGTCGGCGCGCAAGAGCAGTCCGGACAATCTGCTCAGCTGCGATTTCATCGACGGTCCACTAGGCGATGTCCAAGGGAAGCCTGTGACGCTTCATTGCGGATTGATCGAAGAAAATGTGGACACGAAGTTGAGGCCATAAGGCTTACAAAGTCATGTCGCCTCGTTACCGGCGTCAACGCAGATCGTCGACGGGCATGACCTGCTTTATTTCAGGGAGGTGAAGATTTCATGCGCCCACTATTCGCTACCTGTTTTTGCCTGGCCATCATGTCCTTGCCCGCCGCCGCCTATGCCGAGCGCCGTTGTGGCTGGTACTCCAGCCCGACACCCGGCAACCTCGTCCTGACCGACAGTGACGGGGATTGGTGGATCCAGATGCAGGGGCGACCGGATCCCAGTGGCATCGACAATGTGCCGGCCTTTGACGAGCGGCAATTCGTCGAGACCAATGTGCCTGGTTCGGGCCACGGTTACGGATGCGCGTGCATGACCGTCGTAACCAACGCCAAGCAGCAAAGGATCACCAGAGTGATCTCGGGCGAAATCCTTCCGCTAGCGCGCTGTCGCAACGACGGATCGCTACCTACCCCGGACGGATAATTGTTGGATATCTTGTGGATGCCATGGCTGACGGTAGGGCAGCCTAGAGCATTGGATCAAGAAAAAGCCCGGCAAAACGGGCTTTTTCTTGGGTCTCTGAAACCGCATCAATCGGTCCGAAACGGGAATTTGGTGCCCAGAAGAGGACTCGAACCTCCACTCCTTGCGGAACACGGACCTGAACCGTGCGCGTCTACCAATTCCGCCATCTGGGCTGGTGCGCGCTCATTAAGCGGGCGAGGGATGAGTGTCAACGCGCTTTTTTGAAAGCCGCGTTGCTTCTCCGCCTCAGCCCTCCAGCACTTCCTTCGATGCCACCGTCGAATCGGCGTTGAGCGTGTAGATGATCGGTACGCCGGTGCCGAGCTCGAGCTTGACGATCTCCTCGCCCGATTTGCCGTCCAGCGCCATGATCAGCGCGCGCAGCGAATTGCCGTGTGCCGCCACCAGCACGGTGCCGCCGCGCAGCACATGCGGTTGCAGATCGTGCAGGTAATAGGGCCAGACGCGCGCGCCGGTGTCCTTCAGGCTTTCACCGCCGGGCGGCGGCACGTCATAGGAGCGGCGCCAGACATGCACCTGCTCCTCGCCCCATTTCTTGCGCGCATCATCCTTGTTGAGGCCGGAGAGATCGCCATAGTCGCGCTCGTTCAGCGCCTGATCGCGAATGGTCTCGAGATCGCTCTGGCCAACGGCGTCGAGAATATGCTGGCAGGTCTTCTGCGCCCGGATCAGCGACGACGTGAAGGCGATGTCGAACTTCATGCCGCGCGCCCTGAGCTTGGCGCCGGCCGCCTTGGCTTCGGCATGGCCCAGTTCGGTCAGGTCGACGTCGCGCCAGCCGGTAAATAGGTTCTTCAGGTTCCATTCGCTCTGGCCGTGGCGCACGAGCACGAGAGTTCTCGACATATTTGCTCCTTCAAATCTTGTGGATCAGCTAACTCTTGTGGATCAGCCAAATCTGTGGATCAGCCAAATCTGTGGATCAGCTTGTCAGGCCGAGCACGTCCCGCATCGAATAGAGGCCCGGCTTGCGGCCGCGCGCCCACAGGGCTGCCTTGACCGCGCCGCGGGCAAAGATCGCCCGGTCCTCGGCATGATGGGCAAGCGTGATGCGCTCGCCGGTACCGGCCAGCACCACACTGTGGTCGCCGACCACCGAGCCGCCACGCAAGCTGGCGAAACCGATCGAGCCTGCCTTGCGCACGCCGGTATGGCCGTCGCGCACGCGAACATCGTTGCCGGCAAGTGCTACGCCGCGCCCGGCAGCGGCGGCCTCGCCGAGCAGCAGCGCCGTGCCCGACGGCGCATCGACCTTGTGCCGGTGGTGCATTTCCAGGATCTCGATGTCGAAATCGTCGGCATCGAGCGCGCGCGCCGCCTGCTCCACCAGCACCGCCAGCAGATTGACGCCGAGGCTCATATTGCCTGACTTGACGATCGTCGCGTGCCGCGCGGCGGCCGCGATCCTGGCGTTGTCTTCGGCCGAACAGCCGGTGGTGCCGATGATGTGGGCGATGCGCGCCTGCGCCGCGTAGCCGGCCAATTCGACGGTCGCTGCCGGGGTGGTGAAATCGAGTACGCCGTCGGCCTTGGCGAAGGCCGGCAGCGGATCGTCCCCGATCGCCACGCCGAGCCGGCCGACGCCGGCCAGCTCGCCGGCATCCTTGCCGATATGGGGCGATCCGGCCGGCGCGATGGCGCCGGCGACACGCGCGCCCGGTATGGTGTGGATGGCGCGGATCAGCGCCTGGCCCATGCGACCGGCCGCGCCGACCACCACCAGGCCCATTTCACTAACGGTCGGCGTGTCACTCATGAATGTCTCCCGGCCGCCTTTTTCGCGCGGACATGTTGCGCCGCAGTCTGGATTGGCTTGGGGTCATCGACAAGCCCCAGCCCTTTCCTGCCTTGCACCCGGTGGAACCGCGCATAGACGCTGTGCGGGTCGGCCATCAACGAGGCGTGCGTGCCCTGTTCGACCAGCCGGCCCTGCTCCAGCACGATGATATGGTCGGCATTGACCACCGTCGACAGCCGGTGCGCGATGACAATGGTGGTGCGCCCTTCCATGACATGGGTCAGCGCTTCCTGGACGCGGGCCTCGGCCTCGTTGTCGAGCGCCGAGGTGGCTTCGTCGAGCAGCAGGATCGGCGCCTGCCGAACGATGGCGCGGGCAATCGATACGCGCTGGCGCTGGCCGCCCGACAGCGTCACGCCGTTCTCGCCGACGGGCGTGTCGTAGCCTTGCGGCTGCTGGCGAATGAAATCGTCGGCCGCGGCCTGTTGGGCGGCGCGTTCAATCTCGGCGTCGGTGGCGCTCAGCCTGCCGTAGCGGATGTTGTCGCGGATGGTGCCTTCGAACAGATAAGGCTGCTGCGAAACATAGGCGATCGAGCCGCGCAGCGAATGCTTGGTGACCTTTGAAATGTCCTGGCCATCGATATCGATGCTGCCCGACTCGACGTCGTAGAAGCGCTGCAGCAGCGCAACCAGCGTCGTCTTGCCGGCGCCCGAAGCTCCGACGATGGCAGTCACCTTGCCGGCAGCGGCGACAAAGCTCAGATCCTGCAGGACCGGCGCCTCTTCGACATAGCGGAAGGACACATTGTTGAAGCGCACTTCGCCAGAGGTGAATTTCGCCTCGGCGGCTCCCGGCACGTCACCCTGCTGCGGCTCGAGGTCGAGAAGCTCGTAGATCATGCGCGCATTGACCAGCGACTTTTCCATGCCGACCTGCATACGCGCCAGCCGCCTGGCGGGGTCATAGGCAAGCAGCAGGGCGGTGATGAAGGCAAACACGGCGCCCGGCGGTTGGCCGCCGACAGTCGCCCGGTAGCCGGAATAGGCGATGACGCCGGCGACGGCGAAGCCGGCCAGCATTTCGGAGATCGGCGTCAGCCGTTCCGAGACGCGGGCGATCTTGTTTGCCCGCTGCTCGGCGCCCGCGACGAGGCCGCCGATGCGGCGCGACAGCTCGTCTTCCAGAGTGAAGGCCTTGACGATAGCGATGCCTTGCGTCGCTTCCTGCATCGCGCCGATCAGCCGCGAGTTGATCTGCACCGATTCGCGAGTGATGCGACGTACCCGGCGCATCAGATAGGTGACACTGTAAATTAAAGGCGGCCCGATCAGCAGCGACATCGCCGAGAGCACCGGGTCCTGCCAGATCATGACGCCGACCAGCGCGACAAGCGATACGGCATCGCGTGCCAGCGATGTCAGCGTCATCGACAGGAGATCGCGGATACCGTTGACGTTCTCGTTGATCTGCGCGGCGAGCCGGCCCGAGCGGGTGTCGTTGAAGAAGCTGACGCCGAGCTTCATCAGATGGCCGAAGATGCGGCGCTGATAACGCGCCACCAGATTGTTGCCGATTTTGGCCAGCGTCACTGCTTGGCCGTAGCTGGCCAGCCCGCGCAGCATGAAGGCGGCCAGGATCGACACGCTGATCAGCGCGATAAGATCGCCGCGCTGTTGGTAGAAGATCTGATCGATGACATCCTTCATGATCCAGGCTGTGAACGCGGTCGTCGCCGCGATCGTCACCAGGCACAGCACGGCAAGAGCATAGTACCAGCGGTAATCGCGGCTGTTCTCGGCGATGATGCGGCGGATCACCGCCACGATCTCGCTGGGACGGACTTTCCCTTTGGTTGGTGCTGGAAGTGTCAAGTTGGAGCGCTTTGTGGTTTTGGTTCGGCCGGGCTGCAATTCGGCAACGTCTTAACGCCGCAATGACGGCTTGCCTATGGCCGGGAATGGCGAAACTTCGTCGCGGCGCAGCGTGTATCCTAGACCCGCCAGCGCCGCCCCGCCGTCTGCACGCCGAACAGCGACGGATTTCTGGCATAGGCGGCCAGCCCTAAAAGCGCCGCCAGCGGATGGGTGATGACATAGACCGGCATGCTGCGCATCAGGGCGCTGTGCGGCGCCTTGTCCTCGAAGGCGGCGCGGAAACTGCCGGTGCGCAGTGCCGGCAGGATTTTTTGCGCGATGCCGCCGGTGAGAAACACGCCGCCGCGGCTCATGAACACCAGAGCGAGATCGCCGGCGGTGCGCCCCAGGCAGGTGACGAAGATCGACAGCGCCTCTTCGGCTACCGGATCGTTCTTTGCCAGCGCCGCGGCGGTGATCTCGGCGGGCGTGGTAAAGGGCGACGGCTTGCCGTCCGTCTTGGCCACCGCCCGGTAGGCATTGACCAGGCCGCGCCCGGACAGGATCTGTTCGCCGGAGATGCGGCCCTCGAGCTTCTCGATATGCGGAAACACCTGGAAATCGCGCGGCGAGCGCGGGCCGATATCCATATGGCCGCCCTCGCCGGGCACCGGTATCCAGTGATGCAGCGCATAGACCAGCCCGGCGACGCCGAGCCCGGTTCCCGGGCCGAGCACCACCCGCCCGGAATTCGGTTCCGGCGCGTCACCGCCGATCTTTTCCATATGCTCTTCGCCGAGCGCGACGACGGCCAGCGCCTGCGCCTCGAAGTCGTTGAGCACCACGACGTCGCTGAGACCGAGACTGGCGAACATCTGTCTCGGCTTGACGATCCATGGGCAATTGGTAAGCGGGATCTCGTCGCTTTCGACAGGACCGGCTACCGCCAGCACAGCTGAATTCGGCCGGACCGACGAGCGGTCGAGCACGGCCGACTGGATCGCCTCGTCGATCGTATTGAAGTTGGCGGTCTGGACGATCGTCGGCTCGCCGGCTTCGGAATTCGCGTCGAGCACGATCGAGAAGCGCGCATTGGTGCCGCCTATGTCGCCGATCAGAATCGGAAACCGTAACAGAGTGTCGTCGTCGCTTACGCCTGGCATGCTTCTCGTCCGTTCCCGACGCGTATCGCCGTTCTCTCGTTGACTAGCGCATGACCGCAAAAAGGGAAATCGGTTTTCGAAGTGGAGATGCACGGATGCAGACAGCGAACACGCTGCCCGCATCAGTGCCCCGGTCGTGGCCGCGGCAGCGGAATGCGGATCTCGGGGGTCGCCACAAAGGCGTTCGCCGAGGCCGGAAGCGCTGCCGCGCCGGCTGCGACCGTCGGCGGCGGCGAAGGCTCTGCCGCGGGAGCGGGTACGGCCGCGATCGGCACGCCGTCGCCATAATAGGTGACTGCTTCCGCCGAGGCCGGAGCCGGCGCGTCGAGCACGAACTGGCATTGCCTGGGCAGGTTCGCCATCGTCATCACGTCGCGTGCCTTCGGCTTGTCCGGATTCTTGTTGGGGCGCCACGGCTCCTCGGTGAACCACCAGGCCAGCGCCTGGTCGCAGCCATCGCCTGGCGCCGTCGCTTCCTGCGCCTTGCAGTCGGGTGACCCAGGCTGGCAGCCGATACGAATGTGGAAGTGGTAATCGTGGCCCCAGAACGGCCTGAGCTTGCGCAACCAGCTGCGGTCGCCTTTGACCGTGTCGCAGAGCTTCTTCTTGATCCCTGGATTGACCAGGATGCGCTCGACTTCGGGATAGCTCGCGGCGCGCCTCAACAGCCGCGTGTGCATCGGCGTCCACAGCCCGTCCTTCACCAGATGGGTCTTTTCATCGACCATCAAGGTAGCGCTAATGTTTTCGCGCTCTTCGGTCGAAAGCTTGCGGTCGGGCATCGGCGTCAGCCAGATGTCGGCGTCGAGGCCGATCTGGTGCGAGGCATGGCCGGTAAGCATCGGTCCGCCGCGCGGTTGCGAGATGTCGCCGATCAACAGGCCCGGCCAGCCGTCGGCCGCGGCATCGCGCGATAGTTTCTCGATCATCGCGATCATCGCCGGATGGCCCCAACGGCGGTTGCGCGACGGTCGCATCACCTCCCAGTGCCGGCCGTCCATGGGCAGGGCGACGCCGCCGGAAAAACAGCCTTTGGAATAAAAGCCGATCGATTGCGCTGCTGCGAGTGCCGGCAGCTTTTTGGCGCCGAACAGCTCTTTTGCCCGTTGCTCGGCGCTCGCCGTTTGCGCGGCAAGCGTTAGGCCGGCGACGGCCAGTGCTGCCGTCAGCAGCAGTGTTTTTCCCGGCAAGGCTCGCTTTAACGTCTTCCCCAAGCTGGACCCCTCCGCGATTTGAACCGCATCATACCACGCCCCGCGCAACGTATCGATCACGACCGTTTCATCGGACTGCGCGCCTCGCCGTCGCGCCAGTCGCCGCTCGCCCACATGGCGTCGAGAGCCGAGCGGTAGTCGGGGAAGCGAAAGCCATAGCCGGCCGCCTTGATCGCTGCGTTGGTGACACGTTTGTTCTCGCCATAGAAAGATCGCGCCATGGGCGAAAGTTGGGCGGTCTCGAACGGAATTTCGGGCGGCGGCTCGATGCCCATCAACTTGGCGGCATAGGCGACAACGTCCTGCGGCGGCGCCGGCAGGTCGTCGGTGACGTTGAAGATGCCGCCGCGATCGCCTTCGGCTAGATGCCAGAGCGCGCCGGCAATATCGTCGCAATGGATGCGGTTGAACACCTGGCCCGGCTTGACCAGTCGCCGGGCGGTGCCGTTTTCGAGATTGACCAGGGCGTTGCGGCCCGGCCCATAAATGCCGGAAAGCCGCAGGATCGCCACCGGCCGGTGGATGTCGTGGCCCAGTTGCAGCCAATCCTGCTCGGCTGCGACACGCATCACCGACCGCTTCGACAAAGGCCGGCATTCGGCGGCCTCGTCCACCCAGTTGCCGCCATGGTCGCCATAGACGCCGACGGTGGAGAGATAGGCGATCCATTCGAGCTCCGGCATGTTGGCCGCGATCACCTCGCGTGACGCGCCCAGCACCGAGTCGCCGGCCTCGTCCGGCGCGACCGAGACGACGAGATGGGTTGTCTTCCCAAGCGCATCGCCGATTTCGGAGGTCAGCGTGCCATCGAAACGCAGCGGCACGATACCGGCTTGCCGCAGCGCCGCGAATTTTTCCAGCGACCGTGTTGTACCGAAGATCGGTGTGTCGGCATCCCTGTTGGCGCGGGCGAAGGCCTTGCCCGAATAACCGGCGCCGAAGATGAAAATCTGCTTTTTTGTCATGTATGGGCCTCGATCGGCTTTGGCAGGGCCAGAAGCCATTCGCCTCTTACCGCCTCGTCACCTTCTACTTGCAAAGCGGCTGCGGCACGTTCGGCAAATTCCTGACCCGGCACTAGCCGCGACAGCGCCCATACCGCGGCGCCGCGAACCAGCGGCGAGGCATCGTCGAGCAGCGCGCGGACGGCGCCGGCCAGCGACAAGTCCTGGGAATTGCCGGCCGCGATCAGCACGTTGCGGATAAAACGGTCGCGGCCGATGCGCTTGACCGGCGAGCCCGAAAAAAGCGCGCGGAAGGCAGCGTCGTTCAGGCAAAGCAGCTCGGCGAGCGGCGGTTCGCGCAAGTCCGCGCGGGCGGCAAGCTTAGCCTCGGAGGCAGCTTGGGCGAACTTGTTCCACGGACAGGCGGCCAGGCAGTCGTCGCAGCCGTAGATGCGATTGCCGATCTTTTCCCGGAACTCATGTGGGATCGGTCCTTTGTTCTCGATGGTGAGGTATGAAATGCAGCGCCGCGCATCGAGCCGGTAAGGCGCCGGAAAGGCGTCCGTCGGGCAGGCGTCGAGACAGGCGCGGCAGGAGCCGCAATGATCGTCCTCAGGCGCGTCCGGCAACAGCTCGGCCGTCGTGAAGATGGTGCCGAGGAACAGCCAGGAACCATGGGCGCGGCTGACCAGGTTGGTGTGCTTGCCTTGCCAGCCGAGGCCGGCCGCCTCGGCCAGCGGCTTTTCCATCACCGGCGCGGTGTCGACAAACACTTTGACGTCGCCGCCGGTGCGCGCCACGAGCTTGCCGGCGATCGCCTTCAGCCGGCCTTTCATCACGTCATGATAATCGCGGTTCTGCGCATAGGCGGAGATCGCGCCGCGGTCGCGCTTTGTCTGGATGTCGCGCGGGTCGTGGTCGGGGCCGTAATTCATCGCCAGCACGATGATCGAGCGGACCTCCGGCCAAAGCGCCGTCGGTTTGCCTCGCCGCTCGAGCGTTTCGGCAATCCAGTCCATCGATCCGTGAAAGCCGTCGGCAACGAATTCGGCTAGCCGGGCCGGCGCCTGCGGGATCGCATCGGGCGTCGTGACGGCAACAGCTTCGAAGCCGGCGTTCCGCGCCTCGCGGTCGATGAGCGCGCGCAGCTTTGCCGCGTCAGAAATCGAGGTCCGCATAATGTGACACCGGCGACAGGCCGCGCACCCGGTCGGACAGAAGCGGCCGGAACGAAGGCCGTGATTTCACCCTAGTATACCATTCGCGCGCAGCGCTGTGTTCGCGCCAGTCGATCTCGCCGAGATAGTCGAGCACCGACAGTGCCGCCGCCGCCGCGAGATCGGCATAGGTGACCTTGTTGCCGGCCAGCCAATGACGGGTGCCGGCTAGCCAGTTGGTGTATTTCATGTGCTGGCGGATATTGGCGCGGGCGGCGCGGATCGCCGCCGAATCGGGCGAGCCGCCGCCCGCCGTTTCCGGCATGACCGGCTTCAGAACGCGCTCGCGCACCAGGTGCCGGGTAACCTCGCTTTCCGCCTTGTTGAGGTACCAGTCGGTCAGCCGGCGGATTTCGGCGCGCTCCATCGGATCCTCGGCGAATAGCCGCTTGTCGCGCTTGAGTACGCCGCGCGTCTCGTCGAGATATTCGGCAATGACCACTGCGCCGACGATCGGCACGTCGCCTTCGGCGAGCAGGATCGGCAGCGTGCCGGCCGGGTTCAGCGCCAGGAACTCCTTGCGCCGCGTCCACGGCTTCTCTTCGATCAGTGCCAGTTCCTCGCCATACTCGCCAAAGGCGAGGCGGACGAAGCGGCAGCTGGCGAACATCGGATGGTGGAAAAGCGTCAGCATGGTCCCGCGATAATAGAGCGCACTGGCAAATCGCCGGCTGCGCCGGTAAGTCTTGGCCGCCCGATTCAGGGGCTGTCAGGGTGCTGCGACCTATAGGGGGAGTTCCGCGCCGTGACAAGCAAGCCGTTTTCTCAAGCCCTCCCTCCAACGCCGAGGTTGCCATGGAAAGCCAGACCGTCGTCGAAGCGCTGCTGCTCGGCATGCTCGAGGGCCTGACCGAGTTTATTCCGGTGTCTTCGACCGGTCATATCCTGCTCGCCGGCCATTTCCTCGGCTTTCATTCGACCGGCAAGGCCTTCGAGATCCTGATCCAGCTCGGCGCCATATTGGCGATCCTCAGCGTCTATTTCCGCCGGCTCTGGAAGATGCTGCTCGAACTGCCATACGATCGGCTGACGCGGCATTTCGTCCTTGGCATTCTCATCGCGTTCCTGCCGGCGGCCGTCGTCGGCGCGCTGGCGCATGATTTCATCAAGACGGTGCTGTTCGAATCGCCGCGGCTGATCTGCATCATGCTGATCATCGGCGGCGTCATCCTGCTGCTGGTCGATCGCATGAAGCCGAAGCCATATTACCACGATGTCGAGCGGTTCCCGACCAGGCTCTATCTGCAGATCGGGCTGTTCCAGTGCTTGTCGCTGATCCCCGGCACATCGCGCTCGGGTTCGACCATCGTCGGCGCGCTGCTGCTCGGGGTCGACAAACGGGCGGCGGCGGAATTCTCCTTCTTCCTTGCCATCCCGACCATGGTCGGCGCCTTCGCCTTCGACCTGTTCAAGAACCGCAATGTGCTGAGCAGTGCCGACCTGCCCATCATCGCCGTCGGCTTGGTCGCTGCCTTCGTCACCGCGCTAATCGTCGTGCGCTTCCTGCTCGACTATGTCTCGCGCCATGGCTATGCGCTGTTCGGCTGGTGGCGGCTGGTCGTGGGCATCGTCGGCCTGGCGGGGCTGGCAATCTGGGGGTGAGCCGGCGCGGATAGCGCAATCCCAGCCGGAACTCTGTTCTTGCCCGAAGCCGAGCCATACGATCTTGTGGACGTATGGTTGGCAGGGGGAATGCATGAGCGAAGTTCTTGACGCCCTCGTTATTGGCGCCGGTCCGGCGGGGCTCGGCGTCAGCTACTTCTTGAAACGGCAGGGCCGCGACCACCGTGTGCTCGATCGAGGCCGGATCGGCGAAACGTGGCGAACGCAGCGATGGAATTCGTTTCGACTGAATTCGCCGACCATTCGCTCCATCTTACCCGGTGATCCTACGAGGGGCCGGAGCCCTGGGGCGCGATAACCCACCACGAATTTGTCGCGTATCTCGAAGGCTATGCCGAGCGGCACCGCCTGCCGGTAAGCACCCAAACTCCGGTTCAAGAGCTGACGAGAGACGATGGGATCTTTCGCGTCACTACGGCGGCTCGTGGCGTGCTTCTGGCGCGCAATGTGGTGATCGCCACCGGCGACCAGAACCGACAGGTCCGGCCACCAGGGTCGGCGGACTTGCCGGCGGCAGTTCGCCAAGTCGATTCTTCGGCTTATCGCAACCCGGCCGAGTTCGAGAATGGCGCGGTGCTGGTGGTCGGCAGCGGCCAGTCGGGCGGCCAGATCGCCGAGGATCTGGCGGTGGCCGGACGTGCGGTCTTTTTGGCGACCAGCCGCAACGGCCGTTGGGTGCGGCGCTAGCGCGGGGGCAACATACTTAAATGGCTGACGCTGTCCGGTTTTCTCGACGTTCCGCGCAAGGAACTCGTCCTCCCCTCCGGCAAGCTGCAGGCCCGCGCGCTGGTCGGCGCGACCCATACAATCAGCCTGCAATCGCTGAGTGCACAGGGCGTGGTGCTGCTCGGCCGCTTCAGGGGCGTGGAGAATGGCAGCCTCGTCTTCGGCGACGAACTCGACGACCATATGCGATTTGCCGACGAGGTTTCGGCGAATGCCAAGCGCCTGGTCGACGAGTACATTGAGCGCGCCGGCCTCGATGCGCCCCTGGCCGAGGATGATCCAGCCGAGACGGTTGCCCCGCGCTTGCCCGATCCTCCGATCCGCTCCCTCGACTGGACGGCGAGCGGCATCAGATCAGTGATCTGGTGCACGGGTTTCACCGGCGATTTCTCATGGGTCCGGCTTCCTGGCGCGCTCGATGCGGCCGGCCAGCCCGTCCACGAGGATGGCGTCGGCGCTGTTCCAGGTCTCTTTTTCGCCGGCCTCGATTTCGGGTCGACACGGAAATCGGGCACCATACCGGCCATTCCAGAGGAGGTGGCTGGCATTGTGGAGCGACTTGTCCAGGTGCGGCGGCCTTGACCTCGGCGCGTCTGGACCTCGGCTGGTCGTCGTCGGGCTGACAGCACTGGCCATATAGGGATGAGCCGGCCCAGTCATTCGGAATGGTCGCCCTGGAGACGCCAAAGGAGGTGCATCAAGGCGCGCGATCGGTCAGCGCGCTCGCACCTTCCTCAGCGGCGCAATGTGCGCAGCAGTAGATGATGTCATCCTGTTCGACGCCATGTCCGATGATCCGGCATCCGCAATGCGGACACGTCGGAGCAAGTTTCTGGACCGCGCATTCGAAGCTGTCGAATGTGTAGGTCTCCTCGGCCATCGTCACTTTGAAAGCCTTGTCGTAGTCATTCCCGCATTGATCGCATCTGGCCATGGTTCTTTTCCTTCTTTCATTGGCTTCAAGCTCGACCAACCTGTCGCGCGGCGATAGGTTCCCGCCAGGATCAGAGGGCCGTCCTAAGGCGGAGACGAGCGCGAGCCTACGCCACGGCGCTGTTCGATCACGCGGATCACCTCGTCGATATCCCGCGGCTCGATGTCGAGTTCCCTCAGGCCCGGCGCGTCAATTGCTGCCACATTATCCTGACGCATAAGATCGATCTGGTTGCGCGTTATGGGGGTAGCCGGGAGGAGTTCCGCGACGCCAGCCAAGGCGTTCCATACAGCAAACGGCACCGGCATCAGCTTTACGTGCGTATCGAGCTGTCGGGCGATCTCCCGAAGCAGTTCCTTATAGGTATAGATACGCGGGCCCCCGAATTCGAATATGGATGAACCCTTGTGGCTTCGCCCGTCGATCAGCCGGCTCACTGCTTCCGCGACGTCGGCCACATAGACCGGCTGAAGCCGTGTGCCACCATCGCCGAACAGCGGATAGACCGGCAGGAGGCGTATCAGCCTCACAATGGTCGTGAGGAAAGCGTCGTCAGGTCCTGTCATGACGGCGGGACGCACAATGAAAGCGCCGGGAAATGCGTTTCCCACGGCAACTTCTCCGCGCCCACGTGCCCTTATATAATTCGAATCCGATTGAGGATCGGAGCCGATCCCTGAAATCTGGACGAACTGATCGATCTCGACCTTGCGCGACACGGCAGCGAGATCGGCCGCGGCTTTCACATGGACGCGTTCAAAGGTCTGGACGCCCTGCTCGACGTAAAGACTGATAGCATTCACGACCGCCTGTGATCCGGTAATGGCCGACCCAATCGAGGACGCATCCAATATATCCGCCTCGACTGCTTCGGGCATCCTTGTAATCGAGGAAAAGACCAGGGCCACGCGAGCCGGATGGCGAGATGCGGCGCGCACCGTGAAACCCCTTTCCAGGAGCCGCGTCACGATCCTGCGCCCGAGAAAGCCAGTTCCGCCGAACACGGTGACGATCCGTTCCTGGTTGAGATCGTCAGGATCCATTTGCCTCGCCATCCCTTGTCCTCGCACGCCTGCCACGAGGACTGCCCTGATCGGCATTTGAACCAGCCCGTCGAACATCAGGACGGTTGGAGAACAACGCAGGAACGCTTTTGTTCCAGTCAGTGCTGGGCGGAGACCAGGTCGACAAACCGATCGATTGAGCGAATCCAGGTGAGCGTCGGCACATGATCCAGGCAGCAAATGGCGCTACTTGCTTGTTCCCATCGACGAGACGACAGGCAATCGAATCTGAACCGGAGATCGCGGCAAAACCGACCCCACTTCGGGAATGACCTAGTTCCCCCCGTAAAAAACGTTCTCGACATGCACCGGCCAGCGCCACGGCAATACCGCCACCATGTCGAAGCGCACCGATAATTTTCCGTAGTCGGATTGGCGCGACAGCCAGAAATCGGCCGCGCCTTCGATGCGGCGCTCCGATTCGCGGCCGACGGCCTCCATCGCCTCGATCAGCGTACGGCGTGCCTTGACCTCGACGATCAGCACCAAATCGCCACGCCGCGCGATCAGGTCGATCTCGCCAAACCTGGTACGGTGGCGGCGGGCAAGAATCCGGTAGCCCTTCAGCATCAGCGCCGCCGCCGCCAGCCATTCACCGTGATGGCCGCGCCGGTAGGCCTTTTGCCGGCTGGCGCTCCGCCGTTCAGCCATCGCGGTCTCCGCCGGCCCCGTCTCTTCCGGCATTCCTGAGGTCGAGCAGCCGTCGGTAGAGCGTCTGTTTTTGGCCACCCGTCATCTTGGCGGCTTCCGCCGCCGCCTTGGAGGCCGGCATCTCGGCCGCCAGCGAAAGCAGCAGCCGGTCGATGTCTTCAGGCTCATCAGCGACCGCATCGGCCGGGCCGACGCAGATGACGATTTCGCCCTTAGGCGTATCGGCTGCCGCGTAATGGCCGGCGAGTGACTGCAGGGTGCCGGTCCGCATCTCCTCGAAAGTCTTGGTCAGCTCGCGGCCGATCGCCGCCTTGCGGTCGCCGCCCAGCACCTCGACCATGGCACTGAGCGTCTCGGCCAGCCGGCGCGGCGATTCGAAGAAGATCAACGTTGCCGGCACCGCCTTCAGCGCTTCCAGCCGCGTCAGCCGCTGGCCGGTCTTCACCGGCAGGAAGCCGGCAAACAGAAAGGCGTCCGAAGGCAGGCCGGATGCCGTCAGAGCGGCAAGTGGCGCCGACGGTCCGGGGATCGGCACGACACGAATGCCGCGTTCCAGCGCCTCGCCAACCAGCCGGTAGCCGGGATCGGAGATGAGCGGTGTGCCGGCATCAGAGATCAGCGCTACGCTCTGCCCGGCCAGCAGTGCCACGATCAGCTTCGGCCCGGCCTCGGCGGCATTGTGCTCGTGATAGGCGGTGGTGCGGCGGCGGATGCCGTAGCGGTCGAGCAGGACGCGCGAAACACGCGTGTCCTCGCAGGCGACGATATCTGCGGCGGCGAGCGTTTCCAGCGCGCGCAGCGTGATGTCGGCGAGATTGCCGATCGGCGTAGCCACCAGATAGAGCGCCGGCTCGAGCGGCCGGGCGGCGATCTCGGTCTGCCCGACCACATAACTGCGTTTGGCCAATTCGCCGGTCACCTGCACAACTCCGTTCGACCCTGTTTGGCACGGCTCACGCCTGGTTGCAAAAGCCTGGGTTGCAAACGCCCGGTTCCAAACGGGGTCCCGACGTGAACCGGCCGCCATGCCTTTGCCATAGTAGGGAACGAAACCGTTGCCGGCGAATTTTAACCCTGATCTCGGGAGGAGCAGGATGGACAGCCTGACGATACAGGACGTTTTCGAACCCTATTATGCCGGCCGCAAGCGCTTCGCCGCGCCAGGCGACAAGAGCCTGCGTGGCAACGCGGATGGCGAGGCCAGGAAACCGCTCGCACGCCCGCCATTGGCAGAGAGCAAGCCCGTAACCGAAACCGACAGCACGACGGAGCACTGACCGGACGATGCCCAATCGCTTCGATATTTTCATCACCCGTCTCGAAACAAAAAGCGCCCGCGATGGCGCAGCATCACATCCCACAGGCGACCAGCATTCTGCCCCGCGCGACAAGAGCGAGATCAAGCAGACCCGCTCCGGAGAAGCGCATGCCGAGAAGGACCGCGGCAAGCGTCGTTTCAAGCACGACGCTTGATCCTCTTTTCGTCATCCTGGGACGGAGCAAGGAGCGCAGCGACGCGGCGCAGACGCCCGGATCCATGCCGTAATATTCAAGCGTTTCGACAGTTCAGAATTATTCTACCGCAGCATTCTTCGACAAGGGTAGCGGCATGGATCCTCGGGTCAAGCCCGAGGATGACGAAGGCGCAGTAGCGCGACAGCCTTCAGAGATATCGCGATACCTTCACCGCCAGCAACCGGACCAGTTCCGGGTCCATGAATTCATAGTCGTCGGGAATATCGAGGCAGATCACCCGAGCCTTCCTTAGACTGGCCCTGAATTTCTGCTGCAGTTTGCCGCGGTGCGCCTTTTCCATCACGAAGATGATATCGGCCCAGGCGACAAGTTCGTGCGTCAACGGAGTGTCGGCATCGTGATTGGTGCCGGCCGAAGCGACCTCGATGTCCCTGCGACCGGAAAACACCTGCTCCGCCGTCGGGCTGCGCAAGCGATTCTGGCTGCAGACGAAGAGAACGTTCTTCACCGGTACTATCTGGCCAGATCCGCCACGACGGCATCGAGCACGATCATGCCGGCCGGCGTGGCGCGCAGGCGGGCATTGCCGATCGGCGCCACCAGGCCTTCGTCCTGCAGCACCGACAGCCGTGCCGTCGACAGGCCGCGCCCGGAAAACGCCTCGTAGCGGGAAAGGTCGATGCCTTCCGCCAGCCTCAGCCCCATCAGCAGGAACTCGTCGGCTTCTTCCGATCGCGTTAGGATCTCGCCGCCGGTGACGCCATGGCCCTTGGCCTCGACCAGATTGGTCCAGGTCTCCGGCATTTTCTCGGCGATTGTCACCACGCGCCGCCCGCTCTCGACGAAACGGCCATGCGCGCCGGGACCGACGCCGACATATTCGCCATAGCGCCAGTAGGTGAGATTGTGCCGGCTTTCAGCGCCGGGCCTGGCGTGGTTGGAAATCTCGTAGGCCGGCAGTCCGTGCGCGGCGGTGATCTCCTGCGTCAACGCATAGAGATCGGCGGCAACATCGTTGTCTGGAATGATGAATTTCCTTGCTGCATGCAGTGCATGGAACGGCGTGCCTTCCTCGATGGTCAGCTGGTACAGCGACAGATGGTCGGCGGCGTGGCCGATCGCCTGCTCGAGTTCCGTCTGCCACGCTTCAGGCGTCTGGTCCGGCCGCGCGTAGATCAGGTCGAAGGACAACCGTGGGAAAATCTCGCGCGCCAGGCCGATCGCATGCAGGGCCTCATCGACATTGTGCAAACGGCCGAGAAAGCGCAGATCCTTGTCGTTCAGCGCCTGCACGCCAAGCGACACCCGGTTGACGCCCGCCGCGCGATAGCCGCGAAAGCGCTCGGCCTCGACCGAGGAAGGATTGGCCTCCAGCGTCACCTCGATGCCATCTGGTACCGTCCAGTTCTTCGCCACGGCATCCAGCACCGCCGCCACGGTCTGCGGCTTCATCAGCGACGGCGTACCGCCACCGAGAAAGATGCTTGTCACCTCGCGCGGCCCGGTGCGGCCGCGCATGGTCGCCAGCTCGGCCTCGAAGGCGCGCGCAAAACGCTCCTGGTCGACCGGCTGGTGGCGGACATGACTGTTGAAGTCGCAATAGGGGCACTTGGCCGCGCAGAACGGCCAGTGGATGTAGACGCCAAAACCCGGGCTGCGGTCGAGCAGCATGGTCATGCGGCGGCCAATCGGGCTTGCGCGAACTTCTGGAAGGCGCGGGCGCGGTGCGACAATGCTGTCGGCTGGCCCGGCTTCCAGCCATGTTTTTCCTCAGCGGTCATCTCGCCGAAGGTTTTTTCGAACCCGTTGGGCAAGAACACCGGGTCGTAGCCGAAGCCGAGTTCGCCGCGCGGCGGCCATACCAGCGTACCTTCGACCTCGCCGCGAAAATATTCAGCCTGGCCGTCGGGAAAGACTAGGCAGATGACCGCGACAAAGCGGCCCTTGCGCTGAGCAGGCGCGATCGCGCCAACTTCCTGCAAGGCCACTTCCGTGCGCTGCATGGCCATGCCGAAGTCGCGGGGGCCGTCCGGCGTCTCGGCCCAGTTGGCAGTGTAGACGCCGGGTGCGCCGTCGAGCGCATCGACACATAGGCCGGAATCGTCCGACAGCGCCGGCAATCCAGTGGCCTTGGCAGCGGCCAAGGCTTTTATGAGCGCGTTCTCCTCGAAAGTGGTGCCGGTCTCGTCCGGTTCCGGCAAGCCGTATTCCTTGGCGGAACTCGCTTCTATGCCGAACGGCGCCATCAGATCGGCGAATTCGCGCAATTTGCCGGCATTGTGGCTTGCGACGACGATCTTATGCCCATCAAGCGAATGAACAATTGGCGAATGAACAGTCTGCGAATGCATCAGATGCCCCAGATTCTTGGCTCGGCGAATTCGATCGAATTGCCCGAGGGGTCGCGAATATAGATCGAGCGGCCGCCTTGCGGCCACTCGAACTCGCTTTCGATGGCGATGCTCTTTGCTTCCAGGTGCGCTTTCCAGCGCACGATCTCGTCGGCGCTTGCGGCGAAACAGAGATGGCCCTCGCCGACGGCGCCATGCGGCGGCACTGGCAGCCTGGCGTCGGCCGGCGGCGGCACTTTCGTCGCCTCGGCATTGAAGATAAGCAGCACGCCGTCGCCGCAGCGGAAGAAGAGATGCCTGCCCTCGACCTTGCCGAGCGGATCGAGCCCGAGGACGCCCGAATAGAACCGTTCCGCGGCAGCAAGATCCGTCACGTAGAGTGCTGATTCCAGGATTGCGGAAGGAGTCACAGGATCGTCACCCTCATCGTCATAAACTGAAGATCAGTCCACCGCCATCTGCTGCAGGCTGACCAGGCGCTGAATGCCTTTCTTGGCCAGCCCCATCAAGGCCGCGAACTGCTCTTCCGAGAACGGTTCGCCCTCGGCCGTGCCCTGGATCTCGACGATGCCGCCCTTGCCGGTCATGACGAAATTGGCGTCGGTTCCGGCCGAGGAATCCTCGATATAGTCAAGGTCGATGACCGGCTGGCCATCATGGATGCCGCAGGAGATCGCCGCAACGTGATCCTTCAGCACCTTGCCCAGGCTCGCCATTTGGCGGGCTTCCATCCAGCGCAGGCAATCGTAAAGCGCCACCCAGCCGCCGGTGATCGAAGCGGTGCGCGTGCCGCCATCGGCCTGGATCACATCACAGTCGACGGTGATCTGCTGCTCGCCGAGCGCCTGCAGATCGACCACGGCGCGCAGGGAGCGGCCGATCAGCCGCTGGATCTCCAGCGTGCGGCCGCCTTGTTTGCCGGCCGAAGCCTCGCGGCGCATGCGCTCGCCGGTCGAACGCGGCAGCATGCCGTATTCCGCCGTCACCCAGCCCTTACCGGAGTTGCGCATCCAACCCGGCACCTTTTCCTCCAGGCTGGCCGTGCACAGCACATGCGTGTCGCCGAACTTCACCAGGCACGAGCCTTCCGCATGCTTGGAGACGCCGCGCTCGAAGGAGATGGGGCGCATTTCGTCGAACTGGCGTTTGGAAGGGCGCATTCAGGCTTCTTTCTTTCTTCGGGATCTTGGCCGGCTTGTAGCCGCACGGGGCGTGAGGCGCAAAGGAAAATGGACCGGTTGCGCCGACGCCGCGGAAGTCTATATCTTCGGGCCGGAGGTTTTTGGCTCGAAATGACCAAGGCAGTCGATCCCGGTTCGCAATCGCACGTGCTCCCGTCGCACGCGCTGCAATCGCCCGCGCTTCAATCGCTCGACATGCGTTCGCGCGACATCTTCCGGCGCATCGTCGATTCTTATCTGAGGGATGGCGAGCCGGTCGGCTCGCGCAGCCTGTCGCGCATCCTGCCGTCGTCGCTATCGCCGGCCACCATCCGCAACGTCATGAGCGACCTCGAGCATCTCGGCCTGATCTATGCGCCGCATATTTCGGCCGGCCGTCTGCCGACCCAGGCTGGCCTGCGCTTCTTCGTCGATGCGTTCATGGAACTCGGTGACCTCTCCGACGAGGAGCGCCGCACCATCGAGGCGCAGGTGCGCGCCTCCGGCTCGGGCGCGACGCTGGAGCATATGCTGACCGAGGCCAGCCAGATGCTGTCCGGCATGTCGCGCGGCGCCGGCCTTGTGCTCGCCGCCAAGAACGAGGTGGCGCTGAAGCACATCGAATTCATCCAGCTCGAGCCGACCAAGGCGTTGGCCGTGCTGGTCTCGCAGAACGGCGACGTCGAAAATCGCGTCGTCGATCTGCCCGCCGGCATCACCGTCTCGCAATTGCACGAAGCCTCCAATTTCCTCAACGCCCATATTCGCGGCCGCACCCTGGCCGAAGCGCGGGTCGAGATCGCCCGCATCAAGGAAGAGACCAGGGCAGCCCTCGATACGCTTTCACAGGATCTGGTCGAGAAGGGCCTGGCGGTCTGGGCAGGCGCCGAAAGCGGGGTGCCTGGGCGGCTTATCGTGCGCGGCCGCGCCAATCTCCTGGAAAACGTCACTGCCCAGGCCGACATCGAATTGCTGCGGCATCTCTTCGAGGATCTCGAAACCCAGGACGGACTGATCCAACTCCTCGACCTCGCCGAGGAGGGCCCGGGCGTGCGCATCTTCATCGGTTCGGAAAACAAGCTGTTTTCTCTGTCGGGCTCATCACTGGTGGTGGCACCCTATCGCGACAAGGACGCCCGCGTCGTCGGTGCGCTCGGCGTCATCGGGCCGACGCGGCTGAATTATGCGCGCATAGTACCGATGGTCGACTATACCGCGCAGCTGATTTCGCGCATGCTGCGCTAGGAGCCGCCGCGGCCTGCCGCAAGGAGAAAAAGAATGGCGCTGGAATCGTTCAAGGCCCAGATCAGCCTGCTGCTCGAAGAAATGATCAACCAGCCAGAGGATCAGCACGAGGTGCAAGAGCAGTTGCGCGAGAAGCTGCAAGAGATGCGGGCCATGGGCTTGCCGCTGCCGGCCGATCTGGTCGCGCTGGAAAAGCGCCTCGACGACGATTTCTACGCCGCCGGCAAGTGAATCGGGGTTCGGCTTCAAATCCTCGTGTGCTGGACGGCCGCTTGGAACGACCAATGCCTCATCCCGTTTGCCCTTTTCGAGGCGAATCCCGGAGGACGTTGATGATCCGATCTGGCGGCTTTGCGGCCATTGCCGCTGCTCTCCTTGTTGCGACACCGGCAGCCGCCCAGCAGGCGGATCAGAAGGTGCTCAAAGGCGAAGCCGCTTTTGGCGATTGGCACGCCGACAGGCCTGGCACCCGCCGCCTGATCGGGCCGCAAGACATGCCGCCAGCCGATCCCGCCCAATCCGCGTCGAACGGCGCCGGCGTGGCGGAACGGCCCGAAAGGGCCAAGCCAGATTTGCCGCCGGGCTTTTCGGCCGAACTGATCGCATCCGGCATCGTCAATCCGCGCGTCGTGCGCGTCGCTCCGAATGGCGACCTGTTCGTTGCCAACAGCCATGCCGACCAGATACGTGTCTATCGTCTCGCCGAGGGCAGCGCCAAGCCCATCGAGAAAGCGATCTTCGCCAAGGGGCTCAGTTATCCCTACGGCATCGCCTTCTATCCGCCAGGAGACAAGCCGCAATGGGTCTATGTCGCAAACAGCGACAGCATCGTCCGCTTTCCTTATCGCGACGGTGACCTAAAGGCATCCGGTAAACCAGAAACCATTGTCGCCAAAATCCCGTCGGGCGGTCACACGACCCGCGACATCGCCTTCTCGCCGGACGGCAAGACGCTTTATCTGTCGGTTGGCTCCGCCTCGAACGTCGCCGAGGACATAGGCAAGGAGCCGGATAGCGGCCTCGACGCCTGGGCCAAATCAAAGCCGCTCGGGGCGGCCTGGGGCTCCGAGGACGGCCGTGCCGATGTGCTCGCCTTCGATCCGGATGGGAAAAATCCCCGAACTGTCGCCACCGGCCTGCGCAACTGTACGGGCATGACCGTGCAGCCCGCCACCGGCGCATTGTGGTGCGTCGTCAATGAGCGCGACGAACTCGGCGACAATGTGCCGTTCGAATTTGCAACTGTAGTCAAGGACGGCGGATTCTATGGTTGGCCTTGGTACTACATCGGCAATCACGAGGATCCGCGCCATCAGGGCGAGCGGCTCGACCTAGCCGGCAAGGCCACTGTCCCGGACGTACTGATGCAGGCGCATTCGGCGCCGATGAATATAGCCTTCTACGACGGCAACAACTTCCCGGCGGATTATCAGGGTGACGCCTTCGTCACCATGCATGGTTCGTGGAACCGTGGCGCCAGGACCGGCTACAAGGTGGTGAGGCTCAAATTCAGGGATGGCAAGCCGACCGGCGAATATGAGGACTTCATGACCGGCCTCGTTATCTCGAACGACGCCGTCTGGGGCCGCCCGGTCGGTATCGCCATCGCCAAGGACGGCTCGCTGATCGTCACCGAGGACGGCAACGGCACCATCTGGCGCGTTACCTACGAAGACGGCCGCTCTTGAACGGCGGTGTCGCCTGCTGCGCTGGTGCAATCGAATCCGGGCCGAGGGAATTCACCCAACTTCCACATTGTGCGACAAGCGCGAATCATGACGCTCACCGGGTTCCTCGCCTATAGTGCTGCCCTCGGCATCGCCGCAGCCATCCCCGGCCCCGGCGTCACCGCGCTCGTTGCGCGAGCGCTGGGTTCGGGCTTCCGCGCGTCGCTGGCCATGTCCTTCGGGCTGATGCTCGGCGACCTGACCTATCTCACGGCCGTGGTGCTCGGCCTGGCTTTCGTCGCACAGACCTTTGGCATGGTCTTTCTGGTCATCAAATGGCTGGGCGTCGCCTACCTCGCTTTTCTTGGCTGGCGTTTCTGGACGAGCGGCATCACGCCCGAAACGGTGGAGGCGAAGAAAGGCAAGGGCGGGTTGGCATCCAGCTTTGTAGCTGGTCTCGCCGTCACGCTCGGCAATCCGAAGACGATGATCTTCTACCTCGCCATCACCCCGACCATCGTCGATCTGAAGACGATCACGCTGGTCGATTACGGCATCCTTGTCGCGCTCACCATCGTCGTCCTGCTCGTGGTGCTGGTGCCTTATCTGGCGCTCGCGGCCAAGGCGCGCTGGTTCCTGAAGTCGCCGCGGGCGCTGAGGGCACTCAATCGCACCGCCGCCGGTTTCATGATCGGGGCAGCGGCAGCTATCGCCGCCCGCCAATAGACCTCTTTCGCCAAGCCGGCCAGGAATTGTCACACCTTTCCAAGGCGGGGTATTCGGCACGAACTTCACTCGGATATTTTCGATCGACAGCCTATCTTGCGCGGCGGATGGCTCTATCTTATGCCCGCCCGACTCTTGCCGCTTGACCTCTGGGAGGAAAATCAATGAACAAACCCGCCACCCCCACACACGTGCCCGGCCGCGGCCGCATCTATAATTCGATCACCGAGACGATCGGCGACACGCCGTTGGTGCGGCTCGACAAATTCGCCAGGGAGAAGGGTGTCGTCGCCAATCTGCTGGCCAAGCTCGAATTCTTCAACCCGATCGCCTCGGTCAAGGACCGCATCGGCGTGTCGATGATCGAGGCACTGGAGGCTTCTGGGAGGATTACGCCCGGCAAGACCACGCTTATCGAGCCGACCTCGGGCAATACCGGCATCGCGCTCGCCTTTGCCGCCGCCGCCAAAGGCTACAAGCTGATCCTGACGATGCCGGAAACCATGTCGGTCGAGCGCCGCAAAATGCTGGCGCTGCTCGGCGCCGAGCTGGTGCTGACCGAAGGGCCGAAAGGCATGAAGGGCGCCATCGCCAAGGCCGACGAGCTGGCCGCGACGCTGCCCGATGCCGTCATTCCGCAACAATTCGAGAACCCGGCCAATCCGGAAATCCATCGCCGCACCACAGCCGAGGAAATCTGGAACGACACCCATGGCGAAGTCGATATCTTCGTTGCCGGCATTGGAACCGGCGGCACCATCACCGGCGTCGGCCAGGTGCTGAAGAAGCGCAAGCCCTCGGTGCATGTCGTCGCCGTCGAGCCGGAGGCCTCGCCGGTACTGTCCGGCGGCCAACCCGGCCCGCACAAGATCCAGGGCATTGGCGCCGGCTTCGCACCAAAAATCCTCGACACGACGATCTACGACGAGATCGTCAAGGTCTCGAACGAGGATTCGGTCGCCAATGCACGGCTCGTCGCCCGTCTCGAAGGTGTACCGGTCGGCATCTCGTCGGGTGCCGCCCTGCAGGCGGCGATCGTCGTCGGCTCGCGGCCGGAGAACAAGGGCAAGAACCTCGTCGTCGTCATCCCCTCCTTCGCCGAGCGCTATCTCTCCACGATCCTATTCGAGGGATTGGGTGCTTAGAGTCTGGACAGGAGTTTTTGGCCGGTTCGTAGCGATCCTTCGCGCTGCCCCTCCGGCATAAAAAGTTCTGTTTCGACGCTTCGGCGTGGACTGCTGAAAAACCACCTGTGGCGGGCGTCGTTCGCTTGAGCGGCGAGTCACTTCCATATCAAATCGTCGCTGCACCGGCAGGTGGAGGACTTCATGTACAAGCTCTATACGCGTGCCAATACCGGCGGCTTTGTCGTCGAGGCGGCGCTTGCTTTAGCGGGAGTGCCTTTCGACCAGATCGATGTTCCAAAAGGCCGACCCAACCAAGCCTTCCTCGACATCAATCCCTTGAACCAGGTCCCGGTCCTGGTCTTGCCGGACGGGCATTCGATGACCGAGTCGGCGGCAATCTGCATCCTGCTCGCCGAACGCTATCCGGAAGCAGCTCTAGCGCCGGCAGCGAACACACCTGACCGTGCCGACTTCCTGCGCTGGATGTTTTTCATGTCCTCCGTCATCTATTCGGCTGACCTGCGGTTCTTCTACGCTCATCGCTACACGACAGATCCCGGCGGCGTGGAAGCCGTCAAACAGGCGGCGGTCTCGGAAATGGATCGCGGCTTCGCCATTCTCGATGCCGCCCTCGAAGGCCGCGACTGGCTGGTCGGCGACCGGCTCTCGCTGGCCGACATCTATCTCGTCATGTTGGTGGCTTGGCATCCCGAGGTCGCGAAGATTCCAACCGCTTGGCCGAACATCGAACGCCTGTGGGCCAATTTGCGGGAACATCGGGTGATAAAGAGGCTGAATGCTTCCCACGACATGTGGCCGGCCTAAGTACTCCGCCTTGTCTCAGTGTCTTTCCGCGCGGTCGAGACCTGCCCGTCGTTCCTGCAGGAACCGGCGCACGGCCGGATCGCGTTCGAGGCCGATAGCCCGGTCATAGGCCTCGCTCGCTTGCGGAACTCTGCCGAGTCTTGCCAGCAGGCCCGCTCGGGCGGCCCAGTAAGGTTGATAGTCATACAGCCGCTTGTCGCCGCTGAGTTGATCAAGGGCGCCCAATCCTGCCGAAGCACCTTCGGC
This sequence comes from Mesorhizobium sp. M1163, assembly GCF_040318415.1. Taxonomy (NCBI): domain Bacteria; kingdom Pseudomonadati; phylum Pseudomonadota; class Alphaproteobacteria; order Hyphomicrobiales; family Phyllobacteriaceae; genus Mesorhizobium; species Mesorhizobium sp. M1163. The sequence goes on along the minus strand of NZ_JAMYMF010000013.1, from coordinate 106,487 downwards.
CTCGGCAATCGCCACCGCACGGTTGATCGACACCACCGGCGAGCCGGCAATCACCGACAGCGCGTCGTAGAGCTCCTTGATCGCGACCCAGTCGGTGCCGCCGGTCAGCCGCCTTGTCGCATGGGCTGACTGCACGGCGGCCTCGAGCTGGTAGCGGCCGACCACGCCCTTGGCAGCGGCGCGCCCGAGCAGCATCTCCGCTTCGTCGATCATTGTATCGTCCCACAGTGCAAGATCCTGCTCCGCTAGCGGCACATAGTCGCCTGCCGCATTGCGCCGCGCTGCGCGCCGCGCTTCGGCGAACAGCATCAGCGCCAGCAGGCCGAGTGCTTCCGGCTCATCCGGCATCAGCGAGGCGACCAGCCGGCCGAGCCAGATGCCTTCGGTCGCGAGATTGCGCCGCTGCGCTTCGGTGCCGGCGGGGTCGGACCAGCCTTCGGCAAACGCCGCGTAGATCGCTTCCAGAACGGTGCCCAGCCGCTCGCCGAGTTCGGCCCGCTCCGGCACGCGGAACGGAATGCCGGTCTCGCGGATGCGGGCCTTGGCGCGCACCAGGCGCTGGCTCATCGTGGCCGGCGAGACAAGAAAGGCCGAGGCGATGGTCGCTGCGTCGAAGCCCAGGACCGTCTGCAGGATCATCGGCGCGCGGATACCGGCCTCGATCGCCGGATGAGCGCAAGCAAACATCAGCCTGAGCCGCTCGTCCGGCAGGTCTTCGTCGGCCATGCGTGCCTCCATCTCCTCCGCGATCAGCCTGAGGTGGTCGCGGCCCGCCTCGCTTGTCAGCCGCCGTCTGAGCGCGTCGACGCGGCGCCGGCGCGCCACCGCCAGCAGCCAGGCTTCCGGCTTGTTGGGCACGCCCGCCTGTGGCCAACGCTCGAGCGCCGCTGCAAAGGCATCGGCCAAGGCGTCCTCGGCAGCGGCCACGTCGCGCGTGCGTGCGGCGAGATAGGCGACCAGCTTGCCGTAGCTTTGCCGGGCGGCCGCTTCCGCCGCCGCCCGTGCGGTGTCGGGCAGTTCAGGCATCACATGGTGAGTTCCCAGATCGGCCGCACCTCTACCGTGCCGGTGCTGGCGCCCGGGCAGCGCGCCGCCCAGGCAATAGCCGCGTCGACGTCCTCCGCTTCGATCATATAGAAACCGGCAAGCTGCTCCTTGGTGTCGGCATAGGGGCCGTCGAGCACGTTGGTCTTGCCATTGGCCATCCGCACCGAGGTAGCGGATTGCGTCGGCTTCAGCCGGTCGCCGGCGAGCCAGGCGCCGGATTTCTTCAACGCTTCGGTGTAGGCGACGTACGCGCTCGACATCTGTGTCACCGCATCTGCCGGCGCCGCTGCCATCCCCGCTTCGTTTCCGTAGATCAAAAGCATATATCGCATGGTCTTCTCCCGTTTCTCGAAGGCCGCATCGTTGCGAGCCGGACTTATGTCGCGCGGCCCTGCCGGATTTCGACAGGTGCTGGAAAAATCTTTCTGCCGCGACGCGACCTCGCGCAAGCGCCAACCTGTTGCGGCATTGCTTAGCCGTTCGTCTAATGGCTGCTATTGCGGGTTGGCATTTCCCGCCCGCTGTCTAAACTCGCTTCGCTTCGTGCCGCAGAGGAGGGCACGGCGGCGAGTTTTTCAGGGAGGAAATCGCATGCTCAATTTCAGGACGAAATTTGTTGCAGCCGGCGCGCTGGCGCTGTCGCTTGGCCTTGGCGCGGTATCGGTCAAGGCACAGGAATTCATCAACGTGCTGACCGGCGGCACGTCGGGCGTCTACTATCCGCTCGGCGTCGCGCTATCGGAGATCTATAGCAAGGGCATAGAAGGCGCGCGCACCCAGGTGCAGGCGACGAAAGCGTCGGTCGAAAACCTCAATCTCTTGCAGCAGGGCAAGGGCGAGATCGCTTTCGCGCTTGGCGATTCCGTCAAGCTGGCCGCCGAGGGCAATACCGAAGCCGGCTTCCCAGGCAAGCTCGACAAGCTGCGCGGCATTGCCGCCATCTATCCCAACTACATCCAGATCGTCGCCAGCAAGGAGTCCGGCATCAAGACGCTCGCCGACCTCAAGGGCAAGAGCCTGTCGGTCGGCGCGCCGGCCTCGGGCACCGAGCTCAACGCCCGCACGATCTTCGCCGCTGCCGGGCTGAAATACGAAGACCTCGGGCGGATCGAATATCTGCCCTTCGCCGAATCGGTGGAGCTGATCAAGAACCGCCAGCTCGACGCCACGCTGCAATCGGCTGGCCTGGGCGTTGCCTCGATCCGCGACCTCGCCACCTCGGTCCCGGTCAACATCGTTGCCGTGCCGGCGGAGGACGTCGCCAAGATCGGCTCGCCCTATCTTTCCGTGGTCATCCCGAAAGGCACCTATGAGGGCCAGACCGATGATGTCGCGACCGCCGCCGTCGGTAATTTCCTGATCACCAGCGCCGATGTCTCCGACGAGACCGCCTACCAGATGACCAAGCTGCTGTTCGAGCATCTCGACCAGCTCACCGCTGCCCATGCCGCCGCCAAGGCGATCGACCCGGCCAAGGCGCTCGACGGCATGCCGGTGCCGCTGCATCCAGGCGCCGAGAGGTATTACAAGGAAAAGGGCGCCATCCCTCCCCCTTGAGGGGAGGGTGGCCCGCAGGGCCGGGAGGGGTCCTCGGCGACGCGCTCCATCGTTCAGGCAAAGGTCGAGGCAGTTGAGGTTACCCCACCCGTCCATCCGCCTTCGGCGGCTGTCCACCCTCCCCTCAAGGGAGAGGGACGCCCCCCAGGAACCCCGCCAATGACCGAAACCCCGACCGTTCTTTCCACCACAGCCGAAATCCCTGTCGAAGGCCTGCCACCGGGCTTCGGCGAAGGCATCGCCGGCAAGGCGGCTTTTTTTATCGCCGTCGCCTTCTCCATCTTCCAGATCTACATCGCCGCCTACGGCAGCCTGCCGAGCCAGGTCGTGCGCGCCATGCATGTCGGCTTCCTGCTGCTGCTCGGCTTTGCCCTGATCGCCAATCTGCGTGCCAAAAGCGTCCCGGCGAAAGCAGCCTTCTGGACTCTCGGCGTGCTCGGCTTCGCCACCGGTCTGTACAACTGGGTATTCTATGCCGACCTCATCCGCCGCTCTGGCTTCCTCACCACGCCTGACCTGATCGTCGGCGCGGTGCTGGTCGTGCTGGTCTTCGAGGCGGCGCGGCGGTTGATGGGACTGCCGCTTGCCGTTATTGCGTTCATCTTTCTCGCCTACGCATTTGCCGGCAATCATCTGCCACCGCCTTTCATCCATCGCGGCTATGATTTCGCCCAGCTCGTCGACACCTTCGCCTATGGCACCGAAGGCATCTACGGCACGCCGATCTATGTCTCGGCCGCCTACATCTTCATCTTCGTCGTCTTCGCCGCCTTTCTCGAACGCGCCGGCATGATCGCGCTGTTCAACGATTTTGCACTTGGCCTGGTCGGCTCATGGCGCGGCGGCCCGGCGCAGGTCTGCGTGCTGTCCTCGGCGCTGATGGGCACCATTTCCGGCTCCGGCGTCGCCAACGTGGTGGCCAGCGGCCAGTTCACCATCCCGCTGATGAAGCGCTTCGGCTTCCGCTCGGCCTTCGCCGGAGCCGTCGAGGCGACCTCGTCGATGGGCGGCCAGATCATGCCTCCGGTGATGGGTGCGGTTGCCTTCATCATGGCCGAGACGCTGAACATTCCCTATGCCGCGGTGGTCAAGGCGGCGATCATTCCGGCGCTGCTCTATTTTGGCGCCTGTTTCTGGCAGGTGCATTTGGAGGCCGGCAAGGCCGGCCTGCACGGCATGGCCAAGGCCGACCTGCCCAATCCGTGGGATGCGGTGAGACAACACTGGCCGCTGGTACTGCCGCTCGCAGCACTGATCTACCTGCTGTTTGCCGGCTACACACCGGTCTTCGCCGGCACGATGGGCCTGGCGTTGACCATTGTGCTTATCCTCGGCACGCCGCTGGCGGCATCGATCGGGCCGCTCGCCTTCCGCGTCGTCTTCTGGCTGGCGCTCGGGCTTGCCGCCGCTTCCTTCATGAAGTTCGGCGTCAACATCCTCAGCCTGGTCATCGCCGTGCTGGTCGTCGCCTGCCTCACCTTCAAGGGCGGGCGCGAGACACTGCGCATATGCGTCGATTCCCTTGCCGAGGGAGCAAAGAACGCGCTGCCGGTCGGCATTGCCTGCGCCATCGTCGGCATCGTCATCGGCACGCTGACGCTCACCGGCATCGCCTCGACCTTCATCGGCTGGATCATCTCGATCGGCGAGAACAATCTGTTCCTGTCGCTGCTTTTGACCATGCTCACCTGCCTGGTGCTCGGCATGGGCATCCCGACCATTCCCAATTACATCATCACCTCGTCGCTAGCCGGGCCGGCGCTTCTGTCGCTCGGCGTGCCGCTGGTGGTCAGCCATATGTTCGTCTTCTATTTCGGCATCATGGCTGATCTCACCCCGCCCGTGGCGCTGGCCGCCTTCGCCGCCGCACCCATGGCCAAGGAAAGCGGCCTCAAGATCGGCATCCAGGCCACCAAGCTTGCCATTGCTGGCTTCGTGGTGCCGTTCATGGCGGTCTATACCCCGGCGCTGATGCTGCAGGACCCCGGCCCGATCGCCGCCCAGTTCGGCTATCCCGTCGAGGTCGCCTACATCGTCATCAAAGCCTGCATGGGCATCGTCCTGTGGGGCGCCGCCGCCGTCGGCTTTCTCGCCCAGCGCATGGCCTGGTGGGAACGCCTCGTCGCCTTCGCCGCTGGCGTGCTGCTGGTTGCGGCGCTGCCGCTCACCGACGAGGCGGGCTGGGCGCTGTCTCTTGCCTGGATCGGGTGGCACTGCTGGCGCGCGCGGCAGGCGTCACTGGCCAATTCGGCATGAGCCTCTGCATCGTCGCGGCCGGCAAGACGATGACGCTCGCGGTCGCCGCCTTCACGCTCTCCTGGACGCATTCTGTGGAGAAGACCCAGTGGCAGGAAGACTGGAAGGTGCTGCCGTCCGGCCTGCAACTCGTCGAGGCACGAATCAAGGGCTCGGGCGCCGGCATGGAGCCGCCGCAAGGCTCGGCGCTGCGCGACGGCTGGTGGGTCTATGCGCCCCGGGTCGGGCCACAGCCGCGCCTGGTGCTCGCCGCCTCGGGCGCCACGGGTCAAGGCTGGACGCTGTGCACGGCTCAGGACTGCCGCGAATTTGGCAAGGTGGCAGGCGACACGATCTCGCTGGAGCCGTGCGGGTCGGAAGGCTCTAGCCAGCCACGGTAGCGGGCGATCATGCCGGCAAGCGGATGCGAGATATCGACATGGAAGCGGAAGCGGCCATCCTCCACCGTTTCGTAGGAAGTCGAGCGTGGACCGAGCCAGATCGGCAGCGGCAAGCAAAAAAAGCTCCAGCGGCGCAAGACCAGTGCCAGCCGGCCGTCCTCGGCAACCAGTGCCATCGCGAAGGTCAGCGGGCCGAAGCGTTCGCACAGCAGGCGCTGCGATCGACCCCGGCCTGCGAACTGTAGGCTCGAAAAACTGTGCTTGCCGAATGTCCGCGTCCAGGTCTCGCCGTCCTTGTCGGTGTCGAAGCGGACATGAACCGGGATGTCCTTGCTTGCTCCGGGGAAGCCGACCATCCAGGCCACTAGCCGGCCAAGAACATTGTGCCCGCGTTCTAAGCTAGCGCGGCCTGCGGCCGTGATCGTGCGGTCATGCATTGACCGAATTGCCTCGGGAAGGCCTTGCCAGGCGGCACCGAGCAGCTCGGTATAGAGCGGCTTGTCCTCGTCCGCGGCCCCGTTCCTGAAGCCGGTGTAGATCGTCCGCCCGGCGAACAGGGCCTCATAGTCCCGGAGCTCTAAATCGCGCACCGCCGCCCGTGCGCCCGGCGCGGGCTGATGTCCGGCCAGCACTTTGCGGACCAGCGCTTCAACCGCCATCGACGGGATCAGCGGCCCATCGTTGCCCTCGGCCAAGAGATGCCACGAGCGCTTGCCGGTGGCGCCCGCGCGGTCCGATCCCTCCACCTCGACGAACATGCCGCCGCGATGCTCGCCCCAGCGCAGCCGGTTCGTCGCCTGATGCATCAGCGGCGCCAGCGGCGAAAGCGAACTGATCAACCCGGCGCGCACCAGCCAGGCGAGGCCGATCAGGGCGCGGTGCAGCACCTCGGGTACCGGCCCGGCTCCCATCCAGATGGTCCTCGCCTCCGGCCAAAGCTCGGCCAGAGCACGCAGGTCCGGAACGTCGACCAGCGAGAACAGCGTGTTTCGAAGCGGCAGCTGGCCCGGCGGCGCGATAGTATAGCGCAGCTGCTCGGTAAACGGACAGCCTTGTTCGGGACGGCCATTACGAACAAGGCGCACCGGCTGACCGGTGTAACCGGCGATAGCGCGAATGACGTTTCCGCCGACACCGGCGAAGGGCGACGGCGCGATGCCGCCGCGAATTCCGTCGACCCGCGTCAGGTCCGAAGACAGGCGGCGCACAACCGCCGCCGTCAGCACCGGAAAGCTCGAGACTCCGGATAGCACGAAGACGCCGGCGTTTCGCGCCGCCTCGTCGAACGCAGAGACACCGGCGACGAAATCCGAGCCGTCGGCAAGATCGAGATAGTTGACGCGCCGGGCGATGCATGCCTCGATCAGGCCATAGCGTCCCTCGCCATAGGCCTGGAACGGACCGCTCGCGTCGACCACAATATCAGGCTCAAATGCAGCGAGTTGCACGGCGAGATCGCCGTCACGGTCGAACAGTGCCGGCAGCAGTTGCGCTGCCGTCGGGGCGCGCTTCTTGCAATACGCGTCAGCCTTGGCGAGCGAGCGCCCGGCGACGAACAGGATCAGATGGGGCTCGCCCTCCAAAAGCTCGACGGTGCGACCGCCAAAGGTGCCATAACCGCCGACGACAAGAACCTTCATCCGCAGTTCCCCCAAAATGCCCCGCGCCGCTCCCGGCCACGGCGATGAGCCTAGCCGATCAATCTTGCCCTCACCTCGGCGGAAGGGATTTCACAATTGTCCTTCTTGCCGAACAGGGCGTAGCGGTTCTTTGCGATGCGATCGTAGAGCCAGTCGCGAAGCGGGCGCGGCAACAACAGCAGGATCCGCGCCGCTCGCCATGGCCAGGCGAGTTCGGCCATGACGGCAACGAAACTGTCCAGGCGTGTGAAAGCCGCGCCATCGATGATGACGAGATTGGTCTCGTAGCGATCCGTCTGCAGCCCGTATTTCTTGAACAGCATCTCGCCGAGCGGCGATTGCGCCGTTACGAAATGGAAGTGGCCCTTGCGGTCGAGCTTTACCACCGTCCGCACAAAACCCGAGCACAACACGCAGACGCCGTCGAACACGATCAACGGGCGACTTGATTCGAATTCTGGCGGCTCAGGAGAATGGTTCGGCTTGACGATCACGTGGCGCCCGGCAGCTGGTATCAGGCGACACTAAGCCTGCCGGCGGCTGGATCAAAGCCCGGAATGTTAGAGGCTTGGCGTTGTCGCCCGCCGTCTGTCGGTCAGCGCAGGGCGCTCGGCGCGATAGGTCGTTGACCGGTTGTCGGCGTCGGGCCGGCAGATACGGCTGTCGTGACGGCTTTCCATGGTCATCATCAGTGCACGCTGATCCCAAGCGTGTTGCCACGGCGTGCGCAGGCGGGGCCTGGGCCGCGCATGTAATAGCGCTCGGGCCGATAGGTCGGCGCGACGAATTCGCGGATGGCGGCGGCATAGCCGGCGATTTGATTCCAGAAGCTCATTTTACTCGGTCCCTGTCCCGTTTCGGATGTCCCTTCCGAATTGCGGGGATCATAGCGTCCAGGCGTGAATAGTCGGTGAACGCGATGTTAATCTCTGGTCGAAAATGCCTTTGTTCATGGCTGCAATGCGGCTGATTCGCGGTGTTTCCGTGCTGTCCGTCGGCATTTCGCCCAGTGTGACTTTTGCATCACATATGTTTCGCCTGAATGTCGCCGAGGCGCGCGTTTGTTTCACTTTTGCTGCCACCGCGAAATTTCCGTGCACGTGGTCGAAAAACCAGGAACCGGCCCGTCAGCCGCACGTTGATTTCCCAGTGCCGGGACGAACCGGTTCCGCAGGCCGGCGTGCTCGGGTTGAGCCGCGGCCAAAAATCCGAAACAGCAAGAGCAATGGAAAGGCAAAGGCCATGGGCTTCTTTTCGAAGGACATCAAAACACTCGACGATCTCTTCGTGCACACGCTGCGCGACATTTATTACGCTGAGAAACAGATCGAGAAATCGCTGCCGAAGATGATCGACAAGGCGAGTGATCCGCAGTTGAAAGCCGGCTTTGAGAAGCATCTCGCCCAGACCAAGGGTCATATTCAGCGTGTCGAGCAGGTGTTCGAGCTGCACGGCGTGAAGGCCAAGGAGGTCGACTGCCCGGCCATCGATGGCATTCTCGAAGAGGCCGACGAGGTCAGCGGCGACATCGCCGACAAGGAGGTCCTCGACGCTGCACTGATCGCGTCCGCCCAGGCGGTCGAGCATTATGAGATGACCCGTTACGGCACCTTGATTGCCTGGGCCAAGCAACTGGGCCGCAGCGACTGCGCCAATGTGTTGGCCAACAACCTCAAGGAGGAACAGGCAACCGACCGCAAGCTTACCGAGATGGCGGAAAGCAAGATCAACCTGCAAGCCGCCGAGTAGGGCCGCGATCGAGAATGGAGTTCAGGCAAGGCTGGGCCGAAAGCCCGGACTTGCCTTTTGCGCCGCTGGAACCGGAACGGACTTTGCCCGTTCTCGGTTGAACGTTGTCGCGCAGGGAGTTTGTCATGGCGCCGCGCCCCGCCTGGAGAGGGTATCTCAAGCTTTCGCTGGTCACCTGCGCGGTCGAAGTGACCAATGTCGTCACCCAGGCCGAAAAAGTTTCGTTCCGCGTGCTCAACCGCAAGACTGGCAACACTGTCAGGCGCGTCTATGTCGATTCGGCAAGCGGCAAGCCGCTCGATGAAGGCGACGAGATCAAGGGCTACGAGATCGGCGACGGCGACTTCGTCCAAATCGAGGAGGAGGAGATCGAAGCCGTCCAGATCGAATCCTCGCATACGATGAGCCTCGACGGGTTCATCGAAAAATCTTCGATCCAGCAGATCTATCTCGACACGCCCTATTATGTGACGCCCGCGGACGATGTCTCGGAAGAGGCTTTTGCCGTCATCCGCGACGCCATGGCCGCCAAGAAGACGGCGGGCCTTGCCCGCATCGTGCTCTACCGCCGCGAGCGTCCGGTGGTCATCGAGCCGCTGGGCAAGGGCCTGCTGCTGACGACGCTGCGCTATGGCGATACGGTGCGCAGGCCCGAGATGGTGTTCGGCGACATCAAGCCGGTGAAGACCGACGCCGAGATGATCAGGCTGGCCGAACACATTGTCGATGAGAAACAGGCGAAGTTCGATCCTTCCGAATTCGAGGACAAATACGAAAACGCGCTGATCGAGCTGGTCCGCGCCAAGAAGGCCGGCAAGAAGGCACCGAAGACCAAGGCAGAACCGCGACCCTCCAACGTCGTCAATCTCTTCGATGCACTGAAGAAGAGCCTTTCGTCGGAGGCCAGCCCGCCGGCAAAGGCCAGACGCCCGGCAAAAGCCGCCAAGTCCAAAGCCGCCCGGCGCAAATCGGCTTAGGATCAGACCATGGCCGGCCTCGAGCAATATCACGCCAAGCGCGATTTCAAGAAGACCGCCGAACCGGCCGGTAAGCTCGCGCGCGGCAAGAAAGCCGTGCCGGGTGGCATCTTCGTCATCCACAAGCATGCCGCCACCAGGCTTCACTACGACCTTCGCCTTGAGCATGGCGGCGTGCTGTGGAGCTGGGCGGTGACGCGAGGCCCGAGCCTCGACCCGCATGAGAAGCGGCTCGCCGTGCATGTCGAGGACCACCCGATCGACTATGCGCCGTTCGAAGGCACCATCCCCAAGGGCCAATATGGCGGCGGCTCGGTCATTGTCTGGGACGAAGGCACGTGGGTCCCCGAAGGCGACCCTGCCAAAGGGATGAAGAAAGGCCATATCAATTTCGAACTGCATGGCCACAAATTGCATGGCGCCTGGCATCTGGTGCGGCTGAAGCCGCGGCCCGGCGAAAAACGCGACAACTGGCTGCTGATCAAGTCCGACGATGCCGCCGCGCGTCCCGGTGAGGACATTTTGCAGGAGGCGCCGCAATCGGTGAAATCCGGCCTGACCATCGAGGAGGTCGGCGAAGGCAAGACCGCCGACGGCAAGAAGCCAAGCGTCTGGCAGTCCGACAGGCCGGCCGCCGGCAAAGCGAAGGCTGTCGCGGCAAGGCGGCTCGAATTCGTCGAGCCGGCGCTCGCCACGCTGGAGCGGGACGCCCCGCCCGGTAAGGACTGGCTGCATGAGGTGAAGTTCGACGGCTATCGCATGCAGGCGCAGCTTGCCGGTACCGAGGTGCGGCTTTTGACACGCACCGGCCTGGACTGGACCGACAAATTTGGTGGCTCAATTGTCGCGGCACTTGGCGGTCTGAAATGTACCGATGCCGTCATCGACGGCGAAATCGTCGTGCTGGCGGATAATGGCGTGTCGTCCTTCTCGCTGCTTCAGCAAGATCTGTCGGCGGGCCGCACGGACCGTTTCATCTACTATGTCTTCGACCTGTTGCAGCTCAATGGTCAAGACATCCGTTCCGAGCCGCTGGTCGAGCGCAAGGAAAGGCTGCGCAGCCTGCTCGCCGGACAGGCCGAGGATCAGGCCGTGCGCTTCAGCGACCATTTTGCCGAGCCCGGCAAGATCATGCTGGAGCACGCTTGCCGGCTGGGTCTAGAAGGCGTCGTTTCCAAGCGCGCCGATGCGCCCTACCGCAGCGGCCGTGTTCCCTCGTGGGTGAAGTCGAAATGCACGGCGCGTCAGGAATTCGTCATCGGCGGCTACATGCCGTCGGACAAGACCGGGCGTGGCCTGCGCTCGCTGCTGGTCGGCTATCACGAGGGCGGCAAGCTGCGCTATGCCGGCCGTGTCGGCACCGGCTTCACGGCCAAAAGCACCAACGAGCTGAAGAAGAGGCTTGATGCGCTGAAGACGACAACCTCGCCCTTCGACAGCGCGGTGCCAAGGGGCAAGGGGCTGGTCTGGGTCAAGCCCGAACTTGTCGGCGAAGTGGAGTTTCGCAGTTGGACGTCGGACCGTATAATACGCCACGCGTCCTTCCAGGGATTGCGCGAGGACAAGCCGGCGGAGGAAGTCGTGCAGGAGAAACCGAAAGCACGCTCAGCCACGGCAGAGCCGAAGCCAAAGCCCGCCAAAACCGCAGGCGCGGCGAAAACCTCGGTTACGCTGTCTCGCCCCGACAAGCTTCTGTGGCCCGAGGAGAACGTATCGAAGCAGGATCTGGTCGATCACTACGAGTTGGTCTGGCCGCGCATGAAGCAGTTCGTCGTCAACCGGCCGCTCAGCCTCGTGCGGGCGCCGGACGGCGTCGGCGGCCAACGCTTCTTCCAGAAGCATGCCTCGGCCGGCATGCACGACAAGATCGCCGTGATGAAGGATCCGACCGACGGCGAGGAGATATTGTTCATCCGCGATTTCGACGGTCTCGTGGCACTGGTGCAACTGGGCGTCGTCGAGATCCATATTTGGGGCTCGACCACCGAGGAGCTGGAAAAGCCCGACCAGATCATCTTCGATCTCGATCCCGACGAGGGCGTCGACGTGAAGGCGGTGCGCGCGGCGGCACTCGACATCCGCGGCCGGCTCGACGAACTGTCCCTGCCGAATTTCGTCAAGACCTCGGGCGGCAAGGGCTACCACGTCGTCGTGCCGCTGAAGCCGTCGGCGGATTGGGACGAGGTCAAGGGCTTCGCCCATGAGTTCGCCCGAGCGCTCGAACAGGGCGCACCCGACCGCTACACGGCGACGCTGTCGAAGAAGGCACGCACGGGCAGGATTTTCGTCGATTATCTGCGCAACGGCCGCGGCGCCACCACCGTCGCCCCCTATTCGTCGCGCGCCAAAAAGGGCGCCACGGTATCGATGCCGGTGACCTGGGCGGAGATCGAGGCCGGATTGCCGCCCAACGCCTTTCCGATCGGCGACAAGACGACGCTGAAGCGGCTCGGGCAAGCCGACCCCTGGGCGGATTTTTTCAAGCAGGCCAAGCTGCTCAAGCGCGACTAGTGCATGTCGCGCAAAAGTGTGCAGCGGTTTTGCGATAACGACATGCATCAAAACAAGGACCTAAAGCGTATTGCATGAGGCCGGTCGAACGCGACGCGCTTTAAAGCAATTCCAGGAAAAGTATGAAAAGGTTTTCCGTCCGGAATTGCGTCAAAACAAAAAGACAGAGCGGTTCGGCGTTTCCGTGAAACGACGAATGCGTACTAGCGCGTCGAAGCGATCTGTCAGGCGAGAAACGTTTTCTCGAAGGCCTGCTTGCCTGCCGGTGAAAAGATCACGGCACGGCTGTCCTTCTCGCGCCGCGCCCATTTCTCGGCGAGGATCTTGTCGAGAATGGCGGCGCCCAGCGTGCCGGCAAGGTGCGAACGCCGCACGCTCCAGTCGAGGCACGCCCGGCACACCGGTCGCCGCGCTTTGGTATGGATGTCGATGCCGATCGCGGCGAAATGCGAGGCGGCCGACGGCCCAAGCTGGATCTCCTTGTCGTCGCGCAGGAGCACTTGTCGAGCGACAAGACGGTCCAGCATCGCCACCGCCTGCTCGCCGGCGAGGTGGTCGTAGCAGACCCGCGCCACGCGCATGGCCGCGTCGCGAGGGCCGGGTCGCACCCTCTGCGGCCCGACAGCAGCAGCGACGCCGGTGATGGCTTCGATCATTCCTGCCACCTGCGGGCCGGCGAGGCCGTAATAGCGGTGCCGTCCCTGGCTCGCCAGCGTCAGCAGCCCGCCTTCCATCAGCTTCGATAGATGGGAGCTCGCTGTCGGAAGCGACACGCCGGCTTCGAGTGCCAGTTCGCTCGCCGTCAGTGCTGTGCCGCCCATCAGTGCGGACAGCATGTTTGCCCGCGCCGGATCGCCGACCAGGCTGGCAATGCGGGCTATGTCAGGGCCTTCGCGCATAGTTCGTTCCTCATCGAAGCATCCTCGTCAGACAAGCATTAATCTCGATGCAAATCAAGGAGACGACGATGCCTGCAAGGACCATTCTCAGCGCCGCGCCTGCTCGCCGGCCGTTCCCGTTAATTGTCTTGCGCCGCTTGCGGCTGCGGCTCCTGAAGCGGTGGTACGACCGTCATTCGCAGCGCCTCGATCTCGCCGAAATCGACGATCATCTGCTGCGTGACCCTGGCCTGACACCCGAAGACGTCCGTCGCGAATACGCGAAATCCTTCTGGCAGGCATGATCAGCGAGGGATTGCCTAGCATATCGATCTTCGGAACGTTTCGACCCGGCTCGAACTGTGGTCGCAAGAAACATCCACCCGCCAAGGAGGCGAAAATGACCATTACCTGCTTCATCCGCTACGAGATCGATCCGTTCGGCAAGGCGGCGTTCGAGGAATATGCCCGCAATTGGGGGCAGGCGATCCCGCGCTGCGGCGCCGATCTGATCGGCTATTTCGCGCCGCACGAAGGCTCGGCCACCACGGCTTATGCCGCCTACAACATCGACAGTCTTGCGGCCTACGAAGTCTACCGCGCCCGGCTCGCCGCCGATCCCGCCGGCAAGGCGAATTACGAGTTCGCCCGGCGGGAAAAATTCATCCTGAAGGAGGATCGCATCTTCCTCAAGCTGGCCTCCGCGCCGCATGGTCCTTTGGTGAAGCCATGATCGCCGTCATCTTCGAGGTCGAGCCGGCGGCGGGCAAGCGCGAAGCCTACCTCGGCATCGCCGCCGACCTGCGGCCGCTGCTCGACGGCATCGACGGTTTCCTGTCGATCGAGCGCTTCCAGAGCCTTGCCGATCCGAACCGCATCCTGTCGCTGTCCTTCTGGCGCGACGAGGAAGCGGTGAAGGCCTGGCGCAACACGCAGGAACATCGGCAGGCCCAGAAAGCCGGGCGCGGCGGTATCTTTGCCGACTATCGTTTGCGCATCGCCCACGTCGTGCGCGACTACGGCCTGACCGAACGCGCCGAGGCGCCAGCAGACAGCCGGGTGGTGAACGGATAGGGGCTGCTATGCATTCCCGATCAGCACCCCTGCCGCAAACACCAGCGCGCCACCCAGCACCACCTGGAAGGCGGCGCGCCAGAATGGCGTCTGCATATAGCGGTTCTGCACGAAGGCGATCGCCCACAGCTCGAAGAAAACCACCACGGCGGCGACAATGGTCGCCGTCCAGAAAAGCGGGATGAGATAGGGCAGCGCATGGCCGAGCCCGCCCAGCGTTGTCATGACGCCGACGGTCAGACCGCGTTTTGCCGGCGAGCCGCGGCCCGACAACTTACCGTCGTCGGAGGCCACTTCGGTGAAACCCATCGAGATGCCGGCGCCGATCGAGGCAGCAAGCCCGACCAGAAAGGTCTGGAACGTGTCGTGCGTGGCAAAGGCGGCGGCAAAGATCGGCGCCAGTGTTGACACCGACCCATCCATCAGCCCCGCCAGCCCCGGTTGTACGTAGGTCAGGATGAACTGGCGCTGCTCGGCCGCCGCCTCTTCGTCCTTGACCGCGCCCGGCACATGCTTTTGTTCGAGCCGCTGCGCCAGTGTCTCGTGGCCCTGTTCTGCGATCGCCAGATCGTCGAGCAGCTTTCGCGTCGACGCATCGCCTGTGCGCTTGGCCGCCTCGACATAGAACAGGTAGGCCTGCCGCTCCATGGCCTCGGCTTGGCTGCGCACATGATCGACGCCGAGCGGCCTCACCAGCCAGTCCGGTTTGCGCTCGTAATAACCCTTCACATGTTCGCGCCGGATCAGCGGTATCCGCTCGCCGAAACGCTTGCGGTAAAGCTCGATCAGTGAATCGCGATGGCCGTCCTCTTCCTCCGCCATCTCTTCGAACACTTTGGCCGATTGCGGAAAGCTTTCCGCCAGCCCGTCGGCATAGGCGCGATAGATGCGCCCGTCATCCTCCTCGGAGGAGATGGCGAGCGCCAGGATCTCCTGTTCCGAGAGCGATTCAAAGGAACGGCGGCCGAGGCCGAAAACGCGGGAAAGCATGAGAAATTCACCCTAGTTTAGAATAGTTCTAAACTATGACCTTGCACGTCGCCGGTCAATCGTGCGTGCTCCACTCATGCTCAAAAGCTACAGATTTCGAAACCCCGAGCAGGTCGTCGTTTGCTATCGGTGAACGTTCACTTATATAACCGAATCTGAACCAAGAGAAAGGAACCCGCAGATGCCGGAAAAACAGCAGCCGTTTGATCCCAAACCAGTCCTCGACCTGATCGCCAACATCGAGGCGGATCTGCAGCGCCTGAAAGGCCTGGTCGAGCAGCAGGTCGAAAAATTCGATCCCGCCAATCCGCACAACAAGGCTCCCGATGGCAAGTTGACTGAGGAGGGTGTCGAGTGCTGCTATCGCCTGTTCGACGAGGGCAAGTCGCGCTATTCGGTCGCCCAGCAGATGAAGATCTCCTTCGCCGCCGCCACCCACCGCTTCAACACCTGGCGTAAGATGGGCGGTCCCAAACGGCAAAAGACGCTGTTGGGGTGAGGAGCGGCGGCCAAGCCGGTCAATCGGCAACGATTTGTCGATTGAAGCGACGACCGCATGGCGGAGAGACGAGGAGGCGGCAGGTGGCAGGCACGCTCCTCTCCTGCCTGCAAGACGAATTGTAACCGTCACATTTTTTCATTGGTGCGCGGCCTCCCTTTCCGTGCACCATAGGCGGTCTCATTTCTTGCAGGACCTCGCCATGACCACCCCTCCCGGCATCGCCGATATCCGCAGCGCAGCAGCGCGATTGTCCGGCCTGATCGTCGAAACGCCGCTGATCGAATCGCCGGAGCTGAACAAGCGCTTCGGCGCCAGGATCCTGTTCAAGCCCGAGACGTTGCAGCGCACCGGCTCCTTCAAGTTCCGCGGTGCATACAACAAGCTCTCCTCGCTCTCGGCGGAAGAACGCGCTGGCGGGGTCGTCGCCTTCTCGTCGGGTAATCACGCGCAAGGCGTTGCCGCCGCAGCGGCGATGTTCGGCGTCAAGGCCGTCATCGCCATGCCCACCGATGCGCCGGCGATGAAAGTCGGCAATGTCAGGAAGATGGGCGCGGAAGTGATCACCTTCGACCGGGTCCGCGACGATCGCACTGCCGTCGTCCGTTCTTACGTGGAAAGGGGCATGGTCCTGGTGCCGCCCTACGACGATCCGGCCATCATCGCCGGCCAGGGCACGATCGGCCTCGAATTGATGCGCCAAGCAAGCGCGCTTGGCGTCAGCCTGGATGCGGTAGTCGTTCCCTGCGGCGGTGGCGGCTTGAGCAGCGGCATTTCGATCGCGGTCAAGGACGCCTCACCGGGCACCGCCGTCTGGGCCGTGGAACCCGAGCATTTCGATGACACACGCCGCTCGCTGATCAAAGGCGCCAGGGTGTCGAACGCGCCCGGCCACACCTCGATCTGCGATGCCCTTCTCGTCGCCGAGCCGGGCGCGATCACTTTCGAGATCAACCGCAAGAATCTCGCCGGCGCCATCACCGTTTCCGACAAGGCGGTGGCACAGGCGATGCGCGATGCCATGGCTTGCCTGAAGCTGGTCGTCGAACCTGGCGGTTGCGTCGGCTTGGCCGCGCTGTCGTCAGGCGAGATCGACCTTGCCGGGAAATGCATTGCCGTGGTGCTCTCCGGTGGCAATGTCGATCTCAGCACCTATGCCGAGATCATTGCTGCCGGCTAGGATAGCAACCAGTTCCAGGTCATGTGCCGATTCGAGGTGCTTGAGCGTCCGTTGCGCCCGGTCGAACCGGTACCCTTCAAAGACTGAGATCAATGAAACTGTTCTTCAGCCGCAATCCCAATCCTCGCCTCGCGGTCGCGGTGGCACGGTATCTCAAAGCCAAGGTCGAGTTCGAATTCGCCTCTCCCTTCGCTCCGGGGCAGGCCGAGCGCTTTCGGCCGCTCAATCCAAATCTTTCATTGCCTATCCTTGTGGGCTTGGGAAAAAGCCTCTGGGAGGCCGACGCCATAGCCTGCCGGTTTTCACGCGACACGCATTCGCATTTCTGGCGCACCGGCGACGACGAGCCCGAGATGATCCGATGGCTGAGTTGGGGCAAAGAGAACTTCGCAAGAGCCTGCGACGTCGTGCATTTCGAACGCGGGACCAAACAGCGCTATGGGCTCGGCCCGATCGATCAGGCGCGGGTTGAGGAGGGCCTGAGCGACTTCAGCACCGCCGCCGCAATACTTGATGCCGAGCTTTCCGAGCGAGACTGGCTGGTCGGAAGTTCGGTTTCCTATGCCGACTTTCGAATGGCGACGTTTCTGCCCTTCAACGACGTCGCCCGATTGCCGCTCGATGATTATCCTTCTGTCGGTCGCTGGTATCGGCAGCTTGAAGAAATCGACGCCTGGCGCGATCCCTTCGAAGGGCTCAATGCGCCTGAATTGGCGCCGGTCCCGGGTCAGGCCAAGCCGGTGTGAATCTCGGTCATTTGCACAAGCGGATCGAGTTCGACCCTAATCCAACGTCCGGCGGAACCGCACCAGCGCCACGCCGGCGAACAGCGCCACGAACACCACCAGCCAGCCGATCTCCGTTGCCACCGCCGGCAGCTCGGCGCCCTTCAGCATCACCGCGCGGATGATGCGCAGGAAATGCGTCAGCGGCAGCACCTCGCCGAAAATCTGCGCCCAGTCCGGCATGCCGCGATAGGGGAACATAAAACCGGACAGCATGATCGACGGCAGGAAGAAGAAGAAGGTGAGCTGCAGTGCCTGCATCTGCGTGCGGGCAATCGTCGAGATCGTATAGCCGAGCAGCACCAGCGCCAGCACGAAGATCAGGACGGCCGTCAACAGCAGCGACATCGATCCGGTGAAGGGGATGGCGAACAGAAGCTTCGATGCCGCCAGCACCACCAGCACCTGCACGGCGCCGACCGCCAGATACGGCAGCACCTTACCCAGCATGATCTCGAGCGGGCTGGACGGCATCGCCAGAAGGTTCTCCATCGTGCCGCGCTCGGTCTCACGCGTCAGCGCGATCGAGGTCATCATTACCATCGTCATCTGCAGGATGACGCCGAGCAGGCCGGGCACGATGTTGTATTGCGATACGGCTTCCGGATTGTAGCGCCGGTGCACTACGACCTGGAGCTGGCCCCGGGCAGCTTCGGCCGCTGTCTCCTGCATGCCGCGCGCCCTGAGCAGCGCCTGGTTGGCAACGGTGCCGAGCGTCGAGATGGCGCCGCTGGCGACGGCCGGGTCGGTCGCATCCGCCTCGATCAGGATCTGCGGGCTGTCGCCACGCTCGACCCGTCGGGCGAAATCGGCGGGAATGGTGACGACGAAGGCAACGTCGCCGCGCGCCATCAGGAATTCGGCTTCGGCGGCACTTTGCGCGACATGGTCGAAGCGGTAATAGCCGGTGGTCTGCAGCGCCGAAACCATGGCTCGCGTGTAAGGATCGCTGCTCATCGCCACCAGCGCTGCCGGCAGGCTCTTCGGATCGTTGTTGATGGCATAGCCGAACAGCACCAGCTGCATCAGCGGCACGCCCAGCATCATGGCGAAGGTGATGCGGTCGCGCCGCATCTGGATGAACTCCTTGATCAGCAGCGCACCGAGCCTGGCGAAGGAAAAGACGCTGTTTATCCCGTTCTTCATCCCATATTGTCCTTCGAACCGGACATGAACTGGATGAACACATCCTCCAGGCTGGTCTCGCCGGGCGAGACCCTGACGCCCTTGTGGTCTTTCTCGACGTCGGCGAGCGCTGCCTGAAGCGCCGTCCTGTCGGAGCCGACTACATGCAGCGTCGCGCCGAACGGCGCCACCTGGTCGACGCCTGGGCGGCCATGAAGTGCGGCAGCGACCTGATCGAGCCGCGGCCCTTGCAGGACGAAGGTGGTCAGCCCGGCATTCCTCACCACGTCCTCAACCGTGCCGGTGGCCAGCATCTTGCCATAGGAGATGTAGCTGATGCGGTGGCAGCGCTCGGCCTCGTCCATGTAATGGGTGGAGACCAGCACGGTCAGCCCGCCGCTCGCCAGCCGGTGGATCTCGTCCCAGAATTCGCGCCGCGCCTTCGGGTCGACGCCAGCCGTCGGTTCGTCGAGCAGCAGCAGTTTCGGCTTGTGCATGATGCAGGCGGCCAGCGCCAGCCGCTGCTTCCAGCCGCCGGACAAGGTGCCGGCCAGTTGGTTTCTGCGTGATGTCAGGCCGAGCTCCTCAAGCGTCTTGGCCACATGTTCGTCGAGCGGCTTCAGCCGGTAGAGCCGTGCCACGAATTCGAGATTCTCGCCGATGGTGAGGTCTTCGTAGAACGAGAATCTCTGCGTCATGTAGCCGACTTCGCGCTTGATCCGCAGGCTGTCGGTGCGGATGTTGAAGCCCAGAACCGTGCCTTCACCCTCATCGGGCGTCAGCAAGCCGCACATGATGCGGATGGTCGTCGTTTTGCCCGAGCCGTTCGGCCCGAGGAAGCCGACGATCTCGCCCTCGGCCACGGTCATCGTCACATGGTCGACGACAGTCTTGTCGCCGAAGCGTTTGACCAGGCCGTGCACGTCGATGACGTTCATTTTCCGATGTCCGCCAGATCGACGTCGACGATCTGCCCGGGCTGCAATGCGCTGGCGTCGCCTTCCGGCCGCGCTTCGACCAGATAGACCAGCTTTTGCCGGGTCTCGAGCGAGTAGATCACCGGCGGCGTGAATTCCGGATCCGGCGACACATAGCTGACGCGTGCCTTCACGCCCGATCCGCAACCATCGCAATGGACGTTGAGCAGCGTGCCGACCTCGACCGAGGAGAACGCGCTTTCCGGCACATAGACGCTGAGCTTCACTGCGCCGTCCGGCAGTATGGAGATGACCGGCGCGGTCGGCCCGGCTGTATCGCCGGGATAGCGGATGACATCGTTGACCCTGCCGGGGGAGGGCGCCGTGAGCACACGCTTCGACAGTCGCCATTGCGCTTGCTCCAGCGCCGATTGCGCCTGCCTGACCTGATTGTCGGCGGCCTTGATCGTCTCCGGCCGTGCCGGCAGGCCGCCGACAGCGAGATTGGCTTCCGCCTGGCCGACCTGCGCGTTGGCCGTCTCCAGCGCCGCGGAAGCCGTATCATAATCGGCCTGCGTGCCGGTGCCGCGTTTGAACAGATCGCTGGCGCGGCTGTATCTGCGTTTGGCGTCGGCGGCCTGCGCTTTGGCCATGTCGACCTGCGCCCTGAGCACTGCAATCTCTTCCGGCCGCTTGCCGACCTGCAGGTCGGCAAGTTGCGCCTGGGCCTGCGCGAGGGCCGCCTCGGCCTGCGCGATGGCGATCTTGGCGTCGGCGTTTTCCAGCGTCACCACCGGCGTGCCGGGCGCTACGCGGTCGCCGCGCTTGACCGCAATCGTCTCGACCTGGGCCACCTCGATCGGCGCCAGCAGCACATAATCGCCCTCGACGTAGCCGACGGCGAGCGGTGCTGCCGGCGCGCAGGCGCTGAAAAGCTGGGCGGCAAGCGGCAAAGAACAGAGCAGGCTCATGATCCACGATCCTTCCGGACAGCCAAATCGCGCCGAGCTAAAATCGCGCTGAGATTGTCGGTTACTGTTGCCGCGATCTTGCCGGCCTCGTCATCGCCGATCTCGCGCCAGCCCATCCGGCGCATAACCGCCTCGCGGCCGATGCGGAAATAGACGACCTGGCCAATCAGCGTGAATACGGTGAGTTTAGTGCGCTCGCTCTCGGCCGGCTCGCCCGTCGACTGTTCCCAGATCAGGCAGAGCCGGTGATGCGCCGGTTCGAACACGCCGTCATAGATACGGTCGAGCGCGGCGGTTGGATGCGACAGCTCACGCAGGACGAACTGTACAATCTCGCCGGCTTCCGGCCTTGCCGCGATGAAGGCGACCATCCGCTCCAGTGCGACGGCTAAATGTGCCCGCGCGGCCTCGGTGTCCGCCAATGCCGCGGGCGGCGCTTGCAGATTGCCGATCGCCTGGCCCGCAATGGTCTGGATGGTGTCTATGATGTAGTCGGCCGCCGCGTTGCGGAGCCCTTCCTTGCCGCCGAAATGATAGGCGATCGAGCCGATATTGGCCTTGGCCTCAGCCGCGATCTGGCGCGTCGACGTGCCGTCGAAACCCTGGCGTCCGAACAGCTTCAGCGCCGCGCGCACGAGGGCCGTCCGCGTCATATCCGCGGCAGTCTTGGGCGCTTCATGAGGAAGGCCGCTGGCACTGGGCGATTTGATCATGGTCTATACTTTAATCAATCGAATGATTAAAGTCAACTGCGGTCAAGCGGCTTGCCAACTCTGGCCGTGCGCGCTTTAGTGCCTCGCCATGGGCAAGGAAATCGAGCGTAAATTCCTGGTCTCAGGTGAGGAATGGCGGGGAATGGTCAAGGCGGACATTCATATCCGTCAATTCTATCTTGTCGCCGAGCCTACCCGCACGGTGCGTGTGCGCATCAGCAATGATGCCGCTGCCAAGCTGACGCTCAAGTTCGGCAGCCAGGCCCGCGAGCGCGATGAATTCGAATATCCGGTGCCTTTGGCGGAGGCGCAAGAGATGCAGGCCTTTGCCATCGGACGTGTCATCGAGAAGACACGCCACCATGTTAGACACCGCGGCTATCTCTACGAAGTCGATGTCTTCGGCGGGACGCTTGCGGGGTTGGTGATCGCCGAGCTCGAGACGCAGGAGGATGTACCGGACGAAATGCTGCCAGATTGGCTCGGCCGCGAAGTCACCGGCGAGCCGAGATTTTACAACGCGTCGCTCGCCCTTGGGGGGATTCCGGAGATCGTCGCATGAGCTTTCGTATCGATCCGCGCATGTCGCTGACCGGCGAGGTCAGGCGCATCCTCGCCGAGGAGATCGGCAGGGCGCTCGTTCATCTGGACGCGGCGCATGACAGGCCCGAACAGGCGCTGCACAAGTGCCGCAAGCGGTTGAAAAACGTCCGCGCTTTACTGCGCCTAATTCGTTCCGGGGACGAAACATTCTGCGTGACCGAGAATCAGTGCTACCGCCAGGTGGCGGCCCTGCTTGCCGGTCCGCGTGAGGCGACTGCGCTGGTCGAAACAATCGACCGGCTGGCGGCAAGCTTTCCCGAGCAAAGTGCCGGCGGCGGTCTCGGTGCCGTCCGCGACAGGCTCGTCGCGCGCCAGCATGAGCTGCATGTCGGAGCGGGCCTCGATGCTGCGATAGGCGCGGCGGTTGCCGCTTGCGAGGAAGGTGTCGTCCGCATCGACAAGCTCGCTTTGCCCGACCAGCCGGAGCAGGCTGCCGACGTGCTCGCCGAAGGCGCGCGCATCACTTTGCGCCGCGCCAGGAAAGCGCTGGACAAGGCCGCTTCGCGCGGCGCGGCCGATGATTTTCACGATCTGCGCAAGGCGGCCAAGACGCATGGCATGCATCTGTCGCTGCTCGGCAGGCTGTGGCCGACGCCGATCAAGACGCGGCGCAAGGCCGTCGACGAACTGGGCGAGCGGCTCGGCGAACTGCACGATGTGCTCGTCATGCGCGCGCTTCTCGATGCCGAGGACCAGCCGCTTGGCCCCGCTGAGGAGACGCGGTTGCTTGGCAAGCTGCTGAAGCGCTCGGAAAAGGGCCTGAAAAAAACCTGCCTCGCCGAGGCGGCCGAGCTTTTCGGCGACAGTCCGAAGCGCTCGACGAGGAAGCTCGCCCGTAAGGTGCGCGAGGATCTCATAGCGGTACCGCACGAAGACGCCGGCGCGCCTGGCGTGGGCTGATCATGGTCTAATTTGTCGCCCTGTGGTAATCGCCGTCTGGCATGACCGAGCCCGGCGACACGCTTCTGGACCGACTTGGCCGCTGGCTTGCCGGCCGGCTGCAGGAGGAATCGTCCGGCTACGAGCCTTACACGCCGTCGGACGCCGAAACGCTACGCCGCACGCTCGAGCCCGGCGACATCCTGCTCATCGAAGGCAACCAGAAGATCTCGGCGGCGATCAAATACCTCACCCAGTCGACCTGGTCGCATGCCGCCTTTTATGTCGGCGATGCATTGCCGGAGCCCGAGGACGGGTCGGAACGGCGGCGCCTGATCGAGGTCACGCTCGGCGATGGCTGCATCGCCGTGCCGCTGTCGCGCTACCGCAGCTACAACACCCGCATCTGCCGGGCGAGCGGCCTGGCTCCCGACGATCGCGAAGCGGTCGTCGCCTTCATGATCGGCAGGCTGGGTCTCAGATACGATCTCAAGAACATATTCGACATGCTGCGCTACTTCTTGCCGACGCCGCCGGTGCCGGTGCGCTGGCGCCGCCGCATGCTGGCTTTCGGTTCCGGCGACCCGACGCGCGCCATCTGCTCGTCGCTGATCGCCGAGGCTTACGGCCAGATCCGCTACCCGATCCTACCCGAGATTACCCGCGCGCCCGGCCGTGCCTCGGCCCAGTCGAGCTATTCGCGCAAGGAAATCCTGCACATCCGCCATCACTCGCTCTACACGCCGCGCGACTTCGACCTGTCGCCCTATTTCCGCATCGTCAAGCCGACGCTGGAATACGGCTTCGACTACCGGCAGATGGTCTGGGATGACAAGGCGGTCGCGGCCGCTCCGGAGACGAAGACCGCCGGATAGCCGCTCGATCTTGTGGTTTGAGCATGGGGCCTCCGAGAACCGGTTTTGCGGCCGATACTCTGGGGTAAGAAGCTCAGTCAGACTGGCTGCCCCCGAAGCGGCTTCAGCATCAATACAGGCAGTTCGTGCGAACCAACAGCGTGAAAGGATCGAGCTCAAATTCCTTCAGAAGGTCGCTGCCGAACAAGGCAAGCCACCGCTCTTGCGCCTCAAAGGCCGCCTTCTCGCGTTCTTCCGCGCATGCAAACTTCAGCCCGGCCACGGTTTGGACGTGATGGACCAACTCATGCACAAGTACCGACAGCTCCGCCGGGGTGCCGCCTGTCCAGCCCTCCGGCAAGAAGATAGTCCGTGCTTCGTCATCGTAGATAGCAATAACAGTGGGCTGCTTGCCAACATTGTCCGGACTGGCAAAATTGGGGCTGCTGTTCCAGCGATCCGCCGCCACGTCGCGAAACCGCAAACCTGCCATCCTGCGCGCAGGTACGAAGCTTACCGCCGGGGGCTCTTCGATCGACGGAAGGCCGAGTTCAGACGAAAGCCATACCGCTATTGCCATTAGCGCGGCCGGCTGCGAGCGGTCAGACATCTTCATGGGAGCAAGAGCACCAGGTGCGCCGGGCAATTGGATGCCGGGCCGGGCGGGATCGGGTCCCATAAGCTCCGAGTCGCCCGCGGGCGCGGCAAGCGTCGCTGATGCTACTACACCGGGTGCGCTGAGCAATTCGATATAAGGCAGGACCAACGGCGGCAATCCTGAGCCTGGATCGGCATTGGGTCCTCTAAGCTCCGGCTCGTCCGCGGACGCGGCAAGTGTCGCCGCCAGGATCACGCTTAGGACGCAAGGCAAGCATGCCCTTAAGAGCGCGCTCATGGTCACGACCTCCTTGATCGGCAGCGCCATCAATTTGGGAGACACCGCCGTGATGAAGAAACAACGCCACGAAAGAGCGTTCAGGTTTGCATTGCGGTCAACGAATGCGACGGCTTCGCGACGTGCTCCCGTAACCTGCGAAGCGATGCATAAATTACTGGCCGGTGTCCCGTGCGCACCTCCTGACGCCGGCCCCGGACTGCAAAGCAGCCTGGATAATCACAGGCTCACCCTACGCAAGCCGATGTCCATGCACATCGGTACGGTCACCCAATTTATAGGCGCCGCTTGCCTAGTTTTCGGCGCGCCTGCCTAGTCTTCGCGGCTTACAAGGCGTCTGTGGAGGACAGCAGCCTAAACCCAAGAATCCGACCTCAGTCGTTCCGTGATTTGACCTAGGCCGGCAGACGTCGTCCGTTTGCGGCGGCCGCAACTCGATTGTCCGTCCGCGCGCCTGCGTCGCGCGGATGTGGCCCGATCGGCATGATCACCGGGAACGGCGTTGCGCCGAACGCAAACGTCCATTTGTAGCCGACCAGCCCGTCTTCGGGCGTCGTGTGCTGGTCGTGATGAGCAAGCAATTTGGCGCGCTCCGCCAATTCCTCCGCCTCGCGCCTGACCATTTCCGCCGTTTCCGGCCGCATCCGCCTGGAGAAGCTGACGAATGTCGCCTCGCGCTCAAGATGGGTGATGGCCCAGCCGATGAAATTCTTGTTGGTCATCTCGAACAGCGGCCGCAATGGCCCGTCGAAATTCCACTGGATCGGCGCCTCGACCAGCAGCCTTGCCGACAGGCCGCCACCAAGCGCGACCAGGCCGAGTTCCTCGAGGTCGCGCAGATAGAGGAACATCGAAGCCTCGCTCAACCCTTGTGAGCGCATGATGCCTTCTGGCGTGAATTTCTCGGAAAGCATGACGAATACGAACAGCAGTGCCGGCCGCCCGGCGAGCCTGCGCTCGATCTCCGGCGCGATCCGGTTGGCAGGTCCCGGTCCCCTGTTCATCGAGCCGAGCACGTTCTCCAACTCCACGCCGGCGGCATCGCAGATCTCGATCAGCCGGTCGAGCTTGCAGTTGCGCTCATGGAAGATGCGCTTCACCGTCGGCTCGGAAACGCCCATCCGCTCGGCAAGGACACGGTAGGTCACGCCCTTGGCCTTAAGCGTCCGCTTCAGCGCTTCGAAGATCGGGCCGTTCATGGGATGCACCTCTTTTACGCGATTTGGTATCAGCCTTCGGTACTAGTCCCGATACATCTTCCCGAAAAGTATCGAAAGGCCTAGCTCTCCCCCATTCCATTACAGGAGACTAGCCATGAAGAGCCTCTTCACCTCGATACTTCTCGCCCTGGTCGGCATCGCCGCCGCGCCGGCAGTTCAGGCGGCCGAACTCTGGCGCGCTACCGGGCTTGAGCAACCGGAATCGGCGCTGTTCGATGCCGCCGGCAAACGCATCATCATCTCCAATATCGTTGGCAATCCCGGCGACGCCGACGGCAATGGATACCTGTCGGTCCTGTCTGTGGACGGCAAGATGGTTACGCAACATTGGACCGACGGCATGGACGCGCCCAAGGGCATGGCGATTGCCGACGGCAAACTCTACGTCGCCGACCTCACCCATGTGCGCGTCGTCGATCTCGCAAGCGGCAAGCTAACATCGACGATCGACGTGCCGAACGCGGTCTTCCTCAACGACGTGACCGCCGACGCGTCCGGCAAGGTCTACGTCACTGATATGCTTGCCGATACGATCTATCGCATCGACGGCGACCGGCCCGAACTGTTCGTTAGGGATGCGGCGCTTGCTTCGCCGAATGGCATCTTCGCCGATGGCGGCCGGCTGATCGTCGCTTCGTGGGGCAAGGGCATCAAGCCCGATTTCAGCACCGCGGAGCCGGGCGGCCTGCTCTCGGTCGATCTCGCCACCAAGGCAATTGCGTCACTGCCCGGCGCAGAAAAGTTCGCTAACCTCGATGGCGTCGTCGCCATCGGCGGCAGCGTTTACGCCACCGCGTATATGACCGGCACGCTCTACAGCTACAAAGCCGGCGGCACGCCGCAAGCGGTTGCGACGTTCAAGCCGGGCAGCGCCGACATCGGCACCGACGGCAAGTCGACAATCTTCGTGCCGCTGATGAACGACGGAGAGATCGCGGCATTAGGCCTCGACTAAGCCAGCCATCGGCTCAGGCGGCGGGCGCGGCTTTCTTCAGCTGCGCCCGCGCATCCGTGATCGAGGCGGCATAAGTCACCAGCGGCCGCTTGACGCCGTGGTTGATCAGCATGCGGCGTGTCTGCGGTGAAGCGCCTGAGATAATGAAGCGAACGCCGGCGCGCTTGGCCTTGTGGGCCGCGCCCTCAATAACATTGGCCGCCGTCGAATCGAAGAACGGCACCGCCGAACAGTCGAGGATGAAGTTCCTGCGCTGGTCGGCGATGCGGTCCAGCACCGTGCCGACGGTCGAGGCGGCGCCGAAGAAAAAGGCGCCCGATATCCGGTAGACGACGGTATCGGCATCGCTCGCCTCGCTGGAATCATAAGCGCTGGCGCGGTCGGCAACGTCTTCCTGGACCAAGGATTGATGGTCCGCCTCCACCGCGATGCTCTTGGCCATGCGGTCGATGAACAGCATCGAGCCCAGCGCAAAACCGACGACGATGCCTTCGGTCAGGTCGCGGAAGATGACGATCAGGAACGTCGCCAGCAGTACCAGCGCATCGCCGCGCGAGGCGCGCAGCAAGGTGGCGAAGGCCTGTTTCTCGAACATGTTCCAGCACACCACCGCCAGCACGCCGGCAAGTGCCGCAAGCGGGATATAGCTGGCCAGCGGTGCCGCCACCAGCATCAGGGCAAGCAGGATGGCCGAGTGCATCATGCCTGAGACCGGTCCATGCGCGCCGGCCCGTACATTGGTCGCGGTGCGGGCAATGGTGCCGGTGGTGCAGATACCGCCGAACAAGGCGGAGGCGATATTGGCGAAGCCCTGCGCCACCAACTCGCAATTGGAGCGATGCCGCCTTCCGGTCATGCCGTCAGCGACGACGGCCGACAGCAGCGATTCGATCGCCCCGAGCAGCGCAAAGGCGATGGCGTCCGGCAGCACGTCGATTATCCTGTCGAGGCTGAGCGGCGGGAAGGCCGGCCATTGCAGGCTGCGCGGGATGCCGCCGAAGCGCGTGCCGATCGTTTCGGCCGGCATGGCGAGCAATGCCACGACGAGTGATGCCAGCCCGATGGCAATCAGCATGGCCGGCCACTTCGGCCGAAACCGCTTCAACAGCGCAATGGTGATGATGGTCAGTGCCGCCACCGCGGTTGCGGCGAGGTTGATCGTTCCGGCCGCCTCGCCGATGGCCATCAGCTTGGGCACCAGCGGCCCCGGTTCCTTGCCGGCGAGCTTCAGCCCGAAGAGTTCGACGATCTGGCCGGAGAAGATGATGACGGCGATGCCGGCGGTGAAGCCGACGGTCACCGGATAGGGGATGAACTTGATGTAGGTGCCAAGCCCGAGATAGCCGATGGCAAGCAGGAACAGGCCGGCCATCATCGTCGCCAGCAGCAAGCCGTCGACGCCAACTCGCGCCACCGTCGCAGCCACCAGCACAATGAAGGCGCCGGCCGGGCCGCCGATCTGGAAACGGCTGCCGCCAAGCGCCGAGACCAGGAAGCCGCCAATGATCGAGGTGTAGAGCCCGCGCTCCGGCGTCACGCCTGAAGCAATGGCAATTGCCATCGACAGCGGCAGCGCCACGATGGCGACAGTCAGCCCGGCGATGGCATCCGCCTTGAAGTGCGCGAGCGTATAGCCCTCGCGCAGCACCGTCACCAGCTTCGGCGTGAACAGTTCGGAAAATGTCGGCCGTGCCGGTTGATGCACTGCCCGCCGGGTCTGATCCATCGAGTGCCTTCCCCATGAAACCAAGGAGGCGGCGGGATCGTCGGCAGGACTGTCGGCGGTCGCCGTCGCGACTTGGAGCGGCGTGCGTCCAAATCGACGCACAGGTACGCTCCAACACTTTTGAACCGCGCATTGGACTATCCGAAAATCGATTTCGATTTTCGGCGATGCGGCAGTACCGTCAGCCTTGCGGGTTCTGCGGCGTGACAGGCTTGAGGCGAACGCCCCTGCCGCCACGCTCGCTCGCCTGGTTGTCGCCGATCAGCTCGACCCCGGCCTCTTCAAGGGCCTGGATGACCTTCATCAGCGTATCGACCACGCCCCGGACCACGCCGTCGCTCGCTTCCATGCGCTGAATGGTTGGAAGCGAAACCCCGGCGCGCTCGGCGAGCGTCTTCTGATCGATGCCGGCCAGCGCCCTCGCGGCACGCATCTGCGCGGCAGTGATCATCGGCCATAACCCCCGTCTGAGTCTGCGATATCACGTGTAATACCTTCATTATGATGGTTCAAGCATCATCTTGCATATGTGAAACATGCAGCACTCTTTGCCAGCCGATGCGCTAGCATGCTACAATTTCGGCATCGTTTGGCGGGACATCCATTGCGATCCCGATTTCACAGGCAACGACTCAAAAAGGATGAGCAGGTGAAGATATTCAATGCGTTGGCGACCTCGACAGCCTTGCTGTCGATGGTTTTCCTGCTGGCAGGCTGCGGTCATGGCCTGATCAACAGGCTGATTTGACCGCAAATCGACTGACATGAGTCAGGTGCCGCCGGCCCGCCCGAGCCATCGCTGCAGGAACCGGGCCGCAAGCCAGCACAGCATCGCCCAGGCAAAGCCGGCGCACCAGCCGGCCAATACGTCGGAGGGCCAGTGGACGCCGAGATAGATGCGGCTGATGCCGACCACCACCGTCGTCAGCACCGCCAGACCGAGCACATAGATCTTCGTTGTCCGCCCGGGCAAAAACCGCGCCGCCATGCTGCCCAGCGTCAAATATGTCACCGCCGACAGCATGGCGTGGCCGCTCGGAAACGAAAG
Organism: Mesorhizobium sp. M1163; assembly: GCF_040318415.1. Taxonomy (NCBI): domain Bacteria; kingdom Pseudomonadati; phylum Pseudomonadota; class Alphaproteobacteria; order Hyphomicrobiales; family Phyllobacteriaceae; genus Mesorhizobium; species Mesorhizobium sp. M1163. The sequence goes on along the minus strand of NZ_JAMYMF010000013.1, from coordinate 77,058 downwards.
TGATGCCACGTCGGCGAGATGCGAGACCAGATCGGGGCGCGGCCGATCTATATCGAACTTGAGCACGCTTGACAGGACCTGGCCGCCCGCTACCGCGATGAACATGAGAAGCGCCGCGCCTGGCCTGCGGATGAGGAGCAGATAGACGATCATTGCTGCCGTGATCAGCACCAACACGCTGGCGCTGCCGAGGCTGGTGATGTCGCGCATCGCTCCTTCCAGCCACGCCGGTCCGATCGGATTGTCGGGTTGGCCGGCCTTGCGGAAGGCAAGCAGGATTTCGGTATCGAAGGCATGCGGCGTAGTGGCCCGCGCCATCTCCATTAGCTCCTCGAACCCCCACAGCCCGCCGGCAATGATCAGCCCGGCCAGCAGAACCGGGAACTCCAGCCAGTTGCGCAGTCTGCTTGCGGTCTTCTTCATCGGCCCGATCGCAGTTACAGCCTTTGCAGATAGGGTCCGAGCGTGATCAGCGCCACAGCTGCGATGGCAAGCACGATGCCGGTCGCCTGCAAGGCATTGACGCGCTCGCCGAAGAAGACCAGCGCCACCACATTCACCGACACCAGCTGGATCACCGCTGACAGGCTGAACGACACCGACATGCCGAATTCACGGATCAGCCTCAGCATGATCAGATTGCCGAGCGAATAGAGCGCCAACGTCAGCACGATCTTGCCAAAGCTCGGCGCCAGTCCCCATTGCTTCGCCGCCGTCGCCGCAAGCAGGAAGATCACTGTCGAAATGCAGAGCTGCCCAAGTCCCCAGAAACTCACTTTTTGCTCCTCCCGATGCGGTCCTTGCGCGCCTGCCGCAGCTCTTGTTTCCGAAGCGCCGGTCGCGGTCAAGCGGGGCTGATGTTGGGCACGAAATCGCAGATGGCAATTAGCCGGCATGTCATCAAACTGTGACCTGCCGGCGATACCGGATTGGCCAGGCAACACGCTCCAGCAATCCATCCAGCCAGAGGCAGGCCCCTATGACCGAACATCGCACCCCTGACGCCCATTTCCGCACCAGCCTGCTCGAGGAAAACGATGGGCCAGGAGCCAATCCCAGCGACAACCGCACCATGGGTGAGATCATCGCCGCGCGGTTCTCGCGCCGCGGCTTCCTCAAGGGCTCGCTTGCCGTCTCGGCCATAGCCGCTACCGTCAGCCCGCTGGCGCTGATCACCGCCGACAACGCCCGCGCCGCCGAAGGCTCCGCCTTCGCTTTCGACGAGCTCGAGGCCGGCATCGACGACAAGCATCACGTTGCACCCGGTTATGACGCCGACGTGCTGCTGCGCTGGGGCGATCCGCTGTTCGCCGATTCGCCGGAATTCGATCCGACAAAACAGTCGGCGGAAGCCCAGGCCAGACAATTCGGCTACAACAATGACTATGTCGGTTATATCCCGATCGACGGCTCGGCCGAGCACGGCCTGCTGGTGGTCAACCACGAATACACCAATCCGCACCTGATGTTTCCGGGCCTCGTCACCATCGTCGATGGCAAAGCCAAGCAGGCGCCTCTCAGCAAGGAACAAGTCGACGTCGAGATGGCCGCGCATGGCGGCACCATTGTCGAGATCCGCAAGGAAGCCGGCAAATGGCAGGTCGTTCGCGACGGCAAGCTCAACCGCCGCATCACCTCCAACACCGAGATCGCGCTGTCCGGCCCCGTCGCCGGCCACGACCGCGTCAAGACCAGCGCCGACCCGACCGGCACGAAAGTTGTCGGCACCGTCAACAATTGTGCCGGCGGCGTCACGCCGTGGGGCACCTATGTCATGGCCGAGGAGAACATCCACGGCTATTTCTCGGGCGAGCTGCCGCAAGGCCACAAGGAAGCGGCCAATTACAAGCGGCTCGGCATTCCCGAAGGTGCTTATGAATGGGCAGCGCATTACGACCGTTTCGACATCGGCAAAGAGCCGAACGAGCCGAACCGCTTTGGCTGGATCGTCGAGGTCGACGTCCAGGATCCGACTTCGGTGCCGAAGAAGCGCACCGCAATGGGCCGCTTCAAGCATGAGGGCGCCGAATCGATCGTCGCCAAGGATGGCCGTGTCGTCTTCTACCTCGGCGACGACGAGCGCTTCGACTATGTCTATAAGTTCGTCACCACAGGCAAGTTCAATCCGGACGACCGCGCCGCCAATATGGATTTGCTCGACGACGGCACCTTGCATGTCGCCAAGTTTGCCGACGACGGTTCGGTCGAATGGCTGCCGATCGTCTTCGGCCAAGGGCCGCTGACGGCGGAGAACGGCTTTGCCAGCCAGGCCGACGTGCTGATCGAGACGCGCCGCGCCGCCGACCTGCTCGGCGCCACCAAGATGGACCGCCCTGAAGACATCCAGCCCAATGCCGCCAACGGCAAGGTCTATGTCATGCTGACCAACAATTCGAAGCGCAAGGCCGATCAGGTCGACGCCGCCAACCCGCGTGCCGAAAATGCCTTTGGCCACATCATCGAGATCGTCGAGGACGGTGGCGATTTTGCCGCCACCAAGGGCAAGTGGGAGGTGCTCTTGAAATGCGGTGATCCCTCGGTTGCGGCAGTCGGCGCCACCTTCTCGACCGCAACCACGGCCAATGGCTGGTTCGGCATGCCGGACAATTGCGCGGTTGATTCGACCGGCCGCCTCTGGGTCGCCACCGACGGTCAGGGTCCGAAGGCCACTGGCCGCACCGACGGTCTGTGGGCGGTCGATACGGAAGGGCCGGCGCGGGCGACCTCAAAACTGTTCTTCCGCGTGCCGATCGGCGCCGAAATGTGTGGTCCCCTGTTTGCGCCGGACGACCAGACCGCTTTCGTTGCCGTCCAGCATCCAGGCGACGGTGGCGAGGACTGGGAGGCTTTCGGCCGTCCGTCCTACTATGAGGATTTGTCGACCCGCTGGCCCGACTTCAAGCCGGACATGCCGGTGCGGCCGGCGGTCGTTGCCATCACCAGGCAAGGTGGTGGCAAGATCGCGGTCTGACACGCAGCAAGGTCTTGCAGTCTCAAGGAAGGATTTCGGCGATACGAAATCCTTCCTTTCCCGATGCGGGATGCATCCATGCTACGCATTATGCGCCGACGAATCATTCGGTGCGCTGAACCACGGCCACATTCATTGTGCTTCGCAACCTGAAGCCAATGGACTCGTAAAGTCTAATGGCCGTGGCGTTGCTGGCATAAGCGTGGAGATAGGGAATTTCGTCGCGCGCCACTATCCGGTTGCCACGAATATGGACAACAGCTTGCCCAGGCCACCGCCGCGAAATTTCGGATGTGAGCACACTCCGCTGAGTTCGGTATAGCCAGGTTGCTTCATGCGCTCGCCGGCCATTGCTGCAAGTCTGCCCTCGATTTTCACACCCCAAAAATCGCCCAGGCTCAAGGCTTCGAGCGTGAATGGGCCAGGCTTGGTGACCAACGCCAGAGCCAGCATCTCAGCGGCGTCGTCTCGCGTCAGACGTTGCACGCGCCCGTCGGACACGATCTGCAATGGCTGCTCGGCAATCATCTGAACCCCGGCCGCGGTCGAAGTCGCGGAAAGCCCCGTGGGCAGAGCAATGGCGTCCGCTTGAAGCAGGATCACACTCTCGCCCGGGGAGACAAGCTTTTCGAGCGCCCGCAGGCTTTCCGCGTCGTCCGCGCCAGTGGCGGCGAAAGGAACAATCGACGGCCGATGTCGCCTGGCGAGGTTGCCACCTTGCGCGAAGGCCTGATGTCGCGTCTGAAGCGCGCTCCAGATCGGGCGGTCAAGCAGGTGTTTCATTGCACGGCATCTCTCGGTTTTGGTGCACGACGGTCGAGAGGAGCCGCGGCGAGGCCGTCCTCGATGGCGGCCAACTGATCGAGAAGCGGCCCCGAAAGATCCGCGCACAGATCCGCGACGGCGTTCTCGATGCGCGGCCAGACCTCGCGCTTTGCGACATCGACCAGCCGCCGGCCGTCCCTGGTGAGGGAGACGATCCTGCGCCGCTGGTCATCGATCGACGGACTGACCTCGAGCAATCCCAACTCGGCGAGAAGCGAGACGCTTCGCGTTACGCCTGGCTGCGCGATGCCAAGGGATTGCGCCAGTTCCCCGACAGGCAGGGGGCCTAGCCTGTCGAGCGCGGCCAGCAGTGGGTACTGGCTCGCCTGAACCGGAACATCCAGCCGGTCGAGAAGGCGCTGCGCCTCCGCTTGCAGTTGCTCGCCTATACGCTTCATCCTGCTGCCCAGGCACAGGAAGCCAAGCGATCGTATGACGTCTTCCATAGGCCAATCCGCCTCGCGATAAATCATAACATGATATATAACAAAACATGAAGGTCAAGGGGCTATCGTTGCAGGGGCTGCACTCAGTGCTGTTTCCGTTGATCGATAAGGCTGCTTTGCTTGGCAAGGCCAATCGATCAGTTGCGCAGCCGGTAGCCGGTTCTGAAGATCCAGGCGACGATCGCTATGCAGACAAGCAGGAAGACCACCGTCATGCCGAGGCTGACGCCGACCGAAACGTCGGATTTGCCGTAGAAGCTCCAGCGGAAGCCGCTAACCAGGTAGACCACCGGGTTGAACAGCGTCACCGTGCGCCAGATGCCGGGCAGCATGTTGATCGAATAGAAGCTGCCGCCGAGGAAGGTCAGCGGTGTGATGATCAGCAGCGGCACCAGCTGCAGTTGCTCGAAGCTTCTTGCCCAGATGCCGATGATGAAGCCGAACAGGCTGAAGGTCACGGCCGTCAGCACCAGGAAAGCGAGCATCCAGAACGGATGCTCGATCGTCAGCGGCACGAACAGCGAGGCCGTCGCCAAAATGATCAGGCCAAGCACGATCGACTTTGTCGCCGCACCTCCGACATAGGCGATGACGATCTCCAGATAGGACACCGGCGCCGACAGCAATTCGTAGATCGAGCCGACGAATTTCGGAAAGTAGATGGCGAAGGAGGCGTTGGAGATCGACTGCGTCAGCAGCGACAGCATGATCAGCCCCGGCACGATGAAGGCGCCGTAGCTGATGCCGTCGATCTCGGTGATGCGCGAGCCGATGGCCGAGCCGAAGACGACGAAATAGAGCGACGTCGAAATGACCGGCGAAACGATGCTCTGCAGCACAGTGCGAAGGGCGCGCGCCATCTCCACCCGATAAATCGCCCATACCGCATGAAGGTTCATGGCCGCGCGCGGGTTCATGCCTGTTTCCTCACCAGATTGACGAAGATCTCCTCGAGCGAGCTGTTTTCCGTATCGATGTCGCGGAACTGGATGCCGGCCGCCTCGAGCTCGCGGATCAGCGAGGCGACGCCCGGCCGTTCGCTCTGGTTGTCATAGGTATAGGTCAGCTGCCCGCCATCGGGCGAAAGCTCCAGCGCGTAGTGCGAAAAAGCATCGGGAACGGTGGCCAACGGGCTGCGCAGTTCCAGCACAAGCCGTTTGCGGCCAAGCTTGCGCATCAGCTCGGCCTTGTCCTCGACCAGCACGATCTCGCCGCGGTTGATGACGCCGACGCGATCGGCCATCGCCTCGGCTTCTTCGATGTAGTGCGTGGTCAGGATGATGGTGACGCCGTCTTCGCGCAGCCGGCGCACCATCGCCCACATGTCCTGGCGCAGCTCGACATCGACGCCGGCGGTCGGTTCGTCGAGGAACAGGATTCGCGGCTCGTGCGACAACGCCTTGGCGATCATCAGCCGGCGTTTCATGCCGCCGGACAGCGTGATCGCCTTGGCGTTCTTCTTGTCCCAGAGCGACAGGTCGCGCAGCACTTTTTCGACGAACGCCTTGTCCGCCGGCTTGCCGAACAGGCCGCGGCTGTAATTGACCGTCGCCCACACGCTCTCGAAGGCATCGATGGTCAGTTCCTGCGGCACCAGCCCGATCAGGCCGCGCGCAGCGCGGTAGTCGCGGTTGATGTCATGGCCGTCGACCGTGACGGTGCCCGACGAGCGGTTGACGATGCCGCAGACGATCGAGATCAGCGTCGTCTTGCCGGCGCCGTTCGGCCCCAGCAGCGCAAATATCTCGCCGCGCACGATATCGAGATTGATCTCCTTCAACGCCTTGAAGCCGGTGGCGTAGGTCTTCGTGACCCCGGAAATCGAGATGATCGGCTGCATGGCTGAAAACGGCTGCTTGAAACAGAGTTGTTGATTTAATCCGCTGAATGTCGGTGCGCAAATCCGGATGTCAATGGCGCTCCTGACAGTTCTGGACATCGAGGTTCGCCGGAATAGGCAACACCCGCCTGGTCGTCCAGCAAAATTCCACGCAAAAGCAGATTAACCGGCACTGCGGCGTTCCGCCTCGCGGCGGGACGCCGCTTTGACCGCCCGGCGCATGAAGCCTATCCTTGTACAAACAAGCAGCAGCTGGAGCCGCCATGGACCCGCTCATCCTGTCGCGCATACAGTTCGGCGCGAACATCTCGTTCCACATCCTGTTCCCGGCGATCACCATCGCGCTCGGCTGGGTGCTGCTGTTCTTCAAGCTCCGCTACAACGCGACAGGCGACTCCGCCTGGATGCGCGCTTATTTCACCTGGGTTAAGGTATTCGCGCTGTCCTTCGCCATGGGCGTGGTTTCCGGCGTCACCATGAGTTTTCAGTTCGGCACCAACTGGCCGGGCTATATGGAGACGGTCGGCAACATCGCCGGCCCGCTGCTGGCTTACGAGATCCTGACGGCCTTTTTCCTCGAGGCGGCGTTCCTCGGCATCATGCTGTTCGGCTTCCGCCGCGTCTCAAACCGCGTCCACACGCTGGCGACGGTGCTGGTAGCCGGCGGCACCACTCTGTCCGCCTTCTGGATCATCGCCCTCAATTCGTGGATGCAGACGCCGGCCGGCTTCGAAATTCGCGATGGTGTTGCGCACGCCACCGACTGGTGGGCCGTTGTCTTCAATCCGTCCATGCCCTACCGGCTCGTTCATATGCTGCTTGCTTCGGGGCTGACCGTCTCGTTCCTGATCGCTGGCCTGTCGGCGCTGCGCTATCTCTACGGCGATCGCTCGGAATCGATGTGGAAGGCGCTGCGCACCGGTGTCTTCGCCGCCGCGATCCTGATCCCGATCCAGATCTTTGCCGGCGACCAGCACGGCCTCAACACGCTTGAACATCAGCCGCAGAAGATCGCCGCCATGGAGGCCAACTGGAACACCGGTCCCAACGTGCCGCTGGTGCTGTTTGCGCTTCCCGACGAAGCGGCCAAGGAGAACAGGTTCGAGCTCACCATTCCCGACGGCGCCAGCCTCATCCTCAGGCACAGCGCCGGCGGCATCGTACCGGGGCTGAACGATTATGCCGGCAACCATCCTCCGGTGTTTCCGGTGTTCTGGGGCTTTCGCATCATGGTCGGCACCGGCCTGTTGATGCTCGTCGTCTCCTGGTCGGCGGCCTTCTTCCTCAAGCGTCGCCACAGCCTGCCTAAGCCGCTGGCGCTGGTCATGGTGCCGATGGCACTGTCCGGCTGGCTGGCGACGCTGGCCGGCTGGTACACCACCGAGATCGGCCGCCAGCCCTGGCTGGTCACCGGCGTGCTGCGTACCGCCGATGCTGTCGGCCCGGTCGCCGGCAGCCATGTCGCGCTGTCGCTCGCGGTCTATCTCATCCTCTACGTGCTGCTGCTGATCGCCTATCTCGGCGTGTTGGTGCATCTGGCATTGAAGGCGGCGAAGGATGGTGACTCCTCGCCGCTGCCGGGCGTCATGAACAGGCCGCTGTCGCAGCCGGTTGCGCAACCGGGAGAAACATCATGAGCTTCGACTGGCCGACCCTGTTGCCTCTGATCTTCGCCGGCCTGATGGGCCTAGCCATCCTGATCTACGTCATCCTCGACGGCTTCGATCTCGGCATCGGCATCCTGTTCGCCGCAGCCGAAGACACCGAACAGGATACGATGATCGCCGCCATCGGCCCGTTCTGGGACGCCAACGAGACCTGGCTGGTGCTGGCGGTCGGCCTGCTGCTGGTCGCCTTCCCATTGGCGCACGGCACCATCCTGACCGCGCTCTACATTCCGGTTTTCGTGCTGCTGGTCGGCTTGATCCTGCGCGGCGTCGCCTTCGATTTCCGCGCCAAGGTGCCGGCCGGCAGGAAGCACCGCTGGAACCGCATCTTCTTCCTCGGTTCGGTCATCGCGTCGCTGGCGCAGGGCTATATGCTCGGCGTCTATGTACTCGGCCTCGACGTCGGCCCTGGCGGCATGGCTTTCGGGGCGCTGGTGGCGCTCTGCCTTGCCGCCGCCTACGCGGCGATGGGCGCGGCCTGGGTCATCTACAAGACGGAAGGCGACTTGCAGAAGAAAGCGGTGCTGTGGCTGCGCACGGCACTGGTGCTGACCGCGCTCGGCATGGTTGCAGTATCACTGGCCACGCCCTTTGCCAGCGCGCGCATCTTCGACAAATGGTTCGTCTGGCCGGCCATGCTCTATTTGTCGCCGTTGCCGATCCTGTCGGCAGTGCTGTTCCTGTGGCTGTGGCGCCAGACCTTTCATCTGCCGAAGCCCGACGATCGCCACGCGCTGCTCCCGTTCCTGACATTGGCCGCGATCTTCACGCTTGGCTTTGCCGGGCTCGCCTGGTCGTTCTACCCCTTCGTCGTGCCCGACCGGCTGACCATCTGGCAGGCTGCTTCGGCACCCGAAAGCCTGGCCGTCATCCTGGTCGGGACAGTCGTCGTGCTGCCGATCATCATCTTCTATTCGTTCTTTGCCTACCGCGTGTTCGGCGGCAAGGCGACGGATCTGACCTATGACTGACCGGCTTCGCCGGCGCCGGCCGAAACAGAATATTCATCTTCAAGCGGAATAACCTTCTCTGGCCGGCCCAGCAGAATCGCCGGCAGAAGAAGGGCAACAGAATGACCCCCTTTTTTGCGGCGAGACAGGATCGGCTGTTGCTGATGCTGATCCGGACGGTCGCGCTGGTCGGCGCACTCGCGCTTGCAGGCCTGCTGCCGGCCATGCCGCAGGCGCATGCGCAGGACGCGGCCAGCTGGACCGGCGTGTGGGACACGAAATGGCGCGGCGGCGGCGCCCAGATCAAGTTCGAGCAGACCGGCGCCGACGTAAAGGGCGTCTACCCGCTTTACAGCGGCCGTATCGAGGCGAAGGCCGAAGGCGACAAGCTTGTCGGCCACTGGTTCGAAGGCGACCGCCAGGGCGCCTTCACCTTCGTCCAGTCGCCCGACGGCGAAAGCTTCATGGGCCGTTTCGATGTCGCCACCGCCGAATGGTGGACAGGCGTGCGCGTCAGCGCCGTCGAGGACGTCCGTGTCGACCAGTCGAGCCCGATGAGCACCATGCGCTCGTTCCTGCAGACGATGAACGAGAGCGGCGCCGACAACGTGCCGCGCGCGACCGGCGGCGGCATGGGTCTTGCCGGTCTGGCAGCGGGCCTCGTCGACGTCACCGAGGCCGACCGCGGCGGCCTCAACATGCCCGATTACACCAAGCTCCTGTTCACCGTCATCGACAACGCGACGTTCCGCCTGTGGAGCCTGCCGCATGATACGATTGCCGGCGACGAGGTGACGGCGACGCTCCCGCAATATGGCACCAGGGTTTCCTTCGATCTCACCTTTCGCCGCAAGAATGGCGAGTGGTCTATCGTCGGGCCGCCACTTGGCCAGCTTCAGGCCAAGCTCGCCGAATTCCAGGAAGCGCGTGGCGAAGCCGTCGACATGGTGGACGATCCGAGCAGGCTCGCCTCGCCACGCGATACGTTCAAGGTACTGTTGAGCGGCCTCACCGAGGCCGGCGATCCGGCACAGGCGGCGCTCGACCTGCGCAACTACAGTCAGGCGGTGCGCGGCGACGAGGCGTTCCTGCTCGAGCGCTATCTCAAAAAGGTCATCGACCGCATCGGCTATGTCTACTGGCAGGAGATCCCCGACGACCCGAAGAGCAACACCCCCTTCATCTATTTCGAGCATCCCGCCGGCAACATCGTCATCGGCCCGGTCGAGACCGAGAAGGGCAAGATCTGGCAGTTCACGCCCGAGACGCTCGCCCACATCCGCGCGCTCTACGCCGACGTGGAAGACGTGCCGGTGGCGCCGGAGTTCGCTGCCTTCGCCAGCACCGACCCGTTCTTCATCGCCCGTGGCCTCGCCCGCGAGATCAGCCCCGGCCTGCTCACCCGCGCCGGACCAATGGAGCACTGGCAGTGGTGGATGCTCGGCCTTGCCGCAGTGGCCGGCATCGTTTTCGGCTTCATCGCCAATGCGCTGATTTCCTTGATTGTGCGAAGGACGGACAGCTCGGCCTTCTTCCGCATCGTCGAATGGGCGGTGCGTTCGATCGTGCTTGGGTTCTTCCTGCTGTTGACGCTGCGCCCGCTCGGTCTGCCGCAAGTGGTCGCCGCCCCGGTCAAGGCAATCGCCTGGAGCCTGATCGTGATCGGTGCCGTGCCGGTGGTCTGGCACCTGATCGGCAAGGTCGCCGAACACTATCGTGGACTGTGGCAAGTGCCCGGCTACCACGACACGCTGATTTCGCTGTCCACCGGCGTCGCGCGCGTCGCCGTGCTGGTCGTCGCCTTCCTGCTGTTGGCCGAAGTGCTCGCCATTCCCTACGAAGGCGTCATTGCTGGTCTCGGCATCGGCGGTCTGGCGGTGGCGCTGGCGGCGCAGCCGACGCTGCAGAACTTCCTCTCCGGCCTGACGCTCTATGCCGATCGGCCGGTCAGCGTCGGCGACTTCTGCAAGTTCGGCGACCAGTCCGGCACGATCGAGCATATCGGCATGCGCTCGACACGCATCCGGTCGCTCGACCGCACGATCATCTCGGTGCCGAATTCGGATTTCGCCGGCATGCAGATCGAGAACTACGCGCATCGCGACCGCACCCGGTTCGCGACGACGCTGCAGCTGCGCTACGAGACGACGCCCGATCAGCTGCGTTACGTCCTGGCCGAGCTGCGCAAGCTGCTGATCGCCCATCCGCGCGTCATCGACGAGCCATGCCGCGTGCGCTTTGCCGGCTTCGGCGCCTATTCGCTCGACATCGACGTGTTCACCTACGTCAAAACCGCCGACGTGGCCGAATTCCAAGCCATCCGCGAGGACATCCTGTTGTCCATGATCAACATCATGGATGATGCCGGCGCGCAGTTCGCCTTCCCTTCGTCACTGGAATACAGAGCCACCGATCTTGCGGTCGACGACGAAAAACGCATCGCCGCGGAGAAAAGGGTCAGCGATTGGCGCGAGGCGGAAAACCTGCCTTTCCCCGAGTTCAGCCAGATCGACAAATTTGCCCTCAACAACACGCTTGCCTACCCGCCTCGGGGCTCGGCGCATTATCGTGAGACAGAGCCCGACCCGGACTCGGCCGAGGCAAAGGCGACGCTGGAGAAAGTGCGCTGGAGCCTGCCCTGGAAAAAGGGGGTTTAGGTCGTTTGCGCAGAGGCGTCGGCGATCCTTCGCGCCCCCCTCTGGCCTGCCGGCCATCTCCCCCACAAGGGGGGAGATTGCAGCGTCGGCGCCGGCTCCCTCCCTCCAACATCGGTGGTTGGCGAAAGCCGCGGGACATCCAATCTCCCCCCAAGTGGGGGAGATGGCCGGCAGGCCAGAGGGGGGCGCTGTCCCGCCGACGCTTCCAGTTTAGGCAGGCCCCAAAAACTCAGCTCTTGTTGGCGGCCAGCACCAGCACCGGCTTTTCGCTGTAGAGATTGGGGAACAGCCGCTTCAGATTCTCGACCTTGGGCAGATCATTGTAGACGATATAGGGATAGGTCGGGTTGAGCGTCAGAAAGTCCTGGTGATAGTCCTCGGCCGGATAGAAGGTCTTGCCGGTCTCCAGCGTCGTCACGATCGGCTTTGCAAACACCTTGGCCTTGTCGAGCTGGGCGATGTAGCTTTCGGCGATCTTTTTCTGTGCGTCGTTTTCGGCAAAGATCGTCGAACGGTACTGGGTGCCGCTGTCCGGGCCCTGGTAGTTCAGTTGCGTCGGGTTGTGCGCCACCGAGAAATACACCTGCAGCAGCTGGCCGTAGGTCACCTCGGACGGGTCGTAGGTGATCTCGACGGATTCGGCATGGCCCGTCCGGCTGGTGCCGACCATTTCATAGACGGCGGTGTCCTTGTCGCCGCCGGCATAGCCGGAAACGGCGCTGGTGACGCCGTTGACGTGCTGGAACACGCCTTGCACACCCCAGAAGCAGCCGCCGGCGAAGACCGCCTTTTCGGTGCCGGCGGTGGCTTTCTCGTCCATCGCCGGCGGCGGGATCACCACCGCGTCTTCGGCCGAGACTGCCGGCGTCTGCCAGAACACGGCAGCGGCGGCCGTGAGGATGAGCGCGGCAAGTGCTGCTTTTGCGAAAATCGACGATCGTTTCACGGCTCCGGTCATGTCTGATCTCCCATGATGCTGGTTTGGATTATACGACGGATAGGTCCGCCGGGCTCTCACATTGCTGTGCGCATCGCCTATTTGGCCGGAGCCATGGCATCGCAGGCCTTGGTCGCTTCGGCTTTCTTCATGGCGTCCGTCTCGGCGGCGGCCTTGTTCATGCAGTCGGCCTTCATCGGATCGCCCGCCTTCATCGCAGTCGTGGCCATCGCGTCAGCCGCCATGGCGCCGGCCGGCTTCATGGCATCCGTTGCCGGCTTCATGGCGCCCGTTGCCGGCTTCATGGCATTTGTCGCCATCGCCGGCTTCATCGCATCTTCGGCCCGCGCAGCGCCTCCTGCGAACAGCGCCGTCGAGCAAAGTGCGAAGGCGAGTGCCGCCAGGGTCGGGCGATTGGTCAAACGATTGGTCATGATGATCTCCTTGGGTTTGGCAGGGATTGATCGCATGCGGCGGCGCCGCTGCGGCGTTGCGCAAATTTCGGAACGTGTTCTAATTCGCTGCGGCAGCAACGATCGGCCCGCCGCCCGGCACCTGCACCAGCACCGCTGTGCTGAGGCCACCCGTCGCCGCCGGCAGTGGCAGCGCGGTGGCGTCGCCGGTCCAACTGCCCAGCCTGGTCAGCGAATGCACGACATTGGCGTGCGGCAGCGTGCGGCCGGTGTTTTCGCCGCGCGCCACCGGCACCTCGACGACGCCCTTGCCGTAACGCACCAGCCAGACGTCGGCCCTGCCGCCGGGCACCGGACCGGCGCCGATGCTGATCTTTCCGCCGGCGAGCGACAGCGAAGGTCCGTCACCGTGGCCGCCGCTCGAAATCAGCTGCTCGATCTCGCCCGGCCTGGCGCCGACGGCATCGGCCCTGCCGTTGACCACCACTTGCGGCGTGAACGGGCCGGAACGGCCGAGCGACGGTTCATAGCGGACCTGGCGCTGCGTGAATTCTTCTTTGCCGAATGTGTCCTTCCAGCCGAGATAGTCCCAGTAGGTGACGTTGAAGGACAGCGCCAGCACGCCGGGCCAGTCCTTGACCTTGATCAGATTGGCGTTGGCCGGCGGACAGGACGAGCAGCCCTGGCTGGTGAACAGCTCTACGACGGTCAGCGTCTGGCCGGCGGCCGCGCTGGTTACCGAAAAACCGATTGCCGGAAACAAAGTCGCGGAAAACAGTGCCGCGGCGAGCCCCATCAGGGCTGTGCTTCGTTCCGATCCGGTCATCGCTGTTCTCCTGTGCGGTTCCATGTCCACACTTCGCCGCCGACACACGGTTCGTTACAGCATCACCGCTTCGTGATCGTTCGCAGCTCTCCCTTCTCCGCTTGTGGGAGAAGGTGGATCGGCGCGAAGCGCCGAGACGGTTGGGGTGCTGGAACAAATGAGGCGTTGGCGTTTCCTGGAACACCCCTCATCCGACCGAGCTTCGCTCGGCCACCTTCTCCCACAGGGGCGAAGGGAAGACGGTCGCTCGCAACCAACACGTCACCCGGTGTGACCGGGCGGCGGTGTAATGGACGGGCAGCCTAAGCGGGCCGAAATGCCCTCGCACTCAGCTGCGGCGGCCTATTGCGTCAGCAGCGTTTCCGATGCCCGTTGATTGAAGGCGCACTTGCCCGTCACGCCATAGAAGAAGTCAGCGTTCGAGATGGCGGCCGGTACCGGATTGCCGCCGTCTTCCCAAGCCTGTGCGCTGGTCTGGCCACACGGCACCAGCGAAAAAATGTCAACGGTTGTGCCGCTCGCAATCTCGACGCCGTCGGCGTAGAGCCGGTTCGATGTTGCCGGGTCGTTCGATTTGAGCACGGTTGGATTGCCTGACGGCACATCCATCCGCAGATATAGCTGGTCCATCAGGCTGACATCGATCACCGCGCCGGCACCATTCGCGGGGTACATAGTGTTGACGCAGGTCGTAGCGTATTTCCTGGTACCGCTCGTCTGGGTGATCGTGGTGGTGGGCAACCCATAGAAGCTGGTCACCGTGGTGGTCGTGCATACTTGCTTCTGGACCAGCGTCTCTGTCGTTCCGTTGATCGTGTAAACGCTCGACGTGCCGTAGCCCTTCGGATCGCCGTAGCCGTTGTATGTGTAGACGATCTTCATCAGCTTGTTCGCATTCGTCTCAGTAAATTTGGTCCCATAGAGCGTCATCGTCTTGTTCCAATAGCCCGAGACTTTGTCGACCTTGAACGTGGCCTCCACCAATGCCGGCCGCTTTGTCACTGCCGACGCAACGCCGACCTGCACCGTGTTGATCCTGGCGATCTGCATGAAATTCGTCGGCATGGCAAAGCCGGCCGAAGCCTTGATGCTGGCGGCGCCGTCGGTGGCGACGACGAAGCTGTCGAGCTTGGCCGTGCCTTGCCCGCCATTGGCCAGGTATGCCTCCTGCAGTTTTACCTGGCGGTCCGCCAGTGAGGTGTCCGTCGCAAGCGTCGTGATCGACAGCGACGCTGCATCGAGGGCGTTCTGCATCGATGCCCTGGTTGAAACCGCAGAGGTATAGTCGATGGAAAAACCCAATGCGGCAACCATCGGGATAAGCAAGATGGCGAGCAATGGCGCGAACGAGCCGCTCACCGATTTGAGAAATTTTCGTGCTGACAACGGCATTCCGATCCCCCCGAAACGGCGATGGCCAGTGGGCTATCACGCCGGGCGCGAACTATGCTCTAATCTCATGGATCAAAGTTTAACGACTTTGCCGCCCCGCCGCCGCACCCGCGCCCCGCCGCTTGCCGATGTAGCGTGCCCCTGCTAAAGCGCGCCGCATGACCACGCCGATCAAAAACATCCGCAACTTCTCCATCGTTGCCCATATCGACCATGGCAAATCCACGCTTGCCGACCGGCTGATCCAGTCGACCGGCGGGCTGGAACTGCGCGACATGAAGGAGCAGGTGCTGGATTCGATGGACATCGAGCGCGAGCGCGGCATCACCATCAAGGCGCAGACGGTGCGGCTGAAGTACCACGCCAACAATGGGCAGGACTATATCCTCAACCTGATCGACACGCCCGGCCATGTCGACTTCGCCTATGAAGTGTCGCGCTCGCTCGCCGCCTGCGAAGGTTCGCTGCTGGTCGTCGACGCCTCGCAAGGCGTCGAGGCGCAGACGCTGGCCAATGTCTACCAGGCGATCGACAACAACCACGAGATCGTCGTGGTGCTGAACAAGGTCGACCTGCCCGCCGCCGAGCCCGAGCGCATCCGCGAACAGGTCGAGGAGGTGATCGGCATCGACGCCTCCAACGCCGTGCTGATTTCGGCCAAGACCGGCCTCGGCATTCCCGACGTGCTCGAAGCGATCGTCAACGATCTGCCGCCGCCGCGCGAGGGCGACATCACGGCCCCGCTGAAGGCGATGCTGGTCGACAGCTGGTATGATGCCTATCTCGGCGTCATCGTGCTGGTGCGCATCATCGACGGCGTGCTGAAGAGGGGCCAGACCATCCGCATGATGGGTACCGGCGCCAGGTACCTGGTCGAGCGCACCGGCGTCTTTACGCCGGCCCGCATCAATGTCGACGAACTCGGCCCCGGCGAGTTCGGTTTCTTCACCGGCTCGATCAAGGAGGTTGCCGACACCCGCGTCGGCGACACTATCACCGAGGACAAGCGACCGACGGCACAGGCCCTGCCCGGCTTCAAGCCGGCGCAGCCGGTGGTGTTCTGCGGCCTGTTCCCGGTCGACGCCGCCGATTTCGAGGATCTGCGCGCCGCTGTCGGCAAGCTGCGCCTCAACGACGCGTCCTTCTCCTTTGAAATGGAAACCAGCGCCGCACTCGGCTTCGGCTATCGCTGCGGCTTCCTCGGCCTGCTGCATCTCGAAATCATCCAGGAGCGGCTGGAGCGCGAATTCAATCTCGACCTCATCGCCACCGCACCTAGCGTCGTCTACCGCCTGCTGTTGAACGATGGCACGGTCAAGGAACTGCACAACCCGGCCGACATGCCCGACGTGGTCAAGATATCGGCCATCGAGGAGCCATGGATCCGCGCCACCATCCTCACCCCCGACGACTATCTTGGCGGCATCCTGAAACTCTGCCAGGACCGGCGCGGCATCCAGGCGGACCTATCCTATGTCGGCAAACGCGCCATGCTGATCTACGATCTGCCGCTCAACGAGGTGGTCTTCGACTTCTACGATCGGCTGAAGTCGATCTCCAAGGGCTACGCCTCGTTCGACTATCATTTGACCGACTACAAGGAAGGCGACCTGGTGAAAATGTCGATCCTGGTCAATGAAGAGCCGGTCGATGCGCTGTCGATGCTGGTCCACCGCACGGCGGCGGAAAAGCGCGGCCGCCAGATGTGCGAGAAGCTGAAGGAGCTGATCCCGCATCATCTGTTCAAGATCCCGATCCAGGCGGCGATCGGCGGCAAGGTCATCGCCCGCGAGACGATCTCGGCGCTGCGCAAGGACGTCACCGCCAAATGCTACGGCGGCGACGTCTCACGCAAACGCAAGCTGCTCGACAAGCAGAAAGAGGGCAAGAAGCGGATGCGCCAGTTCGGCAAGGTGGATATTCCGCAGGAGGCGTTTATCCAGGCGCTGAAGATGGGCGATTGAGCGGGTCCGTTCCCGATTTCGAGCTGACCGAACCGCCTCCCGATGCGATCAAATACGCGCCGGCCAATGCCCTTCGCTTTAGGCAGCGGGCCGCCATTGGAGAAGGTCCCGTCTTGAAGTATCCTTGAGCTTGGAAGGGAGGTCCCGATGCGTCCCGCCAGCCCTGCTATCTCCGACACGATCGCCGCGATCGGCCTTGCCATCGGCGGCGCGATGGGCCTCGTCGGCACCTTCGTCGAGAGCGCGTCCCTTCGCGAAACACTCTGGACGATCGACGGCGTCGCACTGGTGGTAGCAACCGCGCTGCTGACGATGAAATATCAGCGGCTGGGCAATGACTGCGTGGCGGCCGGATTTCTGACCTTTCTCGCCGGCGAGAGCCTGCTGCTCGCCGGCAATGCGGCGGGGCTTGAGGCCAGCGTGCCCTCCTATGTCGGCGGTATCTCGCTCTGGGCGGCGGCGCTGGTCATGGTCAGCGCGCCGAAAACCTTCGCCCTGTGGATGCGACTCACCGCTGTCGTGGCGGCTGTGCTGTTTGTCGTCTCAGTGGGCCTGATCCTGTGGGGCGCGCCTTTGCTGCCGACGTCGGCGCCGCTGCCCGCTGCCGGATATCCCTTCCTGGTGCTCACATTCATCGGCTGGATATGGACCCTGCTGAAGCCCGATCGTTGAGCCTGGTCGGACCGCCCCCTCTCCGGCCGCTTCGCGGCTCCCCCACTTTGTGGGGGCGAGGAACCCAGGTCTTGTGAGACTTCGGCGATTGGCATTCCTCGCCCCGGGGAAAGGTGGTTTGCGAAGCAAACCGGAGAGGGGTCTTGCTTGGCAACGCTGCGCCTTTCGCTACGCAAAATGCCTCACCCCCTTCCACCCATCCCGCCGCCATGCCATGTTCCCCGTCGCGGCCGGGCAGGCCGTTTCATTCCGGGGGGAATCATCATGTTGTCTTACGCTTTCGCGCGCCGCGTTGCCGCTGCGCTGTTCATCGTCGGATTGTTTGCGCCCGTCGCGCATGCCGGCGATGTCACGTTCGAGATCAAGAACAGCCATCCCAACGCCATGCGCGTCGAACTGTACAGCCAGGACCGCGACCATGTCTGGCCGGGCAACAATCAGGATTATTATCTCAACGACGGCGAGACCAAGTCGATCCCGCTGTCCTGCAATGACGGCGAATCGATCTGCTATGGCGCCTGGGTCGATGGCGACGACAGCACCTATTGGGGCGTCGGTCCCGGCAACACGGAAAAATGCGACGATTGCTGCTACACCTGCAGCGGCGGCGAGACCGAAGAGATCGATCTGGCTCCGTGAGTTGCCTGCCTGCCTTGTTGGGGGCTATCGCACACCGGCAAGTGCTCCCTCACCCGGATTGCCAACCGAATTGCGAAGGGGAATTCGGGGCAATCCGACCTCTCCCCGAGGGGAGAGGAGTCGCCTGCACTGGCGCCAGCCTCTTCTCCCCTCGGGGAGAAGGTGGCCGCGAAGCGGCCGGATGAGGGGGACTCCCGTATGCGATTGCCTCACCCTTGTGGGCCAGGTGGTCGTACAGAGGCCATAGCAGCGGAGCGCTGTCCCGCCAACGTCGGCCGGCAACGCCGGAATTCAAAGCTGAAACAAAAAACCCGCCTCGGTGGGGCGGGTCGTTGGAGCCAATTGGCACCATAGTCAGTTTTGTAGCATAGCTGCCGGCACAAAGCAAGAACAAAATGTGGTGCTGCGAGCAAAAAATGCGAATTCTCTTCCCGCCGCGCCCGAGGTCGGCCCTCAAGAGGGGGAGAATGCTGCCTTGACGTCGTCCTGGCCGTCGCCATAGCGTAGTCCGACAGGAGGCCCACCCATGGCAGTGGTCGAAGGCGAGAACATCGACATCGGCTTTTCGGGAAAACGTTGCATCCATTCGCGCAACTGCGTGCTTGGCGATCCGCATGTTTTCGTGCCCAACGCGCCCGGCCAGTGGATCCATCCCGAGGCGGCTAGCGTCGAGAAGATCGTGGCGCTCGCCGAAGGCTGCCCGTCCGGCGCCATCACCTATGTCCGCAAGGATGGCGGGCCGCAGGAACAGCCGCCGGTGGTCAACATTGTGCGCATAAGGGAAAACGGCCCGCTGGCCGTCCATGCCGAGATCGTGCTGGACGGCGAAACGTTTTATCGCGCCACGCTCTGCCGCTGCGGCGCCTCGGAAAACAAGCCGTTCTGCGATGGCAGCCACGCCAAGGCGGGCTTCACCGCCACCGGCGAGCCGCCGCTGAAGGACACGCCGGCGCTGGAAGCGCGCGATGGCCCGCTCACCGTCACGCCGACGACCAACGGCCCGCTCAAGCTCGAAGGCAATCTCGAAATCGTCACCGGCACCGGCCACACGGTCGACCGCACGCAACGCACCTTCCTCTGCCGCTGCGGCCACTCCGCCAACAAGCCGTTCTGCGATGGCAGCCACAAGCGCGTGGGGTTTGTCGGGTAGGAGGGCTGTGCCGCCAAGCGGCCAATCTCCCCCCAAGTGGGGGAGATGTCCGGCAGGACAGAGGGGGGCGCCGTAGAGCGCTAATTTCAGCAGTACAATGCCTCATACGCCATTGCCTCCAAAACACCGCGCAAATGCCCGATCGATGCGTAAGGTCATGACCTCTGCTGAATTGAAGCTCTGGAACGAGCTTCGCGCGCACCGGCTGATGGGGCTTGGCTTTCGGCGACAACTTCCGATCGCCGGTTACATTGTCGATTTCGCCTGCCCGGAGCAGAAGCTGATCGTCGAAGTCGACGGCTCCCAGCATACCGAAGCCGATGCTGTTGCCAGAGACGAAGCAAGGACAGTGCGCCTGGAACAGGATGGCTGGACCGTTCTGCGCTTCTGGAACGACGACATTCTCCGCGACATCGACAATGTCTGCCAGCATGTTGTGATTGCGGCTGGCCTGGGGCGTGCGTCTGAATGACCGGCCGGAGCGGCTTGTAACCACGGCAAGGCCGGCGGGACAGCGCCCCCCTCTGGCCTGCCGGCCATCTCCCCCACGAGGGGGGAGATCGAACTCCCATCTTGGCCCAGCCATCGCGGCTTTATCGATCGGCCGGTATCCGCTAAGGGGCGGAGACGAACTCTCCGGACCCAAAATATGACTACCAAGACCAAACCCTCCCCCCTGTTCCTCGGAATAGACACCGGCGGCACCTACACCGACGCCGTGTTGTGGTCTGAAGCCGGCGGCCCCGGCGGAAAAGTGCTGGCCAAGGCCAAGGCGCTGACCACCCGTCACGACCTGGCGGTCGGCATATCGGGCGCGGTCGATGCGGTGCTGCAAAAAGCCGGCACCGACCCGGCGGCGATCAAGCTGGTGTCGATGTCGACGACGCTTGCCACCAATGCGCTGGTCGAGGGCCAGGGCGGGCGCGTCGCGTTGGTGATGATCGGTTTTGCCGAGGGCGACCTTGCCCGCGACGGGCTGAAGGCGGCGCTCGGCACCGATCCGGTGGTGTTCTGCCCCGGCGGCCACGATGTCCACGGCAATGCGGCGAGCCTCGATCTGTCCGGGCTGGAGGCAGCTTTGCCGGAATTGGAAAAGTCGGTGTCAGGCTTTGCCGTCTGCGCCTATTTCGCCACCCGCAATCCGGCGCACGAGCTTGCCGCCCGCGACCTGATCCGCGACAGGACCGGCCTGCCAGTCACCGCCAGCCACGAGCTGTCGGCCAAGCTCGGCGGCCCGCGCCGGGCGCTGACGACATTGCTCAACGCCCGGCTGATCTCGATGATCGACCGGCTGGTCGCGGCAACCGAAGGTTTTTTGGCCGCGCGCAAGATCGCCGCCCCGCTGATGGTGGTGCGCGGCGACGGCGCGCTGGTCTCGGCCGCCTTTGCCCGCCAGCGGCCGATCGAGACGATCCTGTCCGGCCCGGCCGCCAGCCTTGTCGGCGCCCGCCACATGACCGGCCTCGACAATGCGGTGGTCTCCGACATCGGCGGCACCACCACCGACGTCGCCGTGCTCGACAAGGGCCGGCCGCGGCTCGATCCGGAAGGCGCGACCGTCGGCGGCTTCCGCACCATGGTCGAGGCCGTCGCCATGCGCACTTTTGGCCTCGGCGGCGATTCCGAAGTGGCACTGGAGGACGGCGCGCTCAGCCCGAAAATCCTGCTCGGGCCGCGCCGCCTGGTGCCGCTGGCGCTGGCCGGCATGATGCATGGCGACGCGGTCACATCAGAACTGGAACGCCAGCTGCGCGCACCCAATTCCGGCCGCATGGATGGCCGCCTCGCGGTGCGCACCGGCGTGCCGGAGCGGCTCGCGGCCGGACTGACCGGTGCCGAAGCCAAGCTTTACGAGCTGATCGGTGCCGTGCCGCAGGCTCTCGACAGATTGCTGACTTCGAATGCCCAGAACGCCACCTTGAACCGGCTGGTGTCGCGCGGGCTGGTGCATGTCGCCGGCTTCACGCCGTCGGATGCCGCGCATGTGCTGGGCAGGCAGGCCAATTGGGATCTGGCTGCGGCGCGTCTGGGTGCCGAGCTGTTCGCGCGCAGGCGTGACGGCCGCGGCCAGTTCATCGCCGCCTCGCCGGAGGCGATCTCGGAACGGGTGCTGACCACGCTGACCCGCCTGTCGGCGGAAGTCATCCTCGAGACCGCCTTCGCCGAGGATGGGCTGGATGGCGCGGCGACCGTCGCCCACGCGCTGGTCCAGCGCGCCGTCGACGCCCATCCCGGCATCGCCCGGCTCAGCGTCGCGCTCGACCGTCCGGTCATCGGCCTCGGCGCCTCGGCGCCGTTGCACTATGCCGGCCTGGCCGAGCTGGTCGGCAATGACTGCGTGGTGCCTGAGGATACCGATGTGGCCAATGCGCTCGGCGCCGTCGTCGGCCAGGTCCGGGTTTCGGCCGAGGCGCGGGTCAGCCAGCCCAAGGAAGGGCTGTTCCGTGTCGCCTCAGGCGAAAGCGTGCGCGATTTCAACGACGAGGCGGCGGCGATCGCCGCGGCGGAGAAAGATGTGCGCGCTATTGCCGCCGGGCGGGCGAAGGACGCCGGCACCGACAGCGCCGAGATCGAAATCGCCAGCGAGTTCCGCGTCTCCACCGTCGAGGGCCAGCGCATGTTCATCGAGGCGCATGTCGTGGCGGTCGCGTCGGGCAGGCCAAGGATGGCGGTGTGATTAGCCGATCTCCCCCCTCGAGGGGGAGATGTCCGGCAGGACAGAGGGGGGCGCTGTCCCGCCAACGTCTCAGTCTTTCGCGGTAACACCTCAGACTTGCGGCTGGTCGTAAATGGCAAGGTCGGCGATCCTTCACGCCCCCCTCTGCCCTGCCGGGCATCTCACCCACAAGTGGGGAGATTGGCAGCTCCTGCAACGGCGAAAACGCCCTACCTTCACCTATGCCGAATTGACCCTGCAACCGCGACATGCCAAAGGCCCGGCCTAGCCTTTCGTCTGGAGAAGCCCTGATGACCGATCGCGTCGAGATCGCCGGATTGCGGATTGCCCGCGAGCTTCATCATTTTGTCGTGAACGAGGCGTTGCCGGGCACCGGCATTGAAGCGGAGGCATTCTGGAGCGGTTTTTCGGCGATCGTCCATGATCTCTCGCCAAAAAACCGGGCGCTGCTCGAAAAACGCGATGCCATGCAGGACAAGCTCGACCGCTGGTACCGCGACAATGGCGCGCCCGTCGACATGGAGGCCTACAAGAGCTTCCTCCGCGAGATCGGCTATCTCCTGCCCGAGGGGCCGGCCTTCAGCGTGACGACCGAAAATGTCGACCCGGAAATCGCGCTGGTCGCCGGGCCGCAGTTGGTGGTGCCGGTGATGAATGCGCGTTATGCGCTGAATGCCGCCAATGCGCGCTGGGGCTCACTGTATGATGCGCTCTACGGCACCGACGCCATCCCGGAGACGGACGGCGCCGAGCGAGGCAACAAATTCAATCCGGCGCGCGGCGCCAAGGTCGTCGCCTGGGCGAAAAGCTTCTTCGACGAGGCGGTGCCGCTCACGACAGGCAAATGGGCCGGCGTGAACGGGCTTTCGGTCGCCAACGGCATGTTGCGGCTGGGCGAGGGCGGCGGCGCCACCACGCTTGCCGACCCCAAGCAGTTTGCCGGCTATCGCGGCGATGCCGCCGACCCCGAAGCCGTCTTGCTGGTCAGGAATGGCTTGCACATCGAAATCGCCATCGACCGCAACAACCAGATCGGCCGCACCGATCCGGCCGGCATTGCCGATGTCGTGCTGGAATCGGCGCTGACAACCATCCAGGACTGCGAGGATTCGGTGGCGGCCGTCGATGCCGAGGATAAGGTGCTGGTCTACCGCAACTGGCTCGGCCTGATGAAGGGCGACCTGGCTGAAGAGATCACCAAGGCCGGCAAGAGCTTTGTCCGAAGGCTCAACCCCGACCGCACCTATACCGCGCCCGATGGCGGCACGCTGACCGTGCCCGGCCGCTCGCTGATGCTGGTCAGGAACGTCGGCCACCTCATGACCAATCCGGCGATATCGGACCGCGACGGCAATGAGGTGCCGGAAGGCATCATGGATGCGGCGCTGACGGCGCTGATCGCGCTGCACGATGTTGGCCCCAACGGGCGCCGCGCCAATTCTCGCGCCGGCTCGATGTATATCGTAAAACCCAAGATGCACGGGCCGGAGGAAATTGCCTTTGCCGTCGAGATTTTCGACCGCGTCGAGGCGCTGCTCGGCATGGCGAAAAACACCATCAAGATGGGCATCATGGACGAGGAGCGGCGCACCACCGTCAACCTCAAGGAGGCGATCCGCGCCGCCAGGGACCGCGTCGTCTTCATCAACACCGGCTTCCTCGACCGCACCGGCGACGAGATACATACCTCGATGGAAGCCGGCCCGATGATCCGCAAGGGCGACATGAAGCAGGCCGCCTGGATTGCCGCCTATGAAGCCTGGAACGTCGATACCGGGCTCGAATGCGGGCTGGCCGGCCACGCCCAGATCGGCAAGGGCATGTGGGCGATGCCCGACCTGATGGCGGCGATGCTGGCCGAGAAAATCGCGCACCTTAAGGCCGGCGCCAACACCGCCTGGGTGCCGTCGCCGACGGCGGCAACCCTGCACGCCACGCACTACCACAAGGTCGATGTCCAGGCCGTGCAGAAGGCGCTGAAAAGCCGGCCCAAGGCCAGGCTCGACGACATCTTGTCGGTGCCGGTAGCAAGGCGGCCGAACTGGTCGCCTGAAGACATCCAGAAGGAGCTAGACAACAACGCGCAAGGCATTCTGGGCTATGTCGTGCGCTGGATCGACCAGGGCGTTGGCTGCTCGAAAGTGCCTGACATAAACGACGTCGGCCTGATGGAGGACCGCGCCACGCTGCGCATCTCCTCGCAGCACATCGCCAATTGGCTGCATCACGGCGTCTGCACGCCCGATCAGGTCATGGAAACGATGAAACGCATGGCGGCGATCGTCGACCGCCAGAACGAAGGCGATCCACTCTACCGGCCGATGGCACCGGACTTCAACAATTCAATCGCGTTCCTCGCCGCCTGCGACCTCGTCTTCAAAGGCCGCGTCCAGCCCAACGGCTACACCGAGCCGGTGCTGCACGCGCGGCGGCTGGAACTGAAGGCGAAGCAAGGCGCCTGAAGCGAAGGCGCGGGAGCCGGCGTCCCCCTCCCCTTGAGGGCAGGGTGACCCGAAGGGCCGGGAGGGGTCCTGCATGAAGTGCGCCAACGCCCATTCTGACGATGCGCCTCAGGAAGAGGATCATCGGGGCCCAGGTTCGATTTCCAAAAATAGGGCAAGTCGAGGGACGCCGCGTCCTCCACACCGCGGCTGCCTCTAACCTCACGCGGGCGAGATCGAGCACGACATGAAAATATCGGTATGTCTGACCGGCTCCGGGGTTTCACGGAAGGGCGGGCAGGGCCTGAAGCCGAACGACTCATACACGGCAATGGCGTTTTTCATGTAGAACGTCGTGTGGATCAATACCGTCCGGATTCGGCCTTTCCGGATCTCCGCCAGCGCGGCCCCCATCAGCGCCCGGCCGATTCCTTTTCCGCGAAACGACGCGTCGACAAAAAACTTGTGAATCTCCGCCGTATGGTCGTCGAACTGGTCAAGGCGAGGCAGCCCGCCGGTAGGTTCTCCGATCGCGCGATAAACGCCATGGCATCTGGCGCGCCGAACTTCGCTGCCAGCGAACTGCCGCTCCTTTCGGGGTGGAAGATGGTCCTCACGTCCTCCTCCGAGACGCCGTAAGGCTGCACGGCGTCGACATCCCATTGTGCAAGCTTGCGGCAAAGCCCGGCCATGGTCTCGAAGTCTTCGGCACTGCGTGCCGGCGAAACAGAAATCATCCCCGCCTCAGCCCCGGTTAGGTGCATGACCGTAACATATGCGATCATCGGGCGCGAACCCGCAACCGTACTTCCAGCGAGCAGCAGAAGCACTACGCCGCCTGTGCCATCCGCTCCGAGCTCATGCGGTAGGAAATCGCCTCGGCCAGATGGATGCGGCCGACCGTTTCGCTGGCCTCGAGATCGGCCAGCGTCCGCGCCACCTTCAAGACGCGGTGGTAGGCTCTTGCCGAAAAGCCGAGCTTTTCGCTGGCGTCCCTCAGTAGCGACAGGCCGGCGGCATCGGGCATGGCGATCTCCTCGATAACCGACGGTGAGCAATGCGCGTTGGTGGTGGCGGAGGTCGCGCCGAGCCGTTCGAAACGCTCACGCTGGATCATACGGGCACGAGCGACGCGCAGTGCCACGGCTGCACTCTTCTCCGCCCGGTCCGGCCGGATCAGATCGCTGGCCGAAACCGCCGGTACCTCGATCCTGAGATCGATGCGATCGAGCAGCGGGCCGGAAATGCGCGCCTGGTAGTCGGTGCGGCAGCGGTCGCCGCGCAGGCAGCGATAGCCTGGCTCGCCGGCCATGCCGCAGCGGCACGGGTTCATCGCCGCGACCAGCTGGATGCGCGCCGGATAGGTGACGCGATGGTTGGCGCGCGCGATCATGCAGTCGCCGGTCTCCAGCGGCTGGCGCAGCGCATCGAGCGCCTGCGGCGAGAATTCGGGAAACTCGTCGAGGAACAGCACGCCGTGATGGGCAAGCGAGGCCTCGCCCGGCCGCACGCGCAAGCCGCCGCCGACCATCGCCGCCATCGAGGCCGAATGATGCGGCGCGCGGAACGGCCGCCGGTCGGTGAGCTTTCCTTCGCCGAGTTCGCCGGCCACCGACGCGATCATCGAGACTTCGAGCAATTCCTTCGGCGCAAGCGGCGGCAGGATCGACGGCAGCCGCTGCGCCAGCATCGATTTGCCGGACCCGGGCGGACCGACCATCAGCAGATTGTGGCCGCCGGCTGCCGCCACCTCCAGCGCCCGCTTGGCGGTCTCTTGCCCCTTGATGTCGGCAAGGTCGGGCAGGTCGCGCGCCGAAGCATGGATGCCGGCTTCCGGCCGCGACAGGACCTGCGTGCCGCGAAAATGATTGGCGATGGCGATCAGGCTGCGCGGCGCCAATATGTCGAAATCCTTGCCGGCCCACGCCGCTTCCGGCCCGCAGGCGAACGGGCAGATCAGGCCCTTGCCTTCGGCATTGGCGCCGATCGCCGCCGGCAGCGCGCCGGCCACCGCGGCAATGGTGCCGTCGAGCGATAATTCGCCAAGCACGACATAGCCGGCCAGCATGTCGCCCGGAATGGCGCCGAGTGCCGCCATCAAACCGAGCGCGATCGGCAGATCGTAATGGCTGCCCTCCTTGGGCAGGTCGGCAGGCGCCAGATTGACGGTGACCTTCTTCGACGGCATCGACAGGCCGGATGCATGCAGCGCCGCCTGCACCCGCTCGCGGCTTTCGGCTACAGCCTTGTCGGCCAGGCCGACGATGTGCATGTTGACCTTGCCCGGCGCGATCATCACCTGCACGTCGACCGGCACGGCCTCGATGCCCTGGAAAGCAACCGTGCGAACCCGCGCCACCATGTCTTCACCCCGGCTGCAGGCTTGCCCCAAGCCCTTGCGATCATGCCGCGAACGGCGTCACCGGAGACAACCACAGATTTCCGGCGAAGGCAAGAACATTTGGGGAACGGCTGAACGCAGCGGCTCCAATGGGTTGCAACGCGGCCGCTCCGAAGCGAGACTAGTTACGCTTGCCCTCCACCGCATCCCAGAACAGGCTGGCGATGTCGGCGCCGCCGAAGCGCTTCACTTCGCGTATGCCGGTCGGTGAGGTCACGTTGATCTCGGTCATGTAGTCGCCGATGACGTCGATGCCGACGAGGATGAAGCCGCGCTCCCTCAGCCACGGGCCGATGCGGGCACAGATCTCGCGTTCGCGCTCTGTCAGCTCGGTCTTTTCGGCGCGGCCGCCGACATGCATGTTGGAGCGCGAATCGTGCTCGGCCGGCACGCGGTTGATGGCGCCGACCGGCTCGCCGTCAATCAGGATGATGCGTTTGTCGCCGGCGCGCACCTCCTTGAGGTAGCGCTGCACGATGTAGGGTTCGCGGAACATCTGGCCGAACATTTCGAGCAGCGAGGCGAGGTTGCGGTCGGCCTCGTGCAGGTGGAAGATGCCGGCGCCGCCATTGCCGTAGAGCGGCTTGACGATGATGTCGCCAAACTCCTTGCGGAAGGCGGCGACTTCGAGCGGATCCTTGGTGATCAGCGTGTCCGGCATCAGGTCGGGAAATTCGGTGACGAAGATCTTTTCCGGGCTGTTGCGCACCCAGGCCGGGTCGTTGACCACCAGCGTCTTCGGATGGATGCGCTCGAGGATATGCGTGGTGGTGATGTAGTTCATGTCGAAGGGCGGATCCTGCCGCAAAAGGATGACGTCCATCTCCGAAAGATCGGTACGGATTTCTTCGCCCAGTGAATAATGGCTGCCCTTCTCGTCGCGGACCTGCATCGCCTCGATGCGGGCAAACACCTTGCCGTCGCGCAGCGACAGCCGGTCGGGCGTGTAGTGGAACAGCTGGTGGCCGCGCCGCTGCGCTTCCAGCGACAGCGCAAACGACGTGTCGCCGGCAATCGACACGGTGGAGATGTGGTCCATCTGGACGGCGACTTTCAGGGGCATGGCAGCTCTCCGGCGCACTTGCAGCGATCCACTTGGATGCACAAAGTACGCTCCAACACTTTTGAATCCATGCATCGTGCTGTCCGAAAATCGATTCCGATTTTCGCGCCGATGCATCGACGACAGCGATATAAGGAAATCGGCGGCTTCTGCCAATCGGCCAAGGTCATGATGAGGCTGCGCTTCGTTTGGCGCAGATCCCAATGCGATGTGCCGTCAGCGATCGAAGACCAACTTGGAATAGCCGAGGAAGGACAGCGCCATGGCAATCAGCGAGGCGACCGCAAGGGCGATGAGCGGCGACACCGTCGGCAGCGCGAACAGGATGGCGCAATAGACGAGATAATTGACGACGCTGGTGGCAATGCCGACGCCGCCATAGCGTGCGCCCTCTTGCGCGATGCCGCGGCTGGAAGGCGAAAACGTCAGATGGCGGTTGATCAACCAGGTGACGGACAGGGCAAAACCGATCGAAATGATGCGAGCCGCGAATGGTCCGAGCGGCGCTATCGTCAGCACCAGCCAAAGCGCCGCCGCATCGGCGACGAAGCCGACGCCGCCGGCGAAAATGAAGCGGGCGAGGCGTCCCATTCAGGCTCTAGGCCGCGCGCGGGGTCTTGCCCGGTCCGGCCTTCAAAGTCGCGAGGGCGCTTGCACGTTCACGTTCGACGCGACCGGAAGGCATCGACAGATAGAAGATGCGCTTCTGCTCGGCCCGGCCGCGCGACACCGAATCGAGGATTACCCCGGTCACCGCCGCCAGCATCGACAGCAGCAGCAGCCCGACCGACAGCACCCAGGTCGGCATGCGCGGCACAAGCCCGGTTTCGGCGAACTCGATCAGCACCGGCGCCATCAGGAACAGGCTCGATGCCAGGAAGAACACCGAAAAAGCGCCGAAGAAACGCAGCGGCTGTGTCTCCTTCATCAGCATGGCGAACATCCACAGGATCTTCGCGCCGTCGCGAAAGGTCGACAGCTTCGACGAGGAGCCTTCCGGCCGGCGGCCATAGTCGAGCCCGATCTCGCTCACCGGCAATTTGAGCTGCGAGGCGTGCACCGACATTTCGGTCTCGATCTCGAAACCGCCGGAAACGGCGGGAAAGCTCTTGACGAAGCGCCTGGTGAAGGCGCGGTACCCCGAGAAGATATCGGTAAAGTCCGAGCCGAACAGCCGCTTGTAGAGGCTGTTGAAGATGCGGTTGCCGAAGGCATGGCCAGTCCTGCCGGCATCGTCGGCGACGCCGCGCCTGGTGCCCACCACCATGTCGGAGCGCTCGGTCAGCAGCGTGTTGATCAGTTGCGGCGCGTCCTCCGGCGCATAGGTGCCGTCGCCGTCGGCCATCAGATAGATGTCGGCCTCGATGTCGGCGAACATGCGGCGCACGACATTGCCTTTGCCCTGGCGCGGCTCGCGCACCACGATGGCGCCGGCGGCG
Organism: Mesorhizobium sp. M1163; assembly: GCF_040318415.1. Lineage (NCBI taxonomy): Bacteria > Pseudomonadati > Pseudomonadota > Alphaproteobacteria > Hyphomicrobiales > Phyllobacteriaceae > Mesorhizobium > Mesorhizobium sp. M1163. The sequence goes on along the minus strand of NZ_JAMYMF010000013.1, from coordinate 47,688 downwards.
CGGGCTCGGAGCGCCGTCAGATCGCGCGAATTGTTGTCGTAGACATATATCGCGGCGGCAGGCAGCGTCTCGCGAAAGCGCCGCACCACTTCGCCGATCGTCAGCTCCTCATTGTAGCAAGGCAGGAGCACGGCGATGCTCGGCTCATGGCGCACTTCTTGTGGCATTTTCGTCTCCGGATGCCCTGTGAGGTCCCTGACCGCTCAAACGCCGGCCTCGCTCGGGGCGGCTTTACTATTTATTGAAGCTGTTAAGGCTAGGTTTAAACCGCCCCGTATTCCTTCCAAAGGTCCTGATATGAGCACAGCCGACGATGGCGCCTCCATTTGGAGGTCCGATATCGCGCTGGCGCTGCTTGCCACGCTGCTGGCGCTTGCCGTCAATGCCTTTGCCGGTTTCCCGGAACTGACCAATGCCGGCGGCGACAACGACAATCTGCTGCGCCTTGTCGAAGTTCGCGACATGCTGGCAGGCCAAAGCTGGTTCGATCTGCACCAGTACAGGATGGGCCTGGAAGGCGGCTTCGTCATGCACTGGTCGCGGCTGGTCGATGCGCCGATCGCCGCCATCACGGCCGTGTCGGCCCTGACCGGGAGCACGGTCTTTGCCGAGAATTTTGCGCAAGTGCTGTGGCCGGCGCTGCTCTTTTGCCTGACCGTGTTTTTCACCGCTCGCACCGCGCGCAGCTTTGCTGGTGACGGCGCCGTGCTGCCCGCTGTCGTCGTCGGCGCCGCCGCACTGCACTTCCTCGGCATTTTTTCGCCTGGCGCGCTCGATCACCACAATGTCCAGCTGATGCTGAGCATGGCCAGCCTGAGCCTTCTGCTTGAAGCGCCGTTGCGCAGGCCGGCGGCACTACTCTCCGGCCTGTGCGCCGGATTGATGCTGGCCGTCGGCATGGAAACCGCGCCTTATGTCGCCACCATCGGCGCCTCTGTCGCCACGCTGTTTGCCCTCGACGCCGATGGCGAGAGGCCGATTGCCAGGGATTTCGGCCTCGGCTTTGCCGGCGTGTCCGCTCTCGTCTTTGTCGCCACCATCGCACCGTCCGCCTGGGGTCAGGCGCAATGCGACGCCTTCTCGACCGTGCAGTTCGTCGTCGCAGCGATTGCCGGAACCGGCCTTGCGGCGATAGCGTCGGTCGAGCCCGCTGGCCGCACGCGCCAACGGCGCATCGCCTCGCTTGGCCTGCTTGCCCTGATATTGGCCGCAGTCGTCGTCTTTTTGTTCCCGCAATGCCTGGCAGCGCCCTATGCCAACCTCGATCCGCGCCTCAAGGAGCTATGGCTTGATCACATCGACGAGGCGCAATCGCTGTTCAAGCTTCTCGCTGAAGATCCGGCCGGGGTGGTGGCGCGCTATGCTACGCCGCTCATCGCGCTCGTGCTGATGGCGCTTCGCCTTGGCCGTGGCGGCTGGCGGCGGCAGGACAGCCTTGTCGGCACGCTGCTTGTCGTGGCCTTCATCGTCAGTGCCTGGCAGGTGCGCGGTTCGACATTCTCGATCGCCTTCGCCGTCATCCCGCTTGCTGCCTGGATTGCCAAATGGCGTCAACGGGCCGAGGCCAGCCCGTCGCGCGGCGTGGCGCTGCGCATGGCCGCCGTCTGGCTGGTTTCGGTGAATGCCGTCTGGACTGGGGCTGCCGCGGCGACCTCGGTCGCCTTCGAGGACAGCAATACCGCCGCCGATAATGGCGACGGCGCCGATGTCGCTTGCCAGCGCATGGCCTCCTTTGCGGCGCTTGGCCGCCTGCCCGGCACCACGGTGCTGGCAATTTCCAATCTCGGATCGCCGATCCTGGCCTATTCCGGACACCGCGTCTTCGCCGGGCCTTATCATCGCAACGTCGCCGGCAACCTGCTGGCGCTCGATGCCTTCCTTGGGTCCGATGCCGATGCCAGGACAATCCTGGCGGATCATCACGTCGGCCTCGTCGCATTGTGCCCCGGCAGCCCCGAAAGCAAGCTCCTCGCCGCCAAGGCGCCGGCAGGTTTTCTCGCCGGGTTGATGCGCGGCAGCGTACCGGAATGGCTTGAGCCGGTTGCCGGGACCAGCGGAGCCGCCGTCGAATTGTACCACGTCCGGCTGGGCGGCTGATCGATCGGGGGCGCGTGCGGCCTTTTGTCGGACATAAGTCCCGACTATCCACTCTTTCGCCCTTGCCCGCCCGACATGGCTGGATAGGATGCGCGCCGGTCAGACCGAGATCGTTGGACCGGGAGAGAATTCATGATGCCATCGGCACGCTTTGCCGACCTCGAAGGCGCTTCGGTGCTGATCACCGGTGGCGGCTCCGGCATTGGAGCCGCCTTGACCGAGGGATTTATCCGCCAGGGGGCAAAGGTCGCCTTTATCGATATCGCCGACCGTCCGAGCCTGGCGCTGGCCGATCGGTTAGACAAGGAGCTCGGCCGGCGGCCGCTCTATCTCAAGACCGATATACGCGATATCGAGGCATTGCGGTTATCAGTTGCCAAAGCCGCCGAGGCGCATGGCGACGTGACCGTGCTGGTCAACAATGCCGCGCAGGATGACCGTCATACCGTCGAAGACGTCACGGTCGAGTTCTGGGACAACAATCATGCCATCAACCTGCGCCCGCATTTCTTCAGCGCACAGGCGGTGGCGCCGGGCATGAAGCGGGCCGGTGGCGGCTCGATCATCAATTTCACCTCGACCTCGTTTCTCATCAACCATCCCGATATGCCGGCCTATACCGCCGCCAAGGCCGGCATCGTCGGCCTCACCAAGGGTCTTGCCGGCAAGCTCGGCGTCGACGGCATTCGCGTCAACGCAATCGCGCCCGGCTGGGTGATCACCGAGCGACAGAGAAAGCTCTGGGTCACCGAACAGGCGCTCGCCGCCCACGTCGCCAAGCAGTGCGTCAAAGAGGTGATGCAGCCGGAAGACGTTGTCGGCACCGTGCTGTTCCTGGCGTCGGATGCTTCACGCATGCTGACCGCGCAGATGCTGATCGTCGACGGGGGGTTCCTGTGATCTCATCGAGCAAGGCCCCTTCTGTCGCGGCCGTCGACTGGGGCACCACCCGGATGAGGGTGTGGCTGCTCGACGGCGCCGGCAAGGTTCTCGCCGAGCGGCGCGGCGATGACGGGCTGATCACCGCCCAGGCTAAAGGATTTTCGTCCGTTCTCGAAGGGCATCTGGCTGCCATGGGTGCCCCCGAGGCGCTGCCGGTCATCATTTGCGGGATGGCCGGTTCGCGCCAGGGCTGGCTGGAGGCGCCCTATGTCAGCGTGCCGGCGCCGATCGGCGCTATCCTCGCCGGCGCTGCCCGCATCCCCGGCCAGCGCCGCGACATCCGCATCGTGCCCGGCCTTGCCCAACGCCTTGCCGATGCACCTGACGTCATGCGCGGCGAGGAAACGCAGCTTGCCGGCGCCGGTTTGCCGGCACAGGGACGCCACCTCGTCTGCATGCCCGGCACCCATTCGAAATGGGTGCCGGTCGAGGACGGTTCCATTGCCGGCTTCGGCACCTGGCCGACCGGCGAGCTGTTTTCGGTGCTGGCTGCGCACTCGATCCTGCGCCATTCGCTGGGCGAGCCGCCGCAGCCGGTTGCCGCCGAAAGTCCGTTTTTCCGGGACTGGTGCCTGAAGGCGTTGGCCGAGGGCGGTGACATCGTTTCAAGACTGTTCTCGATCCGCGCCGCCAGCCTGTTGCAGGACCTGAAGCCCGAAGATGCCGCAGCCTCTCTGTCCGGCCTGCTGATCGGCGGCGAGATCGCTTCGGCAAATAGCCGCTATGGGGCAAGCGCCGTGCCCGTCGTGCTGATCGCATCGGGCGCACTCGGCAGGCTCTATGCCGAGGCGCTCGGCCTTGCCGGGCTCGCTTTCAGGGCGGTCGACGCCGATGAGGCGGTGCGTGCCGGCCTTGCCGAAGCCGCGGGCGAAAATGGCATGATCGCCAAAAATGGAGTTGCCGCATGACCGAAACCGCACCTTTTCCAAAGCTCAAGCGGGGTCTGGTCGCGATCCTGCGTGGGCTCAAGCCAAGCGAGGCGGTGGCGATCGGCCAGGCGATCTTCGGCGCCGGCATCGAAGCAATCGAGGTGCCGCTCAACTCGCCCGAGCCTTTTGTTTCCATCGCCAGTATTGTCGAAGCGCTTCCTCCGACGGCGCTGGTCGGCGCCGGCACGGTGCTCACCGCCGCCGATGTCGACGGTCTGCACAAGGCCGGCGGGCGGCTGCTGGTCAGCCCCAATATCGATGCCGAGGTCATGGGCCGTGCCATGCAGTACGGCATGGTGACGATGCCCGGCGTGTTCACGCCGACCGAGGCATTTCAAGCAATCCGGCTCGGCGCCTCGGCATTGAAATTCTTCCCGGCGAGCGTGCTTGGCGCGGCGGGCATTTCGGCGATGCGCGCGGTGCTGCCAGCCAGTGTGCTGGTCGGCGCCGTCGGCGGCGTTTCGGACAAGGACTTTGCCGGCTACAAAGCGGCCGGCGTCACCGTCTTCGGTCTTGGCTCCAGCCTGTTCAAGCCGGGCATGAGCATCGACGAAGTGGCAGCACGGGCGAAGGCTGCGGTCGTGGCCTGGGACGCGGCGTTTGGAGCGGCATGATGAGCGAGACCATCGTTTCGGTTTTTTCCGACCATGTCTGCCAACTCGGCGAGGGGCCAAGCTATGACCCTGCCACGGACACGCTCTATTGGTTCGACATCGTCAACGGCCAGCTCCTGGAACAGCGCTTGTCCGGCGGTGCGGTCAAAATCCACGAGCTCGGTCAGATGGCCAGCGCCATCGCCATCGTCGACGACCAACGCCAGCTGATCGCCACCGAGACCGGCCTGCATGTCCGCGATGTCGCGACCGGCAAGCTGACGCTGCACACGCCGATCGAGGCCGATAATACGGTCACCCGCTCGAACGATTCCCGCGTTCACCCTTGCGGCGCCCTCTGGGTCGGCACCATGGGTAAGGGCGAGGAGAAGGCCGCCGGTTCTATCTACTGGTTCTTCAAGGGCGAGCTGCGCCGGCTCTATGCGGATCTCACGGTGCCCAATTCGATCTGCTTTTCCGAAGATGGGACTATCGCCCATTATACCGACACCAGCACCGGGCTGTTGATGCGCGTCGGCTGCGATCCTGCGACCGGCCTGCCGGTTGGCGAACCGAAGGTCTTCGTCGATCACCGTTCGGCCAAGGGCTATATCGATGGTTCGGTGCTCGACCGCGACGGCATATTGTGGAACGCTTGCTGGGGCGGCAGCGTCGTCGAAGCCTATGGACCCGACGGCAAGCTTGTCCGTTCGGTGGCGATGCCGGCGACGCAGCCGTCCTGTCCGGCTTTTGTCGGCAGGAATGCCGACCGGATCGCGGTCACCTCCGCCTGGTCCGGCAAGAGCGAGAAGCAGCGCCTGCTCGACCCGCAAGCCGGCATGACGTTTATGCTCGACATTCCAGTCAATGGTCGCTTCGAGCCGCGCGTGCTGATTGGCTAGACCATGGTCCCGAACCTTTGGTTCGGAAAAGATCATGGTCAAACAAGAAGATGGTGCGCTTGCTGTCGTGCAGGCGTCCGATCAACGTCGGTTCCGCGCAAGCCGAATGCGTTTCCCGTGCGATGGTAGGCAATCGTGCTGCCAGGAGCCGTTCCACCCATGTCAAGCCGCAAGCCGAAGCTGATCCTTGTCTACGAGCCGGAAAAGGCCTGCTTCGATCGGCTGGTCGCCGATAACCACGTGCCGGAGCGTGCCGTCGAAATCGCCTCCTATCTGGCGCAATCGACCGACATCGCTGCTGAATTCGACGCACTTGCCGCCGCTTGCCAGAAGCGCGGCTTGTCGTTTGCGCCGGTGACACTCGACGACGCCGCAAGCGTTCTCGCCGGCGAGGACCCGAAGACCACGCTCGTCTGGACGCTGACCGACGGCATCGCCTATTTCCGCGGCGGCGCGGCACCAGCTCTGGCACGGCTGAACGGCCTGAAGGCGATCGGCGCCGACGATGCGCTTTTTGCGCTCTGTCAGGATAAGTTCCGTTCCGGCGCCGTGCTCGGCGCGCTTGGCTTGCCGGTGCCGCGGGCGGGCCTTGCCCGTGACGGAGCCTGGCTGGTCGCGCCGCCGGACTCGCCCGCCGGCTGGTTCGTCAAGCCGAACCGGCTCGGCGCCAAGATCGGCATCTGGCCGGATTCGCGCTGCCCCGATCTCGGCCACGCGCTGGAGCTTAGCCGGCGCGTCTTCGCCGCCTATCGCGACGATGTCGTGGTCCAGCCCTATGTCGCCGGCCGCAACGCGCGCGCCAGTTTTCTCGGATTGAAGCCGGATACCGGCGCCGAGGCGCTCGGCATCGCCCTTGTCGATTCGGGCAGCGATTTCCAGACCATGCAGGACAGCCTGGCGCTTTACGGCGATACCGGTGTAGCGGCGAAAGCCGAGGGAAATTACGCTGAGCCGTTGCTGCTTCCCGTTGACGCCAGCCAGCCTCGAGCGGATGCAAGAATTCGTCGCATCGCCGAAAGCCTGATGATCGGGCTTGGCCTGCGGGATGTGTTTTCGATCGACTTTCGGGTCGAAGCCGACGACAGCGTGCACCTCATCGAGTTCGAGGTCTGCCCCGGCATGCCCTGCTTCGATTTCCGCGATTACTGTCGCCGGCAATGGGGCCTGAGCCTCGCCGATGCGATGGCTGAAACCGCGATGAACCGACTTCTCGCCTAAATCCCCTCGACCAGCACGATTTCGCCATCAGCTACCTTCTGGCGGATCGCGACCGCGCGCTGGTATTCGGGCGAGTGGTAGCAGTCATGCGCCGCCGCAAGCGACGGAAACTCGATGATCACATTGCGGTCTCGGCCCGGCCCCTCGGCCTTCTCATGCGCGCCGCCGCGCGCCAGGAACTTGGCGCCGAAGCGATCGAAGGCCAGCTTGGCGGCTGCGACATAGTCCTTGTAGCCTTCCGCATCGCGCACGTCGACGCGAGCGATCCAGTATCCCTTGGGCATGGTTTTTCTCCGCGTTAATTCTTGGCGTCAGGCCGAGCGCATTTCATCGAGGATGGCTTCGGCCGCCGCCCGCCTGTCGGCCGCGCCGACGATCGGCCGGCCGACCACGAGGTGGCTGGAGCCGTTGCGGATCGCCTGCGCCGGCGTCACCACCCGCTTCTGGTCGCCGTGGTCGCCGCCCTTCGGCCGGATTCCCGGCGTCACCACTGCCAGGTCGGGGCCGACAATGCGGCGCACCGCCTCGGCTTCCTCGGCCGAGCAGACGATGCCGCCCATGCCGGCATGCAGCGCCTGCTCGGAGCGCCTCAGCACCAGCGTATGCGGATCATACTCATAGCCGGCGTCGATCACGTCCTGCTCGTCCATCGAGGTCAGCACGGTGACCCCGAGCAGGCAAAGGTCGCTGCCCTTCGCAGCCTCGACCGCTGCCTTCATCGTCTTCGGATAGGCATGGATGGTCAGCATGCTCATGCCCATTCTGACGATGTTGTCGACCCCCTTGGCCACCGTGTTGTCGATGTCGAGCAGCTTCATGTCGAGAAAGATCCTGGTGCCGCCGCTGGCCAGCTCGCGGGCGAAGTCGAGCCCGCCGGCAAAGGCGAGCTGGTAACCGATCTTGTAGAAGGAGACGATCCCGTCGAGCTCGCGCACCGCTTTCTCGGCTTCCTTCAGCGTCGGCAGGTCGAGGCCGACGATCAGCCTTTCCCGCATCGTGTCGGCATGCGCGGCGTCCGGGATCATGCCTCGATCCGCGTCGACAGCATGCGCGAGGTTTCGATCAGCGTTCGGCATAGGTGCTCCATCGATTGGCGTAGTCTCTCGTCCCTGAAGTTGCCCTCGTCGTCGAAGGCGTTGCCGCCCTCCGGCACCGAGCATTCCGGTGTCACCACCTCCATCCGGCAGCGCACCAGAACGGCGCGCAGATGGTTGATGCAGCGTATCCCGCCGAAGGGCCCGTTGGAAGACGAGCAGAGGCCGGCGACCTTGCCGGCAAGCGGCCTGAACGTCCGGCCGCCATCCTTGCGCAGCTGGCTCACCCAGTCGATGGTGTTCTTGAGCAGCGGCGGAATGGAGCCGTTATATTCGGGCGTCGCGATCAGCAGCCCGTCATGGGCGGCGATCATCCGGCCGAGCTTGAAGGCGTTTTCGGGAATGCCTTCTTCCTTTTCCAGATCCTGGTCGAGGATCGGCAACGGATAGTCGGCGAGCGAGATGCGGGTCACCTCCGCGCCCTGCATGGCAAGTTCCTTCTGCGCAACGTCGGCGGTCCTGGCGCTATAGGCGCCGCTGCGCACCGAACCGGCGACGACGAGAATTTTCGGGATCACAGCCATGGGGTCTGCCTTGTCACCCGATGGGTATAAGACAAGTGCTATTCAAACCCAACGCTGCAATTCAAGCGGCCCCGCGCCGGTAGATCCAAAGCTGCGTCGGCGGAATGTTGCGGATGACGAAATGGAAATGCTCGACCGTATAGTCGCCGCGGCCCGGAGGGATCGGCGACAGCGGCCCGTAAGTCAGCTGCACGATCGGCCGGCCCGCCGGGATGCGGTCGAGCAGGCTCTCGACATAGGCGATGCGCTGGGCGACCGGGAAGTTGAGCAGCGGCACGCCCGATATCACCGAATCGAAGACCAGATCGCGCTTGTCACCGAGCGTCGCGTCGAGATTGAAGGCGTCGCCCTCGATGACGTTGACGCCTGGATAAAGCTGGCGCAGATGGCGCACGAAATCAGTGGAATATTCGACCGCGTAGAGATTTTCAGGCTTTATGCCCTGAGCGAGGATGGCGCGCGTAATGACGCCTGTGCCGGGCCCGACCTCGAGCACCGGCAGGCCGGATTTCGGGTCGACGATCGAGGCCATCTTGCGCGCGGTGATGGAACTGGTCGGGACGATCGAACCGACCGCCTTCGGCTTGTCGATCCAGCCCTTGAAGAACTTCAGCTCGTCATCGAACTTTTCCGCCAGTGTCTTTCGCAGTCCGGGACTACGCGTCATCGAAAGTCCTCCTCAACGCTCCCTCGCATGCTACTTATCAGCTACGAGGTGCAAGACAAGGCGAATCCCCGGATAAGGTGTTGATGACGCTCGGGAAGCGTTTCCAGGGATGAGCTTCAATGCTCGCCGAACGTTTCGAAAAAGTCCTTCATCCGGGCGAAAAATCCGCTCGATTGGGGCGAATTGTCCTTTGAGGAAAGCTGTTCGAATTCCTCCAGCAATTCGCGCTGGCGGCGCGAAAGGTTCTGCGGCGTCTCGACCACGGTCTGGATGTAGAGGTCGCCGATATTAGGTTGGCGCAGCACCGGCATGCCCTTGCCCTTGAGGCGGAACTGGCGACCATTCTGAGTGCCTTCCGGCACCTTCACCTTCGTCTGGGTACCGTCCAATGTCGTCACCTCGAAGGAGCCGCCAAGCGCTGCGGTCGTCATCGAGATCGGCACCTTGCAATAAAGATCGGCGCCGTCGCGCTGGAAGAACTCGTGCGGCTTGACCGCGAGGAAGATGTAGAGATCGCCCGACGGGCCGCCGCGCAGGCCGGCCTCGCCCTCATTGGCAAGCCGGATGCGGGTGCCGTCCTCGATCCCGGCCGGGATGTTCACCGACAGCGAGCGCTCCTCGGTGACGCGGCCCTGGCCGGCGCATTTCGGGCATGGGTCCTTGATGGTCTGGCCGCGCCCCTGGCATTGCGGGCAGGTGCGCTCGATCGAGAAGAACCCTTGCGTGGCGCGCACCTTGCCGTGGCCGTTGCACATCGAGCAGGTGACGGGCTGGGTGCCGGGCTTGGCGCCGCTGCCCGAGCATTCCGAGCACGAGATCGAGGCCGGCACGCGGATCTGCGCGGTCTTGCCGGAAAATGCCTCTTCCAGCGTGATTTCCATATTATAGCGCAGGTCGGCGCCGCGCTCGCGGCCGCCGGACGAGCGGCGCTGGCGCCCGCCCATCATGTCGCCGAAAATGTCCTCGAAAATGTCGGCGAAACCGCCGGCGCCAAAGCCTTGCGCCCCGCCATTCATGCCGCCGTGCTCGAAGGCGGCGTGGCCGAAGCGGTCATAGGCGGCACGCTTCTGCGGGTCCTTCAGCGTTTCGTAGGCTTCGTTGATTTCCTTGAATTTGTGCTCGCAGGCATGGTCGCCTGGGTTGCGGTCGGGATGGAACTGCATGGCCAGCTTGCGGAAAGCGCTCTTGAGCTCCTTCTCGTCGGCGCCTTTTTGCACGCCCAGCGTTTCGTAAAAATCAGCTTTCATGTTTTCCCGCAGTCCGGATAGTCAACGTCTTGAAGTATCGTTGCGTCGTTTGCCGGCACGCTGTTCCGATTTAGGTGTGATGGAGCCGGGATGCCAGTGTCTACGAGGCTTTGTCCGCATTTTTTCGGGTAGCTCGGCGTTTTTCCGGCAAAGGGTTGCAAAAAAGCCCGGCTGTGCGCCGGGCTTTTTGCTTACCTGTACCGTCAGGCGGTTCAGGCCGACTTCTTCTTCTCGTCGTCTTCGTCGATTTCCTCGAAATCGGCATCGACCACATCGCTGTCCTTGGCGGCATCAGCCTTGGCGTCGGCCTCGGCGGCTTCCTTCTGCGAAGCCTCGTACATCGCCTGGCCGAGCTTCATCGAGACTTCGGCGAGCGTCTGCGTTTTGGCCTCGATCTCGGTCACATCATCGCCTTCGGCAGCGGTCTTCAACGCCGCGATCGCATCGGCAATCGCCGTGCGGTCGGTCTCCGAGACCTTATCGCCATAGTCCTTCAGCGACTTCTCCGAGGAATGCACCAGAGCCTCGGCCTGGTTGCGGGCCTCGACCAGTGCGCGACGTTTCTTGTCGACTTCGGCATTGGCCTCGGCATCCTTGACCATCTTCTCGATGTCAGCGTCCGAAAGGCCGCCAGACGCCTGGATGCGGATCTGGTGCTCCTTGCCGGTGCCCTTGTCCTTGGCCGAAACGTTGACGATGCCGTTCGCGTCGATGTCGAACGTGACCTCGATCTGCGGCACGCCACGCGGCGCAGGCGGGATGCCGACCAGGTCGAACTGGCCGAGCGCCTTGTTGTCGGCGGCCATTTCACGCTCACCCTGGAAGACGCGGATGGTCACCGCCGACTGCGAATCCTCAGCCGTCGAGAACACCTGGCTCTTCTTCGTCGGAATCGTCGTGTTGCGCTCGATCAGCCGCGTGAATACGCCGCCCAGCGTCTCGATGCCGAGCGACAGCGGCGTCACGTCGAGCAACAGCACGTCCTTGACGTCGCCCTGCAGCACGCCGGCCTGGATGGCAGCGCCAAGTGCGACGACCTCATCCGGGTTGACGCCCTTGTGCGGTTCCTTGCCGAAGAACTGCTTCACGATCTCCTGTATCTTGGGCATACGGGTCATGCCGCCGACCAGAACGACCTCGTCGATCTCAGCGGCCTTGAGGCCGGCATCCTTGAGCGCCGCCTTGCAGGGCTCGATGGTGCGCTGGACGAGATCTTCGACAAGGCTCTCGAACTTCGCACGCGTCAGCTTTAGCGTCAGGTGCTTGGGGCCGCTGGCATCGGCGGTGATGAAGGGCAGGTTGATCTCGGTCTGCGTGGTGGACGACAGCTCGATCTTGGCCTTTTCAGCCGCTTCCTTGAGGCGCTGCAGGGCGAGCTTGTCGTTCCGCAGGTCGATACCCTGTTCCTTCTTGAACTCGGCCGCCAGATATTCGACCAAACGCATGTCGAAATCCTCGCCGCCGAGGAAGGTGTCGCCATTGGTCGACTTCACTTCGAACACGCCGTCGCCGATTTCGAGCACCGAAATGTCGAACGTGCCGCCGCCAAGGTCATAGACGGCAATCGTCTTGCCTTCCTTCTTGTCCAAGCCATAGGCAAGTGCTGCCGCCGTCGGCTCGTTGATGATGCGCAGCACTTCCAGGCCGGCGATCTTGCCTGCATCCTTGGTGGCTTGGCGCTGGGCGTCGTTGAAATAGGCCGGAACGGTAATGACCGCCTTCTCGACCTTTTCGCCGAGATAGGCTTCCGCCGTTTCCTTCATCTTCTGCAGGATCATCGCCGAGATCTGGCTGGGCGACTGGTTCTTGCCGCCGGCCTCGACCCAGGCATCGCCATTGTCGCCCTTGACGATCTTGTAGGGGACAAGCTTCTTGTCCTTCTCCGTCACCGGATCGTCATAGCGGCGGCCGATCAGGCGCTTGACCGCGAAAATGGTGTTTTCAGGATTGGTGACCGCCTGGCGCTTGGCCGGCTGGCCGACGAGGCGCTCGCCGTCGCTGTTGATGGCGACGATCGAAGGGGTCGTGCGCGCGCCTTCCGCATTCTCGATGACCTTGGATTCCTTGCCGTCCATGATGGCGACACAGGAGTTGGTTGTTCCCAGATCGATACCGATTACTTTTGCCATTTCTCTAATCTCTCCGCTAAGCAGGCTCTCAGGACCCGTACAGGCGTTCCGACGAAAGCCCCTGTTCACAAGAAATTCCGCTCCGGCAACCGGCATTCGGCGCTGGACGGCTTGGCGCGTATATAAGAACAGGCTGCGTGGCGCGCAAGCATTCTGCGCAAGGCGTTCACCATTCATCGCGGTTGATCGGATTCGGGACCGGCAGGCCCGTATTTTCCGGCCGTGATCCAGCCGGCCCGGCCCCCGGTCCATGAACCTTTCCGCCTCACCTCGCGACTGACGCTCAGGTGCCGCGTGGTGCGGCCCCGGAAAGGAAAGCCCCATGACCACAGATCCAGAGGCTCGATGGTCTCCGGGAACAGCAGGAACTCAGCGCGACAGTCGCCTTCGGGACCGGGTCGATGCGCTGGGCTTTCCGCTGGTTCCGTTGACCCTGCGCGGACGCCGGCGTATCATGACGGTGAGGAAAGCAGACAATTCGATCAGGGATGAACGTGCCGGAACGCCGCGCCTTGCCCTGATTTGCGCGCCGAGACCGGATGTTTCTCCCATGACCTGTGGGGGGAGATCCATGTCTTGCGACCATGGCGCGTCCGTGCGCTCTCGTGCCGGCCATTTGCGCCGCGCAATCCAGGCTGCCAGCGGATTATCGGCCTTGGCACTCGCCGCTGGGCTCTGGCTCGGCGGCTCGGCACAGGCCCAGGAAACCCAGATCATCTATCCCGGCTCGATGGCAGTGACCGGATTCTCTGGCACCATCATCCCCAATTTCGAGGAAGGCCTGCCGCCGGGCGTCGATCCGGTCGACGAGACCTTCATCGACACGGCGCGCGCAACCTTGCGCGTCTTCGACGTTTCAAGGCTGGGCGGGCCGGCGTCTGGCCAATTGGTCTTCACCCCGCCACCCTTCGAGGTCACGGCCGAGCAAATCGGCCAGGTGTTCGGCATCACTTATGACGACGGCGTGCGCGACGGCGTTCCCTCGGCCATTCCAAACCTCTATGCCGGCGCCACCTCGCTGCACGGCATCCGCATCGTCACACCAGACGGCGACGCCGACGGCCGGCCGGAGCGGCAGCGCCGCGGCACGGCTGACGCGGTCTTCATGGACGGCCAGTTCGGCACCGAAAACGGCGGCGGCCCCGGAACGATCTGGAAGATCGATGGCATCACCGGCGCCGTCTCGAAATTCGCCGATATCGACGCCAATAGCGGTCCCGGCATCGGCGACGTCACTTTCGACAATATCCACCGCCAGTTCTTCGCCAGCGATCTCGACACCGGCCTTATCCACCGCATCGACGCCAATGGCGCGCTAGTCGACACGTTCGACCACGGCGTCGCCGGCCGCCCGGCGCACGGGCTGCCCCCAGTCGCCGACGACGGCTCGGTGATGGACATCCAGGGTGCTGCCTTCGACAGCGAGGACCCCGATAGCTGGGGCTACACACAGGACGAGCGCCGCGTCTGGTCGGTCGCCTATCGTGGCGGCCGGCTCTATTACTCGGTCGGGGAAAAGGCGGAGATCTGGTCGGTGGGCATTGCCGGCGACGGCAGCTTCGGCGACCCGCGCTGGGAGCTGACCGTCAAGGCCGACAAGGATTACGCGGTCACCGACATCGCCTTTGACAACAAGGGCTTCATGTATCTGGCTCAGCGCGGCCCGGTGGAAAACCGCTACGACTACAGCCAGTTCGCCGATTCCGGCAAGGGTGAGGTCATCCGCTACTGGCGCGAAAATCCGGACGATCCGGCAACGGAATCGGTCTGGGTGGAAGTGCCGCAGGAATATGCGGTCGGCTTCCCGCAAGACAACCGGCAGTCGGCCGGCGGCCTCGACCTGCAATATGGCTACGATTCCGAAGGCAATCTCGATACCGGCATCTGCACCGACACGCTGGTCGATACCGGCGACAAGTTGCGCGACAACCCGGCGCTCGCCGAACAGCTCGCAGCCGGGGGGCCGCTTGCCGTGCACGGCGTGCAGATCACGCCGACGGCGCTGGTCAGGCCGGCCAACGTGCCGCCTTTCGGCTCGTGGTTCGTCGATTTCGACACTTATTTCGAAGACCCGGAAGTGGAAGGCCATGTCGGCGACGTCGAGGTCTGGCGCCCCTGCGAAGGCCGTGCCGGCTATTACGAGCAGGTGCCGGGCGGCTATCTGCCACCGTTCTATCCGCCGGACTTCCCGCCCCCCGGCAATCTGCCTCCTTGCCTTGATGTCGAGGACGTCGAGTATTTCTGCACCCCCTCCGGCCTCGAGGCCGATCTCTATCTTCATGACCATACCGGCTTCGGCGGCGATTCGATCAAGGCTCTGTCCAGGACGCCTGGCGTCGGGGTGACTTCGCCCCTGTCGCATGCGCCCGGCGCGCCATTCACGATAGGTATCACCGGCCATTATCCTGGCGACAGGGTCGATGTCGGGCTCTGCTTCTACAGGCAGTCCGACCGCGACAAGGGTGGCTACTACCCTTGCTGCAAGATGACCTTGCCGCTCAGAACCCCAGCCGTCAGCTGCGAACCGTGAGGAGGGGAAGATGAGCAATCTTGCACAGTCCCCGCTTGCGACGAGCAGCCAATCAACCGGCAAACAATCAATCGTCATGGAGACCGTCATGAAACCCCTGTCACTCGCCAGGCGGAGCGCGCGCTGGCTGATGGCGGCCGGTATCGCGGTCGCCATGCTGAGCCCGCTGCAAGGCTTCGCTGAAGACCTTGCTCCGGCCAAGGCCAAGCCTGCCGATGCAGGCACTGTCATTCCAGATCCCAAGCTCGATTTCGACAATCCTCGCATCGTCAACCCGGAGCCGGGCCGGATCGTGCCCTTCTTCACCAAGAAAGGCGGCCAGAGAGGCTGCGACTATGTCGTATACTCGCTGAGCTTTGGCTTGCGCGGCAATCCGCAGGGTTTTGCCGGCCCGGGCCTCGCGGCCATGCTGAAAAAGGTCAGGCTCGACTTCAGGGACCAACTCCCGCACGGCCTGCGGATTGTCGGCGTGCATGTGACCGGCGACGGCACCGACGCATCCGGCGGACCGCTGCCCGGCGCTGCGATCAGCAGTTCGGCTGGCCCGGACGATACGGCGACGGTGTCCGATTTCCGGATTTCCGCCAGCGACCTCGACGGCATCGGCGCTGCGAACGAGCGCGCCATCACCTTCCAGATCACCGCCAAGATCGACCATGCGGCGTTTCCGTCGCCGGCAATCGTCGATAACCAGGGGCTGATCAAGGTGAGCCGCGGCGACCGCGGTGCTGGCGTCGAAATTCCGTCGCAGGACCCGGGCAAGCCGGACGACGGCAACTATCTCACGGGTGCAAAGACGTCGATCAAGATCGACGTCACCGAGTGCAACCCACCGCCTCCACCTCCTGGCAATCGTGAATGCTTCAAGGTGGAGCGAGGCACGGTCGATTGCGTGCCCGGCGGCGGCGCCTTCATCTACCATATGCCGGTCGGCCCAGAGATGGCTGGCAAATGGGTGCAGCTTTCGACGACGACACCCGGCATCACAATCATTCCCGACACCCAATTGGTGCCGGCCGGCGGCGGTGTGCTCAACTGGAAGATCGTCGGTGCTTCACCCGGCGACGTTATCCACATCATCGTCACCGGTATCGAAACCTATGCCGGCCCGAAGGAGGGCTGGGGCCTGTGCTGCACGCAGACCGTCGACATCGTCATCCCGCGTGATCAGCGCTGCCCGCCGAAGGACAAGGAACCGGATCTGAAAGTCGAAAAGCGCGCCGACGTGCAACGTTGCACGATGGGCGGCTGCGACTTCACCATCAGGGTCACCAATGTCGGCGATGCGCCCTACCACGGCAAGATCGTGCTCGACGAAGTCACCCTGCCGGCCGGCTCCACCCTCGGTTCAGGGCCGAACCCGCCCTGGGTCTGCGCGCCTGGAATCACCCCGACGATTTGCACCCATCCGGTGACCACGCTCAATCCGGGTGCCTCTGTCGACCTCAAGCTCGGCTTCAAGCCGGCCGCAGGCTGGCAAGGCAGCGTTTTGCGCAACTGCGCCACCTACAATTACGGCGCCAGCGGCAAGCCGCTTTTCGGCAGCCAGCTAAACGACCGCGGCTGTGCGTCGATCCCGGTCTGCCGCCGTGGCGATCGTGACCGCGACTGCCGGCCACCGGTGGAGAAGAAGGTCGACCTGATCCTGAAGAAGCGCGCCCGCACCGAATTCTGTTCGGCCGATGGCGTCTGCACCTTCGTGATCGACATCATCAACAATGGCAGCGTCCCCTACAATGGGCCGCTGACGGTCGTCGATAGCTATCCGGGCGGCGCGCCGGCATCCTCGACCTTCGGCCCGACGCCGCCATGGACGTGCGGACCGAACGGTTCCGGCAAGTTCCGCTGCGACAATCCCGGCATCGCGCTTATGCCGGGCGCCTCGACGCCGATCTTCGTCAGGGCGGTGATGCCGGCCAACTTCCGGCCCGATAGTGTCGAGAACTGCGCCGAGGTGAAGGCCATTCCCGGTGAGAACGACATCACCAACAACAGGGCCTGCGCCAAGGAACGCATCCGTCATCCGAATGGCGGGCAGCCGGCCATGCGCATCACCAAGGTGTGCAATGGCTCGCTGGCCGGTGCTGCGGTCGTTTCCTGCCGCATTACCGTCATCAGCCTCGGCGCCACAGCCCCGACCGGTCCGTTGCGGGTCAACGATGCCGCGACGCTGATAGCCGGCGGAGCGCCGGTCCAGATCCAGAGCGTCACCCCAGACGGCGCGGAATGGGCTTGCGGACCGGTTCCGGCCAATGCGCTGTCGTGCCAGATTCCCGGCGCCGTTATGACGCCTGGAACCAGCCGCCATTTCGACGTGACGGTTGCCGCGAACGGCGAATTCGAGAACTGCGCACGCGGCTCCTACGGCCCGGCTCCGGGAGACGATATCGTCTATCCGATCGGCCAGGCCTGCGCCAAGGGCGGCGGCGCCTCGACCATCCGCGTCGAGAAGACTGGCGACGCCGAGTGCAAGCCCGGCCAGCCCTGCTCGTTCAAGATCACCATCACGAACGATGGGACGAGCGCCTTCTCCGGTCCGGTTCGCATCGGCGATGCGATCGGCGTCGAAGGCCTCGGCCGGCTGGAAGGCGTTGCGATCACCTCGATCGATCCGCCCTTCGGCTGCTCGCAGGAGCCGGCAACCTTGCCTCTGTCCTGCATCGCCCAACTGACGCTCGGCGCCGGGGAAAGCCATGTGCACAATGTGACCGTGATCATTCCCGACGATGGCCGTCTGACCAATCTGCAGGGCACTGTCAACGGCCAGAACTGCGTCGGCGTGCTGTCTCCGAAGACGCCGGTGCAAGGCGGTGGCGACGTGTTGTCTCGTGGTGCCGCCAATGTGCAGGGCGATCGAGGCAAGGCCTATGCCTGCCATCCCTTTATCATCACGCATGAGGTGAAGAAGGAATGCTCGCAAGGCTTCGTCATGAACGACGCCGGCAACTGCGTCTGCCCGCCAGGCACGACCTTCCGTAACGGCCAATGCTCGTCCGGCGGAGGCACGGTCATCGTGCCGAAGCCAAAACCTTGCGTCCTGCTCAAAGGCCAGATCCGTACCGATGACGGACGCTGCGTCTGCCCGCGCGGGACCGAGCTGGAGAACGGCGCTTGCGTGGGCAACAAGCCGCAGCCCGAGCAATGCATCATTCGGGGTCAGATCCACAACGCCGCTGGCGATTGCGTCTGCCCGAGAGGTACGGAAGTCAGGGGCAATGCCTGCCGGCCAATCCAGCCAAAGCCCGAACAGTGCACCATTCGGGGCCAGATCCATAACGCCGCTGGCGATTGCATCTGCCCGAGGGGCACGGAAGTCAGGGGCAATGCCTGCCGGCCAATTCGGCCGCAGCCCAAGCAGTGCACGATCCGTGGTCAGATCCACGACGCCAACGGCGATTGCGTCTGCCCCCGGGGCACGGAACTGCAGGGCAATGCCTGCAGGCGCAAGAAGCCGGTTGTGGTGGAGTGCCCGATACCTGGCCAGATCCACAACAAGCGCGGCGCCTGCGTCTGTCCGCGTGGGACAGAGCTGCGCGACGGCGCCTGCCGCAAACCACGGCTGGAATGCGCACCGGGCGCGCGGCCGATCAATGGCCAGTGCCAGCCGATCATCAAGCGGCGCTGCCCTATCGGAACGGTCGGACGATATCCGGACTGCGTCCCGGTCCGCAGGAAATCGACGCTTGAGCCGAACCTGCTGCTGAATCCGAATGTTCCTCAGCAGGTCGTGCCAAGGCGCAAGCCGCAGCCGGAGCAATAGGATACGGCGCGGGAAATCCAGAACTTCAAACAGTGACCGTACTCGTCACCCAATACCCGCCGGAGCGATCCGGCGGGGTTTTTCTTCAGCGGGCAGATGAGAAGGCAGCGCAAACCTGAAGCCGCTGCATCGGCGGAAGGACAAACCGGCTTCCACTTTCCGGACTCATGGTCTAGGCAGTCGATACAGACAGAGGGTCCGCAAACCGGGGCGTACGGGAAGGCCGCATCATGAGCAAAAAAACCCTGATCGCGCCATCGGTGCTTGCTTCCGATTTCTCGAAGCTCGGCGACGAGGTCGAGGCGGTGACGGCCGCCGGCGCCGACTGGATCCACCTCGACGTCATGGACGGGCATTTCGTCCCGAACATCACGTTTGGGCCACCGGTGATCAAGGCGATCCGCAACCGCACCGAGGCGTTTTTCGACTGCCATCTGATGATCGCGCCGGCCGACCCCTATCTGGCCGCCTTCGCCGAGGCCGGCTGCGACGGCATCACGGTGCACGCCGAAGCCGGGCCACATCTCGACCGCTCGCTGCAGACGATCAAAAACCTTGGCAAGAAGGCCGGCGTGTCACTCAACCCGGCGACACCGGAAACGATGATCGAATACGTGCTCGACCGGCTTGATCTGGTCCTGATCATGACGGTCAATCCGGGGTTCGGCGGCCAGGCTTTCATTCCAGCGATCGTCGACAAGGTGAAGCGGGTGAAGGCGCTGATCGGCAACCGGCCGATCCGGATCGAGATCGACGGCGGCATTTCGCCTGAAACTGCGCCCCTTGTCACCGCGGCCGGCGCCAGCGTGCTGGTCGCCGGCGCGGCTATCTTCAAGGGCGGCAGCGTCGACGCCTACCGGGCAAACATCGAGGCAATCAGGGCAGCGGCGGACAAGGCGGCCGGCTGACCGCTGCCGTCCGGCCGGACCAGCCGCTCGGGGGGAAATATGAGCAACCATCTGTTCGATGCTTTCCGTGCCCGGATGCCCGCGCCCGAACGCCTTTTGATGGAGACAGAGGATGGGCGCTCGATCAGCTATGGCGAGACGCTGGCGCGCTCCGCTCAACTGGCGCATGCGCTGTCGCAGCTGGGCGTCGAAGCCGGCGACCGCGTCGCCGTTCAGGTCGAGAAGAGCCCGGAGGCCATTTTCCTTTATCTCGCCTGCCTGCGTGCCGGCGCGATCTTCCTGCCGCTCAATACCGCCTATACGCTGACCGAGCTCGACTATTTCTTCAGGGATGCCGAGCCGCGACTGGTCGTCTGCGACCCGGCGCGAGCGGGCGAGATCGGCGCTTTGGCGCAGACCTCGGGCGCTGCGGTCGCGACACTCGGCAGCAAGGGCGAGGGTTCGTTGACTGATCGAGCCTCTGAGGCGGCCGTGGACTTCCACGATGTGGCGCGCGGACCGGACGACCTTGCCGCGATCCTCTACACGTCCGGCACCACCGGCCGTTCGAAAGGCGCCATGCTCAGCCACGAAAACCTCGCCTCGAATGCGCGGGTGCTGGTCGACCTCTGGCGCTTCACTGCCGCAGACGTGCTGATTCACGCGCTGCCGGTTTTCCACACGCATGGCCTTTTCGTCGCCACCAATGTCGTCCTGATGGCCGGCGCCTCGATGCTGTTCGAAACCAAATTCGACCCGACCCGCATCGTCTCGCTACTGCCGCGCGCCACCGCGCTGATGGGCGTGCCGACCTTCTACGTCCGCCTGCTGCAGCAGGACGGTTTGAACCGGCAAGCGGCGAAAAACATCCGGGTGTTCATTTCCGGCTCGGCACCGCTTTTGGCCGAGACGCACAGAGCGTGGCGCGAGCGCACCGGCCACGCCATCCTCGAGCGCTACGGCATGACCGAGACCAACATGAACACGTCGAACCCGTACGAGGGCGAGCGGCGTGCCGGCACGGTCGGCTTCCCTTTGCCCGGCGTCTGCCTGCGCATCTCCGATCCCGATGGCGGCGAAACACTTGCCCGGGGCGAGGTCGGCATGATCGAGGTCAAGGGCCCGAACGTCTTTTGCGGCTACTGGCGCATGCCGGAAAAGACCAGGGCGGAATTCCGCGACGACGGCTACTTCATCACCGGCGATCTCGGGCTGATCGATGCCGACGGCTATGTCCACATCGTCGGCCGCGGCAAGGACCTGATCATTTCCGGCGGCTACAATATCTACCCGAAGGAAGTGGAGAGCGAGATCGACGCTCTTGCCGGTGTTGCCGAAAGCGCTGTCATCGGCGTTGTCCATCCGGATTTCGGCGAGGGTGTCACGGCGATCGTGGTGAGGGCGCCGGGCTCGACGATCAGCGCCGCCGCGATCATCGAGGCCATCGCTGGGCACCTCGCCAGGTACAAGCATCCGAAACAGGTGATCTTCGTCGACGAACTGCCGCGCAACACGATGGGCAAGGTGCAGAAGAACCTGCTGCGCGAAGCCTACAAAGACCTCTATACGTCCAAAGCCGGCTAACCCTAACAAGCAGGGCTGGCTGCAAAAACCCTGGCGCCGTCGATCCAGACGCTTTTCATGTCCAGATCGTCCGACAACGAAACGATGTTGGCGGCGGTTCCCCTGGCGAAGCGCCCGAGCCGGTGCGACTGGCCGATCGCCTGCGCCGGATAGAGCGAGGCCATGCGCAAGGCTTCGTCGAGGTCGAGACCGACCACGCGATGCACGAAGCGCACCGCGGAAATCATGTCGAGATCCGCGCCCGCCAGCGTGCCGTCGGCAAGTGTCAGCCTGCCATCCTTGCGGTGGATGGTGCGACCGTTCAGCGTGAACGAGGTCATGTCGGTGCCGATCGTCGCCATGGCGTCGGTGACGAGCAGGATCTTGCCCGGCCCCTGCTTGGCGCGCAAGGCGATGGCCATGGTGGCCGGATCGACATGGATACCGTCGGCGATGATGCCGGCATAGAATGTGCCGGTATCGATTGCCGCGCCCGCCAGCCCCGGCTCGCGATTGCCGATCTGGCTCATCGCGTTGAAAAGATGGGTGACCACCGTTGCGCCGGCCTCGGAAAAGGTGCGGGCCGTGGCATAGTCGGTATCGGAATGGCCGATGCTGACGATGACGCCGGCATTGCTGAGCGCCGATACCTGGTCGGGCTCGACGGATTCGGGCGCCACCGTAGTCAGCAGCACCGGCAGGTTTTTCCGCGTCGCGATCAGCATCGCCTGGTCGGGATCTAGCATCGGCCGGATCAAGGCCGGGTCATGTGCGCCCTTGCGGGCGATCGACAGATGCGGGCCTTCGAGATGCAGGCCTAGGAAGCCCGGCACCTTCCGTTGTGCGGCCTCTGCTCCGGCGGCAACCGCCGCGGCGGTGATCTCGGACGTGTCGGTGATCAGCGTCGGCAATAGCGCCGTCGTGCCGAAGGGCGCGTGCGCCCGGCAGATGGTCTCGATCGAGGGGACGTCGGGATGGTCGTTGAGCATGACGCCGCCACCGCCATTGACCTGCAAATCCACGAAACCCGGAACCAGCATACCGCCGCCGGTCTCGATAGGCGCAACACCGGATGGGACGGCGCCGGCGGCAACGATGGCCTCGACGAGGCCGTCGCGCACGACAAGCGCCGCATTGTCGTGCCAGTCATCGCCATCGAATATCCGGGCGCCGGTCAGCGCAAAGCGATCGCTCATAGCGTTTCCGTCACCTTGCGCAGATTGGGCGGCGTGTCTGGGTCGAGGCCGCGATGGCGGGCAAAAGCCTCGACGAAACCATAGAACGACACGATCAGTGTCAGCGGGTCGGTCAGCGGATGACCGGTGGCGACATGCGGCAGAGGCTGCGCCTTCTTTGCCTTGTCCGAAGTCACAAAGACAGCGGCGCCCTTGCCGGCCAGGCTGTCGGCGGCCTCGGCGACGGATGGTTCGGACGCATCGCGGGCAGCCAGCGCCAGCACTGGGAAGCCGGGACCGACTAGCGCCAGCGGGCCGTGCATGACTTCGGCGGCACTATAGGCTTCCGCATGCATGGCGCAGGTTTCCTTGAATTTCAGCGCCGCCTCGTTGGCGATCGCCGCCGACGGGCCCCGGCCAAGGATGAACAGCGAGTTCGGCGTCTCGAGTGCCCCGGCCAGCGCCATCCAGTCGCAAGCGATCGCCTTCCGAAAATGCTCCGGCAAGCGGGCAAGTGCTGCCAGAAGTTTGTCGTCGCCGGTGCAATGCGCCATCAGAGCGAGCCCTGCGACCGCCGAATTGACGAAGGTCTTCGTCGCTGCGACGCTGCGCTCCGGTCCGGCAAGGATGTCGATCGCGTAGTCCGAAGCCCGCGCGAGCGGCGAATCGGCGGTGTTGGTGATGGCGACGGTCAGCGAACCGCCGGCCCGCGCCGCTCGCGCCATCGCAACGATGTCCGGGCTCTTGCCCGACTGCGAGATCGCCAGGCAGGCCGAGCCGCCCAGCTTCAGCTTGGCGCCATAGATCGAGGCGATCGACGGGCCGACCGATGCGACCGCCAGCCCGGCGGTCAGCTCCACGGCATATTTCATGAAGGTCGCGGCATGGTCGGACGAGCCGCGCGCCACTGTGACGATGAAATTCGGATCGCGCTCGCGAATGCCGCGCCCGGCTTCCGTCAGCACCGCGGCCGAGCCGTCGAGCAGGCGGGCGGTGGCCTCGGGGATCTCCTCGATCTCGCGCCGCATATGGGTCATTGTTGCGGTCATGGCCTGCCCTCTTCGCCCGGCCCGCTCAGCCGGAGTTCGGCGACAAAATCATAAGCGTCGCCCCTGTAGATGGAGCGGGTGAACTCGATCACCTTGCCGCTCGCCAGATAGGAGATACGCTCGATGTGCAGGCCGGCAATGCCCGGCGGCACTTCCAGCAGATGCGCGTCGCCATCGCCGAGATTGGTGGCGGAAATGCGCTGCACCGCCCGCACCGGCCTGTTGCCGGTCTTTTCCAGCGCCGCGTAGAGCGACGAACCGATCGCCGCCGGATCGGGCAGCACGCTTGTCGATAGTGAGGCGCGCTCGATCGCCAGCGGCGTGTCGTTGGCAATGCGCAGGCGCGCGACGCGCGCCACCAATTCGTTCGACGCCAGGCCGAGCACCATCATCTCGTCGGGCGATGGCGGATAGAGGCCGCGGTCGAGCCAGGCCGAACGCACCGCCATGCCGCGCCGTGCCATGTCCTCGGTAAACGAGGTCAGCATCGACAGGGACTGCTCGACGCGCTCCATGCGCGGCGCAACGAAGGTGCCGGAACCATGACGCTGGACGAGGATGCCGCCCTTGACCAGGTCCTGCACCGCCTTGCGCACGGTGACGCGCGAAATATCGGCCTTGCTGGCGATGTCGCGCTCGGAAGGCAGCGCATCGCCCGGTCCGATCAGCCCGCGTTTGACGGCGTCCTCGATGCTTTTCCTCAGCTGCAGATAGAGTGGCGCGCCACTCTGCGACGATTGTCTCAGCGCCGCGAAAATCTGGTCGGCGGCGTCGCTCATCGCGCCGCCTCCGCCGCCTTCGTAAAAATCCGAACCGCCATCTGAACCGCGCCGCCCAGCGCGTCGTCGAGCGGCGGCTTCAGCAGCGCCCGGTAGCGCGCCGACAGGCGCGGCGCGTAAAGCGGCGCCAGGCCGCCGAGCAGGCAAAGCGGATCGTCGCCACCAAGGTCGAGCACGCCAAGTGCTGCCTCGACATCGGCCACCGCCTTGTCGAGGATCCAGATAGCGACGACGTCGCCTTTTTCGGCATGTTCGAACACCTTGGGTGCGAAGCCGCCGAAATCGCCGGGCTTGGCATTGGTGGTGAATTCGACCACATCCTCGGGATTGTTGCGGAAGATGGCGAGCATGGCCTGCGTCAGTGGCGATCCTTCGCGGATGCCGTCATAGGCGAGCAGCGTCTGCTCGAGCAGGTCGCGGCCGATGCGGGCGCCGCTGCCCTGGTCGCCGACCTGGAACCCCCAGCCGCCGATGGCACGCGATCGGCCGTTCTTGCGCGCCATATAGGCGGTGCCGGTGCCGAGTATGGCCATGGCGCCGTCACCAGAGCCGACCGCGCCTTCCAGCGCGATCTCGGCGTCGGTCTCGACACGGCTGATGCGGAACGGCAAGATCGCTTCGAGCTGCTGCCTGTAGGTGCCGACATTGGCGCCGGCTAGGCCGAGAATGGCCGGAGTTTGCGGGATCAGTCCGGGATCTCTGCCCGCGGCGACAAAGGCCTGCTGCGCCGCGTCGACGATGTTGGCCCTGGCGCCGGTGAGATCGGTTCGGATGTTGGCGGCGCCGCTTTTGGCGCGGCCGAGGACGCTGCCATCGGCCGTCGCAAGGGCCGCCCTGCAGCTGGTGCCGCCGCCATCGATGCCGAGCACGAATTTCACGCGATTTCTCCTCCAGACGGATAATACCAATAAAATACCAATAGCCAAGGATTAATTTCCGTTTCAAAAAAGTTAAGGCGTAGTTTGTTGGAAAATCAGCTGATTTCGTCCGCAAGCCTGCGCCACCGCAAGGATTTGATTAATGCGTGTGGACAAGTGGTATTTTTTTGGTATGGTTTTCTCGATTGGAGGAAAGCGGATGGCCGAAACGCGCACCGAAGCGCTTCACCACAATGCCGAGGGACTGGATATCCAGGCCCCGGAAGCCGTCCTTTCCTCTTTGGCCAACGCGCAGATCGAGGCCGCCAAGGCCGTTCACGGCGCCATTCCTGCCATTGCCGCGGCAGCCGAAATCATCGCAAGCAGACTGAAAAGCGGCGGCAAGCTCGCCTATGCGGCCGCCGGCAGCTCGGGCCTGATGGCATTGGCCGATGCGCTGGAGCTGCCGGGCACTTTCGGCATCCAGCGCGACCGTATCGCCATCCTGATTGCCGGCGGCGACGAGGCCTTCAAGACACTGGCCGGCGGACCGGAAGACGACACCGACGAAGCTTCGGCTGCGGTCGCCGGGGCCGGCATCGGCGAGGGCGATTGCCTGATCGCCGTCTCGGCCAGCGGCTCGACACCCTATGCTGTCAGGGCGATCGAGGAGGCCGGGCGCCGCGGTGCGGCCACCATTGCCATCGCCAACAACAGGGATACGCCGCTGCTGCGGCTGGCCGACATCGCCATTCTGCTCGAAACACCGCCGGAGCTGATTGCCGGCTCGACGCGCATGGGTGCCGGCACCGCCCAGAAAATCGCACTCAACATGCTGTCGACGCTGGCAGCCATCCATCTCGGCCATGTCCATGATGGCTACATGGTCAACCTCACGGCCGACAACATCAAGCTGCGCGACCGCGCCGCGCGCATCGTCGCCGCCGTCAGCGGGCGCGACAAGGACGAGGCGGGCCGCCTGCTCGAAAAGAGCGGCGGCGTCGTCAAGACCGCCATTCTGCTCGCCGCCGGCGCCGCCAGCGCCGATGTGGCCGAGAAGATACTGGAAGGGACCGGCCACAAGCTGCGGCCAGCCCTTTCCGCGATCGAGGGGAGCAAGGGGCGCAATGCCTCTGTTCTCATCAAAACCGAACCTGAAAAAGGTCAACAGGGAGACTGAGCATGACAACGAAGCTACTGACGGCACTTCTTCTCGGCACCAGCATTCTCGGCACCGCCGGGGTGGCTTATGCCGACGACGTAACGCTCAACATCGAAAGCTGGCGCGGCGACGACCTTGCCATCTGGAAGGACAAGCTGATCCCGGCTTTCGAGGCCAAGAACCCCAGCATCAAGGTGGTATTCGCGCCGTCGGCGCCGACCGAATATGACGCCGCCCTCGGCGCCAAGCTCGCCGCCGGCTCGGCCGGCGACCTGATCACCTGCCGCCCGTTCGACAAATCGCTGGAACTCTTCAAGAAGGGCAATCTCGCCGATATCTCGACGCTGCCCGGCATGGAGAACTTCTCCGATGTTGCCAAGGCCGCCTGGCAGACCGACGACGGCAAGTCGAGCTTCTGCGTGCCGATGGCCTCGGTCATCCATGGCTTCATCTACAACAAGGACGCCTTCGACAAGCTCGGCATCAAGGTGCCGACGACCAATGAGGAGTTCTACGCCGCGCTCGACAAGATCAAGGCCGACGGCACCTACATCCCGATGGCGATGGGCACCAAGGATCTCTGGGAAGCCGCGACCATGGGCTACCAGAACATCGGCCCGAATTACTGGAAGGGCGAGGAAGGCCGCCTGGCGCTGATCAAGGGCGAGCAGAAGCTGACCGATCCGCAGTGGGTCGAGCCCTACAAGGAACTGGCCAAGTGGAAGGACTATCTCGGCGACGGCTTCGAGGCGCAGACCTATCCGGACAGCCAGAACCTGTTCACGCTCGGCCGCGCCGCCATCTACCCGGCCGGCTCGTGGGAAATTGGCCTGTTCAACACGCAGGCGCAATTCAAGATGGGCGCCTTCCCGCCGCCGGTGCAGAAGGCCGGCGACACCTGCTACATCTCCGACCACACCGATATCGGCATGGGCCTCAATGCGGCCTCGAAGAACGCGGATGCGGCCAAGACCTTCCTGTCCTGGGTGGCCTCGCCGGATTTCGCTACCATCTACGCCAACGCGCTGCCCGGCTTCTTCAGCCTGAACAACACGCCGGTGAAGATGGAAGACCCGCTGGCCCAGGAATTCGTCTCCTGGCGCGGCAAGTGCAAGTCGACGATTCGCTCGACCTACCAGATCCTGTCGCGCGGCACGCCGAACCTCGAAAACGAGACGTGGGTTGAATCGGCCAACGTCATCAACGGCACCGACACGCCGGAAGCTGCCGCCAAGAAGCTGCAGGACGGCCTCGACAGCTGGTACAAGCCGGCGAAGTAAGGCGTGGCGAAGCGATATCTCCCCCCTCGAAGGGGAGATGTCGCCAAAGGCGACAGAGGGGGTCGTCGAGGCAGGCCGCGGCTTGATCGTTGCTGGAAAGCACGGTCGAACGATGATGGCGCGCTGCCTCGGCCGACCCCACCCGCCTCGCTTCGCGAGGCACCCTCCCCTCGAGGGGAGGGAGGCGCCGTGCCTTTTGACGGCAACAGCAAGACCTGATCGGCGGGGACCGAACGCATGGCCGCAGCACCGAAAAGACCGTTCCGCTGGCATATCGGCGTTTTCCTGGCGCCGGCGTTGCTGGTCTATACGGCGATCATGATCTTGCCGCTGGCCGGCACGCTGCAGCTGTCGCTGTTCCGCAACATCAACCAGTCGCAGGTGTTCGTCGGACTGGAAAATTTCCGCATGCTGTTCGGTGATCCCAACTGGTCGGTCAATTTCTGGAACGCGCTGCGGAACAATGTCTGGTTCTTCATCATCCACATGCTGGTGCAGAACCCGATCGGCGTCCTTTTGGCAGCACTTCTGTCCAGCCCCCGATTGCGGTTTTCCGCCTTCTACCGCACGGCAATCTTCGTGCCGACGATCCTGTCCTTCGTCATCGTCGGCTTCGCCTGGAAGCTGATACTGTCGCCGCTATGGGGCGTGGCGCCGCATATGATGGACCTTGTCGGCCTGAAAAGCCTGTTCACGCCCTGGCTCGGCAAGGCGCAATATGCACTGACCGCGCTCAGCCTGATCTCAGTGTGGCAGTTCGTCGGCATCCCGATGATGCTGATCTATGCGGCACTGCTGTCCATCCCCGAAGAGGTGATCGAGGCCGCCGAATGCGACGGCATCACCGGCATGGCGCAATTCTGGAAGATCAAGCTGCCGCTCATCCTGCCGTCGATCGGCATTATCTCGATCCTGACCTTTGTCGGCAATTTCAACGCTTTCGACCTGATCTACACGGCGCAAGGCGCCTTGGCCGGGCCGAACTATTCGACCGATATCCTCGGCACCTTCCTCTACCGCGCCTTCTTCGGTTTCCAGCTGCAGGTCGGCGACCCCAATATGGGCGCGGCGATCGCCACGATGATGTTCCTGATCATCCTCGGCGGCGTCTGCGTCTACCTATTCCTCGTGCAGACGCGCTTGCGTCGCTACCAGTTTTAGGGGAGCGTGACCATGAGCACGGCAACCCGTTCGCTGCCCCGCACCATCGGCGCGCATGCGATCCTTCTGACCTACACCGCGATCGCGCTGTTTCCGGTGATCCTCGTGATCATGAATTCGTTCAAATCACGTGCCGGTATCTTCGGCGCGCCGCTGACGCCGCCGACGCCAGGGACCTTCGACTTGATCGGCTACACCACGGTGATCGGCCAGGGCGACTTCATCCACTATTTCCAGAATAGCCTTGTCGTCACCGTCGCCTCGCTGTTCTTCGTACTTCTGTTCGGCGCCATGGCGGCTTTCGCGCTGTCGGAATACCGCTTCCGCGGCAATTCGCTGATGGGGCTTTACCTGGCGCTCGGCATCATGATCCCGATCCGCCTCGGCACCGTCGCCATCCTGCAGCTGATGGTGGCGAGCGGGCTGGTCAACACGCTGACGGCGCTGATCCTGGTCTACACGGCGCAAGGCCTGCCGCTCGCCGTCTTCATCCTGTCGGAATTCATGAAGCAAGTCTCCGACGATCTGAAGAATGCCGGCAGGATCGACGGCCTGTCCGAATACACCATCTTCTTCCGGCTGGTGCTGCCGCTTGTGCGGCCATCGATGGCGACGGTCGCGGTCTTCACCATGATCCCGATCTGGAACGACCTGTGGTTCCCGCTGATCCTGGCGCCGTCGGAGGAGACCAAGACGGTGACGCTCGGCGCGCAGCTGTTCCTCGGCCAGTTTGTCACCAACTGGAACGCCATTCTGGCCGCACTGTCGCTGGCGATCATGCCGGTGCTGATCCTCTACGTCATCTTCTCGCGGCAGCTGATCCGCGGCATCACTTCGGGAGCGGTCAAGTGAGTTCGCAAACACCCCTTCGCGTCGTCGTCGCCGGGCTCGGCAATATGGGGCGCAGCCATGCGCTGGCCTATCACACCAACCCGGGCTTCCAGATTACCGCACTGGTCAACCGCTCGGATGTGCCGCTGCCGGAAGGGCTTTCGAGCTATGGCATCCGGCGTTCATTCGACGAGGCGCTGCGTGACGAACGGCCTGACGTCGCCTGCATCGCCACCTATTCCGACAGCCATGCCGATTATGCGGTCAAGGCATTCGAGGCTGGCTGCCACGTCTTTGTCGAAAAGCCGCTGGCAACGACGGTCGCGGACGCAGAACGCGTCGTAGCCGCGGCCAAGGCCAACGGCAAGAAACTGGTGATCGGCTACATCCTGCGCCACCACCCGTCCTGGATCAGGCTGATCGCCGAGGCGCGGAAGCTCGGCGGCCCGTACGTGTTCCGCATGAATCTCAACCAGCAATCCTCCGGACACAGCTGGGAGACGCACAAGCAGCTGATGCAAACGACGTCGCCGATCGTCGACTGCGGCGTGCATTATCTCGACGTGATGCTGCAGATCACCGACGCCAGGCCGGTCGAGGTGCGCGGTATGGGGCTGCGGCTGAGCGACGAGATTGCGCCCACGATGTACAATTACGGCCACCTGCAGGTGCTGTTCGACGACGGTTCGGTCGGCTGGTACGAGGCCGGCTGGGGGCCGATGATTTCGGAGACGGCTTTCTTCGTCAAAGACGTGATCTCGCCCAACGGCTGCGTGTCGATCGTCATGAAGGAGGGCGTCAGGTCCGACGACATCGACACCCACACCAAGACCTCGACCATCCGCCTGCACAGTGCTGCAACCGGCGCGGACGGCAAGTTCGCCAAACCGGACGAGATGCTGTCGATGGAAGGCGAGCCCGGCCATCAGGACCTCTGTGACCTCGAACAGGCGTTTGTGCTGAAGGCGATCCGCGAGGACCTCGATCTTGGCCGCCACATGGACGACGCGGTGAAGTCGCTCGCCGTCTGCCTTGCCGCCGACGAGAGCGTGCGCAGCGGCCTCGCCGTGAAACTCTAGAACAGGGACGAAGCCGTGGGCTCGCTGAACATCGAGAACGTGAAAAAGGCCTTCGGGCCGGTCGAGGTGCTGAAGGGCATCAACCTCGAGGTGACGGATGGCGAGTTCGTCGTCTTCGTCGGTCCATCCGGCTGCGGAAAGTCGACGCTGCTCAGGGTCATTGCCGGGCTGGAGGACTCGACCTCGGGCCGCGTGGTCATCGACGGGGCGGACGTTTCCGCCACGCCGCCGGCCAAGCGCGGCATCGCCATGGTGTTCCAGACCTATGCGCTCTACCCGCATCTGACGGTGAAGAACAATATGGGCCTCGGCCTCAAGCAGGCGGGCACGCCGGCGGCCGAGATCGACCGCCGCATCGGCATCGCCTCGTCGATGCTGTCGCTGGAGCCCTACCTCGAAAGGCGCCCGGCCGAATTGTCCGGCGGCCAGCGTCAACGCGTCGCCATCGGCCGCGCCGTGGTGCGCGAACCCAAGCTTTTTCTGTTCGACGAGCCGCTGTCGAACCTCGATGCCGCACTGCGCGTCAACACCAGGCTGGAGATCGCCCAGCTGCACCGTCGGCTGAAGGCGACGATGATCTATGTCACCCACGACCAGGTCGAGGCGATGACGCTGGCCGACAAGATTGTGGTCCTCAACGCAGGCAAGATCGAGCAGATCGGCGGCCCGATGGAGCTTTACAATTCGCCGGCAAATGAATTCGTCGCCGGCTTCATCGGCTCACCGAAGATGAATTTCGTCGACGGCACCAGGCTTGGCGAAACGGCAAAGACCATCGGCGTCCGGCCCGAACATTTGACCGTCGATCCCAAATCCGGCGCCTGGAAAGGCACGGTCGTGCATGCCGAGCACCTCGGCGCCGACACCAACCTCTATCTCGACTGCGAGAAGGCCGGCTTGATCACCGTGCGCATTTTTGGCGTCTACAATGCCGAACCCGGCACCACGCTCTATGCGACGCCGGATCCGGTAAAGACCTATCGGTTTGGAGCGGATGGCAAGGTGATGAAGTAGCGCCCCTCTTCCTTCTCCCCTTGCGGGAGAAGGTGGCCGAGCGAAGCTCGGTCAGATGAGAGGTGCTAGACGGAATGAGGCGTTGGAGTTCCTTCCAACACCCCTCAACCGTCTCGGCGCTGCGCGCCGATCCACCTTCTCCCACAAGGGGGAGAAGGGAAGGTTTCTACGCATCCGCCCTGAACGTCTGCTTCTGGATACCCAGCCCTTCGATACCGAGCTCGACCACATCGCCGGGCTTCAGGAACACCGGCGGCTTCATGCCGAGGCCGACGCCCGGCGGCGTCCCGGTCGAGATGATGTCGCCCGGATGCAGCGACATGAACTGGCTGAGATAAGACACGAGATAAGCGACGCCGAAAACCATGGTCTTGGTCGAGCCGTTCTGCATGGTCTTGCCGTTGACCGTCAGCCACATCGGAATGTTCTGCGGGTCCTTGACCTCGTCCTTGGTCACCAGCCACGGGCCGATCGGCCCGAATGTGTCGCAGGACTTGCCCTTGGTCCACTGGCCCTGCCGCTCGGCCTGGAAGGCGCGTTCAGAGACGTCATGTGCGACGCAGTAGCCGGCGACATAGTCCAGCGCCTCGGCTTCGGTGACATATTTTGCGGTCTTGCCGATGACCACGCCGAGCTCGACTTCCCAATCGGTCTTCACCGAGCCGCGCGGGATCAGCACGTCGTCGTTCGGCCCGACAATGGCCGAGCTTGCCTTCATGAAGATGATCGGCTCCGGCGGCACGGTTGCGCCGGTTTCTGCGGCATGGTCGGAATAGTTGAGGCCTATGCAGATGAATTTGCCGGTGCCGGCGACGCAGGCGCCGATGCGCGGTTTGCCGGAAACTGCCGGCAGCGATTTCGGATCGAGCTTCGACAATGACTCGAGCGATGCCGGGTCGATCGCCCTGCCGGCAATGTCGGTGACATGGGCGGAGAGGTCGCGGATCGTTCCATCCGCATCAAGGAGGCCAGGGCGTTCGCTCCCCGCCTCGCCATAGCGCAGCAGTTTCATGCAGTTTTCTCCCAGTTGCGACCAGAGGCCGTTTGCAAACTCGCTCCGCTGCGGCGAATGGCGTAGGTTTCGAGAACCGGAGCGGAGCGTACTTAAAGTACGTGAGCCTAGGCAAGCGCGGACGCCGCGCCAGGCGCCCGGCAGAATTAGATTTCAGACTCCTAGATCGACCAGCCACCGTCGATATTATAGGCCTGCCCCGACGTATAGGTGGCACCGGCGAGATAGACGGCGAGGTCGGCGATTTCCTCGGGCGTGCCGAGCCGGCCCATCGGCTGACGGGCGATGAAGGCGGCGCGGGCTGCTTCGTAGTCGCCCTGCGCGTGCATGCGGTCGTGCAGCGACGGGCTTTCGACCGTGCCCGGGCAGATCGCATTGCAGCGTATGCCCTTGCCGACATAGTCGGCGGCAACCGATTTGGTCAGGCCGATAACGGCCGCCTTGGTCAGGCCATAGACGAAACGGTTGGGCACGCCCTTGGTCGAGCTGGCCAGCGACGCCATGTTGATGATCGAGCCGTCGCCGCGCTCAAGCATGCCGGGCAGCACGGCGCGGATGGTGCGGATCATCGAGCGGACATTGAGATCATGGGCAAAGTCGAGATCGCCGTCCTTCATCTCGAGGATCGAGCCGGAATGGACGAAGCCGGCGCAGTTGAACAGCACGTCGACGGCGCCGATCTCGGCAAAAGCGACGTTCACCGCCTCGTCGTTTAGGACATCCAGCTTGCGGGTCTTGATACCGGGGGTCTTGCCGAGGTCGGCGAGCACCACTTCGTTGATGTCGGTGGCATGGACGACGGCGCCGGCCTTGGCGAAAGCCAGCGCACTTGCCCGGCCGATGCCTTGCGCCGCCGCCGTGACGACAACGACCTTGCCTGTCAGATCCGCCATGCTTTTCTCCTCGCCTGTCTGTGGTCGTTCGGCTTTTTACCGGCACAAGGCCGGGGCGCAATGTGCCAGAAGGGCGCTACCATCCCGCCTGTTTCGATATTCGCCCTGCCGGCCAAATGTTTTTTCTCGGTAAAGAACATCTTTTGGCCCGTCAAGCCCGGACGTCCCTCCGGGACACTCAGTCGCCGTAGGGCACCCAGACGTTCTTGACTTCGATCGCACGGCGCAGCAAGGCATCGCCGGCTGCTTCGCTCGACGCCCAGTCGAGGCTGTGGCCGTTGCCGGTCCAGACACGCTTGAGATTGCCGATGGACTCGGCCTCCGCCTTGGCACAGGTCTCGGCATCGGCGAACATCCAGAGCCCGTCGACATCGTCGTGCTTGGCGAGCACGCCGGCCAGCTCGGCGCTACGGCCCGTAACGATATTGATGGCGCCCGCCGGAACGTCGGAATATTCGATGACCTGGTAAAGGTCGGTGGCAAGCAGTGGATATCGTTCGGACGGCACGGCGACCACGGTGTTGCCCATGGCGAGCGCCGGCGCAACCAGCGAGATCAGGCCGAGCAAAGGTGCGTTGTCCGACGCGACGATGCCGACGACGCCGACCGGTTCGTGCAGTGCCAGCGTGACGGCGCGGGCCGGCGGCTGGTGGACGCGGCCCTCGAACTTGTCCGCAAGCCCGGCATAGAGGAACAGCCGCTCGATTGACAGCTCGACCTCGTCACGCGCCGCCTTGGCGGTCGCGCCGGTGAGCTGGGTCAAACGGGCGGCAAACTCGTCGGCGCGGCCGGACAGGTTTTCGGCCAGATAGTAAAGCACCTGGCTGCGATTGTAGGCGGTCGCTTCCGGCCAGGCCTTGCAGGCGCGCGCGGCCGCGACGGCGTCGCGGATATCCTTGCGGTTGCCGAGACCGACCTCGCCGGCGAGCTTGCCCTTGGCGCTGGCGACGGCAAGGGAATAATTGCCGTCCGGCCGGACCTGCTTACCGCCGATGAACAGCTTTGCCGTGCGGTCGATGGCATCGCCTTCCGGGCGCTCGATGGGCTGGGCAGTGGCCACAGCCGGTTTGATGATCGGGCCGAGCGGCAGTTTTGCCGAGAGATACTCGAACATGCCCTCGCGCCCGCCTTCGCGGCCGAAGCCGCTCTCGCGATAGCCGCCGAAGCCGCAGGCGGCGTCGAACATGTTGGTGCCGTTGACCCAGACGACGCCGGCCTTCAATTGCGGCGCGACGTGCAGCGCAAGATTGATGTTCTCGCTCCACACCGAGGCGGCCAGGCCATAGCGTGTGTTGTTGGCGAGCTCGACCGCTTCCTCGGTATTGCGGAAGGTCATGGTCGCCAGCACCGGCCCGAACACCTCTTCCTGGGCCAGAATGTTAGCCGGCGAAACACCTGTCGCCAGCGTTGGCAGATGGTAATAGCCCGAGGCGGGCAGTGCCGAGTCCGGCTGCCAGCATATCGCGCCCTGCTTGGCGCCTTCGGCAATCAGGCCCTTGACGCGGTCGAGTTGGGTCAAATCGACCAGCGGGCCGATATCGGTGTTCTTGTCGAGCGGGCTGCCGACGCGCAGCCGGCTCATCCGCGTCTTGACCTTGGCGATGAAGGCGTCGGCGATGCCTTCCTGCACCAGAAGGCGCGAGCCGGCACAGCAGACCTGGCCCTGGTTGAACCAGATGCCGTCGACCAGACCCTCGACGGCGCTGTCGAGATCGGCATCCTCGAAAACGACGAAGGCCGACTTGCCGCCAAGCTCCAGCGAAAGTTTCTTGCCCGAACCGGCGGTGGCCTTGCGGATGATCTTGCCGACCTCGGACGAACCGGTGAAGGCGATCTTCTGGATGCCGGGATGATTGACGATTGCCCCACCCGCTTCCGGCCCGCCCTGGACGATGTTGACGACGCCCTTCGGCACGCCGGCGCGTTCACAGATCTCGGCAAACAGGATGGCGGTGAGCGGCGTGAATTCCGCGGGCTTCAGCACCACGGTGCAGCCCGCAGCGAGCGCCGGCGCGATCTTCCAGGCCAGCATCAAAAGCGGGAAGTTCCACGGGATGATCTGGCCGACGACGCCGACGCCCTTATGGGCTGGAAAGTCCCTGTCCAGCGCCTGCGCCCAGCCGGCATGATGGATGAAATGACGGATCGCCAGCGGCACGTCGATGTCGCGGCTTTCGCGGATCGGCTTGCCGTTGTCGATCGATTCCAGCACCGCGAACAGCCGTTGGTGGCGCTGCATGGCGCGGCCGATGGCATAGAGCACTTTGGCGCGTTGATAACCGGTGCTGGCGCTCCATTTCGGCAGCGCTTTTGTGGCGGCCGAAACCGCCGCATCGATATCGGCAGCACCGGCATCCGAGACCTTGGCCAGCAATTTGCCGGAGGCGGGATCGCTGGTGTCGAAGGTCTTTCCATTTGCAGCTGCTTTCCAGTCGCCGCCGATGAACAGGGCTTTCGAGAAATCACGGGTCGTCAGCCAGGCATCGGCCTCGTTGCGGGCCTCCGGCGCCGGGCCGTAATCCATGGCGTGATAGCGTTCGAGAATGTTCATGAAGCGCTCCGAATCACGCCATTGCGTGGCGATGATTGGCCGAGTAGTGGCCGGTCAGGTGATGCTCGAGCTGGCGCTCGATGTCGGTCAAAAGGCTCGATGCTCCGAAGCGGAACAGCTCCGGCTCCAACCACGGCCGGCCCAGCTCTTCTTTCATCAGCACCAGCCAATCGAGCGAGGCTTTTGCCGTGGAAATGCCACCGGCCGGCTTGAAGCCGATGAGATAGCCGGTTTCCTCGAAATAGGCGCGGATGGCGCGCACCATGGCAAGGCCAACCGGCAGTGTCGCGTTGACGCTTTCCTTGCCGGTCGAGGTCTTGATGAAGTCCGCACCCGCCATCATCGCCACCATCGAGGCGAGCATGACATTGCGCAGCGTGGCGAGGTCGCCTGTGCCGAGGATCACCTTCAGATGCGCCTCGCCGCAGGCGGCCCGCATCGAGACGATCTCGTTATAGAGCTCCTGCCATTTCGCCCCGAATACCAGACCGCGCGGAATGACGACGTCGATCTCGTCGGCGCCGTCCCGGACCGATGCTTCGATCTCCTGCAGACGTGTCGAAAGCGGGGCAAGGCCATGCGGGAAAGCCGTGGAAACGGCGGCAACACGGATGCCGCTGCCGCGCAGTGCTTCGACGGCAGTGGCGACGAAGGGATGATAGACGCAGACCGCCGCCGGGCGGATATTTTCGCCGGTAATGCCGAGCCCCTCGGCAATGTCGCGGCGGAATGGGTTGACCGCCTTGGCACAGAGCCGGCGCACGCGCTCTTCTGTGTCGTTCGAGTTCAGCGTCGTCAGGTCCATGCAGGCGACAGCACGCAGCAGCCAGGCAGCCTGGTTATCGGCCTTGATCGAGCGTCTTTTGGTCAGGCTGGCGACGCGGCGTTCCAGCGCCGAGCGGTTGACGCTGCGCATTGATTCCATGAAGCCAAGATCGAGCCTCATGCCGGGATTGCGAGCAATAGCATGGGCCTGCGGCATCGGCGCATTGGCGGCGGCGCGCGCCGGCAGCGGCGTGATCTTGGACGTGCCGAGATCGGTTTCGCGGATTGTGCTGCTCATCTCCTGCCCCTTGTTCAGCGACTTATGCCGAAGATAGACCGTGAAGCAGCGCTTCACGAGTCCTTCAGGCGGTCATAGCGGAAAAAGACAGTCAAGGCAGCCGATTTTTGACCGTCCGGTCAAAATCAGGGTGTCAAAGCAGTGGACGCTGAACTGCCGCGTCTCAGCCGACGAAGGCGCGCTCGACGACGAAGCTTGCCGGATGATGCAGCGAGCCTTCCTGGAAGTCGAGGCTTTCGGCCAGTTCCTTCACGTCTTTCAGCATATGCATCGAGCCGCAGATCATGATGCGATCGGTCTCGGGATTGAGCTTGTCGATGCCGAGATCGGTGTAGAATTTGCCCGAGCCGATCAGCGCGGTGATGCGGCCCATGCGTTCGGACGTCTCACGCGTCGTCGAATTATAGAGCGTGACGCGGCCGCCGGTCAGTTCGCCGATCAGCGGGTCGTTCTCCAGCGCGGCCACCAGCTCCTGGCCGTAGATGAGCTCGGCATTGTCGCGGCAGGTGTGGGTCAGCACGACTTCACCGAACTTCTCATAGGTGTCGGGATCGCGCAGCAGGCTGGCGAAGGGCGCAATGCCGGTGCCGGTCGAGATCATGAACAGGCGCTTGGCCGGCGTCAGCGCGTCGACCACCAGCGTGCCGGTCGACTTCTGCCGCATGATGACGGTATCGCCGATCTGGATCTTCTGCAGCTCCGAGGTAAGCGGGCCGTCCGGCACCTTGATCGAGAAGAATTCCAGCTCGTCGTCCCAGGACGGGCTGGCGATCGAATAGGCGCGGAACACCGGCTTCTCGGCATTGGGCAGGCCGATCATGACGAACTCGCCGGAGCGGAAGCGCAGCGACTGCGGCCGGGTGATGCGGAACGAAAACAGCCGGTCGGTATAGTGCTTCACCGAGACGACGGTTTCGGCATAGACATTGGCCGGTATCGGAAACTGCAACGGCCGGGCGCCGGCGGTGTTGAACGCGGATGTGGTGTTCATCAAACCTAACCTTCTGGGCCAGCTCAGCGCCGGGCCAAATTATCACCTGCGCGCCCGAACCGGTCAGGTTCCTGCGTGCCCTTGCACACTCCGAAGCGGTAAGCTCTTGTGTCCGGAATTTATTAGTATACAAACGATATTTGCGTCAAGACGTCGCCGTAAAACAGCTTTCCAAACTGAGGCATGTAAGCAGTTCGGGCATTTCGGGTTTCGACAATGGAACAGAATTTTTCGGCGCAAGCTCTGGATTCGAGGGGCAGCGTCGTCGCCGGTATCGATGTCGGTGGCACCTTTACCGATCTGCTTCTGATCGACGGCCGTGATGGTGGCCGGGTGCATATCGCCAAGACCCCGACCACGGTCGACAACCAGGCTTTCGGCGTCGTTGCAGCTCTTGGTGCCACCGGCTTTCGCGTGGACGGCATCGACCTCATCGTGCACGGCACGACGACCACAACCAACGCGGTGCTGGAGCGCCGGCTGGCCAAAACCGGCATGATCACCACGCGCGGCTTTCGTGACGTCATCGAGCTTGGCCGGCGGACACGGCCGCAAGCCTATGGCATGACAGGCACCTTTGTGCCGATCATTCCGCGCAATCTGCGGCTCGAAGTGTCGGAGCGGGTCGAGGCCTCGGGCGCGGTGCGCATACCGCTCGACGAGGCCGAGATGCGGGCAGCGATTTCACAACTGATCGAAGCCGGCTGCGAATCGCTCGTCATCCATTTCCTGCATTCCTACGCCAACCCGGCGCATGAGCGGCGCGCGGCCGAGATCGGCGCCGAGCTTTGGCCGAACGGCTACATCACGACAGGCCATGCGCTGCTTTCGGAAGCGCGCGAATTCGAGCGCGGGGTGACCGCTTCGGTCAACGCCTCGGTGCAACCGATCCTCGAACGCTACGTCGAACGGCTGCGCAAGGAGCTGGCGTCAAAAGGCTACGCCCGCGACTTCCTGATCATGAACGGCAATGGCGGCATGATCTCGGCCCGCTTTGTCACACGTGAATCGGCCAAGACCGTTATGTCCGGCCCCGCCTCCGGCGTCATTGCCGCGGCCTATACCGGCAAGCGCGCCGGCTTCGAAAACCTGGTCACCTACGACATGGGCGGCACCTCGACCGACGTGGCGCTGATCCGCAATGCCGAACCGGCGGTGTCGAACGAGATCGAGATCGAATATGCGATGCCGATCCATGTGCCGATGGTGGCGGTGCATACAGTCGGCGCCGGCGGCGGCTCGATCGCCCGCGTCGATGCAGCCGGCCTGATCCAGATCGGCCCGGAAAGCGCCGGCGCCAATCCCGGGCCGATCTGCTACGGCCGCGGCGGCTTGGAGCCGACCATCACCGACGCCAATCTGGTGCTCGGCCGGCTGGCGCCGAAAAAGCTGCTGGCGGTGGAAAACCCGGTCACCGTCGAACATGTCACGGGCATATTCGAGGACAGGATCGGGCGACCTACCGGCCTGTCCGGCGTCGAGGCGGCGGGTGCGGTGCTGCGGCTGGGCAACATGAAGATGGCGGGCGCCATCCGCATGGTCTCGGTGTCGCGCGGTCACGACCCGCGCGATTTCGCGCTGTTCGCCTTCGGCGGCGCCGGGCCGCTGCATGCGACCGCCCTGGCGCGCGAGCTCGGCCTGCCGCGGGTGCTGGTGCCGGCGCGGCCGGGCATTACCAATGCGCTCGGCTGCGTCGTCGCCGATCTGCGCCATGACTTCGTCAACACGGTCAACCAGCCGGTGGCGGGGCTCGATGAAGCCCAGCTCCAAGCTATATTGGAACGGCACCGAAACGAAGGCGCAGAGTTGATCGGCAAGGAAGCGGTGAAGCCGGAGACGATCCGCGTCACGCATTCCGCCGACATGCAGTTCGTCGGCCAGACGCATATTATTAACGTGCCGCTGCCGTCGTTTGCGGTGACGCGCGAGGTCCTGCAGCAACTGTTCGAGAAGGCCTATTTCGCCCGCTTCAAGGTCGAGCTGCCGGAAATCCGCGCCAATCTGGTCAATCTCAACACCTCGGTGACCGGCGTGCGGCCGGCGATCGATCTGTCGCGGCTGATCGATCCGGCTGGCCGCGCCAAAACGCTCGAAGAGGCGCGGCGCGAGATCCGGCCGGTCTGGTATGGCGGGTGCTGGTACGACACGCCGGTCTACAGTAGGGAAAAGTTGCCGCTCGACGCCATCATCGAAGGCCCGGCGATCCTCGAACAGATGGATGCCACAACCGTGCTCGAGCCCGGCGACCGGGCGCGCTCGGATGCCGACGGCAACATCATCATCGACATTGGTGAGGCCTGAGATGCAAAAGCTCGACGCCATCACCCTTTCGGTCCTCCAGGCGGCGCTGCAGCAGGTCTGTGACGAGATGGACCTGACGTTTTCGCGCGCCGCTTTCTCGCCCGTCATCGCCGAGGCCAATGACCGCTCCGACGGCATCTATTCGGCAGTCGATGGTTCGCTGATCGCGCAAGGCAGCCAGGGCCTGCCGGTGTTCGTCGGCGTCATGCAGTATTCGACCAAAACGGTGATCGAGATGATCGCCGACGGACGCTGCCTGCCGCCCGAGCCGGGCGATATCTACATCGTCAACGATCCTTATCTCGGCGGCACCCATCTGATGGATGTGCGCTTCGCCATGCCGGTCTATCGCGACGGCAAGATATTCTGCTGGCTGTCGAACACCGGCCATTGGCCCGACATTGGCGGTTCGGTGCCGGGCGGCTTCTCCGCCTCGGCGACTGCGGTGGAGCAGGAAGGCTTGCGGCTGCCGCCGGTGAAATTGTTCAAGAAGGGCGTGCTCGACCCTGAGATCTACGCCATCATCTGCTCGAACATCAGGGTTGCCGACCAGCGCATCGGCGACATCCGCGCGCAAGCGGCAGCACTGCTGATCGGCCAGGACCGGCTCAACGGCATTTTGGATCGTTACGGAGACGAAACAGTCGTCGAAGCAATCGCCGAATTGCGCCGCCGGGCCGCTGAACAGATGCGTGCCAACATCGCGGCAATTCCCGATGGCATCTACCGGTCGCAGGCCTTCGTCGATTCCGATGGGGTGGTGAACGAGCCGCTGACCATTGCGCTTGCCGTCGAGAAAAAAGGCGACACGCTCCGCTTCGACTTCTCAGGCTCGTCAAAACCCTGCGCCGGGCCGATGAACAGCGTGCTGGCGACGACCTTGTCCTCGGTCTACCTCGCCATGCGCCACATTTTCCCCGACGTGCCGATCAGCGCCGGCGCCTTCGAGCCGCTCATCGTCAAGCGGCCAGAAGGCACCTTCCTCGATGCCAAATATCCGCGGCCGGTATCGGGCTGCGCGGCCGAGGTTTCGCAGCGCATCGCCGAGGCGGTGTTCGCGGCCATGGTGCAGGCGCTGCCGGACAGGGTGACTGCGGCTCCCGCCGGCTCCAGCGGCAATTTCGCGCTCGGCGGCAACGATCCGCTCCGTGGCCGCGACTACGTCATGTACCAGATATCCGGCGGCGGCTATGGCGGCAATGCCGATCATGATGGCCTGACCAATGGCTGCTCGACCATCGGCATTTCCAAATCGCCGCCGGTCGAGATCATGGAACAGGCTTTCCCTGTGCTCTATCGCCACTATGCCTTGCGCGAAGGCTCGGGTGGCGCCGGCAAGCATCGCGGCGGTTTTGGCCTCGCCTATGAGGTCGAGATCCTGCGTGGCGACGCCCGCGCCTCCTTCGTCATGGACCATGGCCGTTTCGGCCCGCAAGGCGCGCTCGGCGGCAAGGACGGCGCGGTCAACACGGTGACCGTGTTCCGCGACGGTGAGGCCCATGTGCCGCCGCACCTCTCCAAGGAACAGGACATCGCGCTGAAGGCCGGCGACCGCGTGCGAGTTGGCACGCCGGGCGGCGGCGGCTACGGCAATCCCTGGCAGCGTGATCCGGAATTGGTCGCTCGGGATATCGCCCTAGGCTATTACACACCCGCAGAAGCCGGCGAAAAGTTCGGCGTCGCGCTGTCGGCGAACGGGTTGGCGATTGACCGGGCAGCGACCGAAAAGAAGCGCGCCGGCTGACGATGCTGGCCAGCATCTCCGCTGTGCCACGCTCAGTTCCGATGATCCAGCCTCGCGACCAGCCGGTCGCCGGCCCACTGGATGCCGCAGACCAGGACGATCAGGACGATGACCACGGCGATCATGACTGACGTTTCGAAGCGCTGGTAACCGTATCGGATGGCGAGGTCGCCCAGCCCGCCGGCGCCGATGGCGCCGGCCATGGCCGAGGCGCCGATAAGCGTCACCAGCGTCACCGTGAAGCCGGCGACGATGCCGGGCAGCGCTTCCGGCACCAGCACCTCGCGGATGATCGTCCAGCGGTTGCCGCCCATGGCGCGCGCCGCTTCGATCAGCCCGTGGTCGACCTCGCGCAGCGACACTTCGGCGATCCGGGCATAGTAGGGCGTGGCCGCGATCGACAGCGGCACGATGGCGGCCCATGTGCCGATCGAGGTGCCGACGATCAGCCGCGTCACCGGGATCAGCGCAACCAGCAGGATGATGAAAGGCACCGAGCGGAAACCGTTGATGACCGCGCCGAGCGCACGGTTCACCCACAGGTTTTCGGCGATGCCGCCGCGGTCGGTGGCGACCAGCGCCAGGCCGAGCGGCAGCCCGAAAACCAGCGAGATGAGGCCGGAGGCGGCCGTCATCAGGATCGTTTCCCAGATGGATCGAAGCAGGAGTTCAAACAGAATTGGCGACATGGCCAAGCACCTCCACCCGCGCATTGCGGGCTTTCAAGAACGCGATCACCTGTGCCAGGTGAGCTTCATTGCTACCGGCGACCGCGACGAACAGCGTCCCGACAGGCTGCTGCTGGACGTGATCGATGCCTCCATGAACGAGGCGGAACGAGCCGGGAACTGCCGAGGCAAGATCGGACAAAAGCGGGCTTCGCGCGGCCTCACCCGCCACGTCGATCCTGAGGATCGCCTCCACGCCGGCGTTCTGCGTTAGCCGGCTTGCGATCTCCGCCGGCAATTGCGGCCTGATGCCGCCGAGCAGGCTTTGTGTGATCGCCGACTTCGGATCGGCAAACACCGACCACACCGGCCCTTGCTCGACGATTCGTCCGGCGTCGATCACCGCGACCCGGTCGGCGATCGAACGGATCACCTCCATCTCATGAGTGATGAGCAGGATGGTCAGGCCGAGCTGCCGGTTGATGTCTCTGAGCAAGGCAAGGATGGAGCGCGTCGTCTCCGGGTCCAACGCCGAGGTCGCTTCGTCCGACAGCAGCAGCGCTGGGCGCGCCGCAAGCGCCCGGGCAATGCCGACGCGCTGTTTCTGTCCGCCCGACAGCGACGCCGGATAGGCTTTCGCCTTCTCCGACAGGCCGACGAGCTCGAGCAGCTCGGCAGCGCGCGCCAGGCGTTCGGCCCTGGGCCGGCCTTCGATCTTGAGCGGCAGCGCTACATTGTCTTCGACCGTCTTGGCGGACAGCAGGTTGAAATGCTGGAAAATCATGCCGATACGCCGGCGCAGCGGCTGCAATTCGCGCTCGCCGAGCCGGCTGATGTCGCGGCCTTCGATGAAGACCTGTCCTGTATCCGGCCGCTCCAGGCCGTTTAGGCAGCGTATCAGCGTCGACTTGCCGGCGCCGCTCCGGCCGATGATTCCGAGGATCTCGCCCTGGCGCACGCTGAGCGATACGCCGTCCAGCGCCGCTGTTGCGCCGAAGCGGCGCTTCAGCTCGATGAGGCGTACGACATCGTGCGGTCCCGCGGAACGGCTGCCGACGGGATGCATGACTTCGGTGACCGGGGCGAAATGCTGGTTCATGAAAGTTCCTGTATTGGTGTCCCGCAAAACGCGATCGCGGTCCGCGTTGGAGCGCGGACCGCTTTATCATGCCGGGCTTCAGCGCCAAGTCGAGCTCGGTATCAATAGGCGCTGATGCCGGTTCCCTTGTAGACCCGGTCGAATTCGGCCTTCACCTT
This sequence comes from Mesorhizobium sp. M1163, assembly GCF_040318415.1. Classification (NCBI taxonomy): domain Bacteria; kingdom Pseudomonadati; phylum Pseudomonadota; class Alphaproteobacteria; order Hyphomicrobiales; family Phyllobacteriaceae; genus Mesorhizobium; species Mesorhizobium sp. M1163. The sequence goes on along the minus strand of NZ_JAMYMF010000013.1, from coordinate 3,739 downwards.
TTCGTTCTGGTAGGAGGCGACCAATGTCTTTACCCAGGGCTGGTTTTCATTGCCGGCCTTGACCGCGATGAAGTTGCGGTAGGGATTGTCGGCCACCGCCTCCTGGGCGATGCGGTTCTCCGGTGTGAGGCCGCTTTTAAGCGCCCAATCCGTGTTGACCACGGCCCCGTCGAGATCTTCCACCGAGCGCCCGACAATGCCAGCGTCGAGCTCCTTGACGACCAATTTCTTCGGGTTTTCGGCAATGTCGGTCGTCGTAGCCAGAATGCCGGTTCCTTCCCTGAGCTTGATCAGACCTTCGCTCTGCAGGACACGCAGCGCGCGCCCTTCATTGGACGGATCGTTCGGCACGCCGACGACGGCGCCTTCGGGCAAGTCGCCAATCTTCGCGTACTTCTTGGAATAGAGGCCGATCGGCCAGACCCCGGTATAGCCGACCGGGACGATGTGATAGCCCTGCGTCTTGATCTGGTTGTCGAGATAGGGCTTGTGCTGGAAGGCGTTGGCGTCGATTTCGCCACGCTCGAGTGCTTCATTCGGCTGGGTGTAGTCGTTGAACACCACGGTCTCGATCGTCAGCCCCCTCTCCGCCGCCTGGGCGGTGACGACGCGCCAGACGTCCTCGTCCTCGCCGCTCATGATGCCGACCTTGATCGCCGTCTTGTCCTCGGCGAACGACGGCGCAGCCATGCCGACAATCGCAACCGCCGATGCAAACAGTACAGCGAGGCCGGCGCGCCGGTTTATAGTTGCTGCGAGGAATGGAAGCAAAGTGTTGATAGTCCCAGGCATGGTCAATCCCATCGGTTTTGAAATCATTGCGGCCAGGCGGAATGCGAAGCCTTGCGGGCATCATCGGAAATGCTGATCGCCAGATCAAAGAACGGTATTTCCCGCGAAATGCGGAGCCGGGAATATTCTCTCAAAGTTTTTGGCCTAGCGAGCACAGGACGCTGCCGCCTAGCGCGCTGACTCCGCTATGAGGCCCGCCGTGCGTCGGAACGGCGGGCCTTTCTGCGTCCGAATGCCCAGGCACGGGCAGCAGTTTGGGATGTCGACAATGCAGGACGCGCCGCATGTCCCTTCAAAAAACGACGCGCATTGCTCACTGGATGACCTTCACGATCCTACGCGTGCCAGGATCGACCAGGACGGTCCGATTGTCGACGACGACATAGCGGTATTTGACGTCGGGAACCTCATGAAGCTCGACGGTATCGGGCAGGGTCGAGCCGACATTGAGCTCCACGCCGGGAAGCTGGACGGACGCCAGAGGCTGCTTCTTCACATACTCGCGTACGATCGTCTCCTGCTGGGGTTCGATGACCACGTCCTGAGCTGCAGCGGCGCCAATACCCGCAAGCAGCAAGAACCCAGCCGCGGCTGCCGAAAGATGCATTCTCATGATCGTCTCCTTTCGTGGTGAGCCACCTCTGCGCTGCGCCGCGTCATGCTGTTCGCAGCGGGGTTGCTATAGGCCGGTAACGTCATCAGGTGGAGCTTGTTCCGCCACTCGGATCGCTTGCCGTTTCGCTCCATTGGTTTGGAACAAAATTTTTTGGCCGCAGTTTTACGCGGTGAAGGGACGCATTTTCCAAGGAGATCTCTCATGAAAGGCGTTCTGATCACCAGCTTGCTAGCAATCAGCGTCAGCTGCGGAGCTGCACTTGCCCAGACGCAGCAGTCGACCGACGACCAGTCCGGCGCCAATTGCGCAGCCGGCGCTGCCAATTGCCAGAATGGCGCCAAGATGGACGAGCAGGCTCAGGGCAAGGCCGGCGCTGCGACTGATCAACAGGCGCAGGGCAAACCGAAGCTGAAGACCGACGAGCAGGCGCAGGGCAAGGCCGGCGCTACGACTGATCAACAGGCGCAGGGCAACAAGAAGCTGAAGACCGAAGAGCAGGCCCAGGGCAAGGCCGGCGCCACGACCGACCAGCAGGCCACGGGCAACACCAAGATGAAGACCGACGAGCAAGCCCAGGGCAAGGCCGGAACCACCGCTACCGAGCAGGCCCAAGGCAACACGAAAATGAAGACCGAGGAGCAGGCTCAGGGCAAGACTGGGACCACGACCACCGAGCAGACTCAGGGCAAAGCCTCGACGCAGACGCAAGACCAGAGTTCGACCGCTTCCATCAGCAATGTGACCGTTGAACAGAAAACCCAGATCACGCAGGTCATCAAGGAAACGAGCGTCCAACCCGTTTCCAGCGTCGATTTCGACATCTCTGTCGGCATCGAGGTTCCGCGGAAGAAAGTCCGGCTGCATCGTCTGCCGGCGCGCATCGTCAAGATCGTTCCGGCTTACGAAGGCTATGAGTATTTCGTGCTCGCCGATGGCCGGATAGTCATCGTCGACCCGAATACCTACAAGATCGTGATTATCCTGACTTAGTTGTGGCCAGACGGTTTGATTGAACCAAAGGGTCCGTCGCGCAGGTCGCGTGGCGGGCCTTTCCGCATCTCCTCGCTCCGCATCTGCTGCAATCGCAGATCACGGTCCGTCCTCGGGGCGAGGAGTGAGCACGGTGTGATCGATGGTGTCGGGCAGGCATGGACTGTGCGCGCAGCTTGTTCGGACTGACGCGGTGGTCATGGCATCACTATTCGTGACCAGCACCATTCTCGCGTAGTGCCGCGGCCACAGCGGCTCTCCAAACAGGACGAAGACGCCGCCAATCATCAAGGCCAGCAACATGAGTGCCGTAACATTTGCAAATATCTCGCCGTAACGCATCAAGGCAGCCTGTCCAGTTCGGAAAGCGATTTCAGCCTGTGACAGCGGCGACCACGACGGCGCCCAAAGCCGGCGCTACTATCCTTGGGGCCTCGCGAATGCCGCCTTCCATTGAATCCTCCCCGAACAAGCCGAATAAATAACGGCACTCTCGGTGCTTTGTTCCCGGCCGTGTGGTCCGACGACAGCCGCTTCACACAGGCCGGTATGGGGCCGTCTTCCATGTGCGAAAACTGCAGGCGGTCTTCGCTCTCATTGATGCGCCGCAGCGAGGTCCTTGACATGACGTTCGTGCATTTGCAGCACCGGCAGCGTCTTCTTGGCAAACTCCTTCATCGCCGGATCATCGCCGGAATTTGCGTAGGCGGAGAACAGCGCTACCGCTTCCTTATGTGCCTGGGTTTGCATGTCGATATATTTCGATTGGAAGCTGTCACCGCTGGCCTCCTTGAGTTGGTCGAGCAACGCCTGGTGCTTGGTGTCCAGCGGCGGGCCGGCCGGCGTGGTGGCCGAAGTTGTCTGACCTTTGCTGAGCGCCGCCTTGAAGTCCTCGCCGGCCTTGGTGTGGTCCGTGACCATTTGCGCCGCGAAGGCCTTCACATCGTCGGCCGTCGCCTGCTTCTGTGCAAGTCGGCTCGACTCGATTTCAAATGTATTGGCGATGGGCACCGTCTTCACGAACGTCGCCGTGTCAACCTTGCTCATGGTGTCGGTCGTCAGAGGCGTCAGCGTCGCCGATTGGGCAAAAGCAGCCAAAGGCGCGCCGGCCATCAGCGCTGCCGCAGTGATGGACAGAAGTGTTTTCATGGGAGTTCTCCGAGGCTGATGTCATCCCTCCGATGGCTCAACGCGGAAGCTGCGGCGAGGTTGCCTGGTGGCGGGGGGGGGGGGGGCCCCGCGCCCCCCCCCCCCCCCCGCCGCCACCGAGCTCAAACTGTTCCATACATGGTCGAATGAGAGCGAGATCGGCGCGCTCAACGTGATCGTCAAGGCGTTCGA